>JAYVZL010000248.1:0-4197 GCA_043783505.1 Elusimicrobiota bacterium
CTGGCAGTGGCGTGAGATGAAACAGGAGAAACGAATCGAGTAGAATCAAGCACTCAACCAAAGGCTACGACAATTTCCACAGCTTTCGGGACACGGCCCGCCGACCCGGCCGCCTTTAAAGATGGCATAACCCAAAGATATCTCTCGGGTTTCTCAGGCAGCACGACCCTTGATGATGTGCGTGCCCGGCAAGACATCCGGCGCGATGCCTCGCACTGGATCATGGCCAATAGCCAATCCGCGAGCTGGCTTGGACAGGCGTACAAGCAGTTGGGTTTAGCATTGGGCGACGCCGAATTCTTCAAATATCGAGCCGACGTCGATAAGCGTGAAAAAGAATTCCTGTCCAATCTGCCAAAGCTCCGGCGCGAAGCGGGAACGACCCTCGTGAATTATTACGAGAAGACCGGCGCCGAGTACAAAGCTCTCACCCTTACGATGAGCCTGCCTCAGGGCGCAATCGATGCCAAGGAGACTCGTCCGAACATGCTTACCGACAAGCTGCTCGATTGGGTAACACGCAATAAAAAACAGGATCAGCGCAACGAACGCTTGGCTGCCGTCGCACTTCTCGCACCGCGCCTCAAGGCCCAGAAACTCGATTGGCCGCCCCCCATGATCGATGCCTATCAGCGCGACGCCCGATCCATGGCCGAGGAGATTCTGGATCAGGCGCTCAAAGCCCCTCCGACCGAGCGCGAAAACCTCCTGAAAGGAGCCAAAGCCTGGGCCGGGGCTCTCCGGGAGGAACCTCGCGAGCTGCTCGCGCTTATTGCGAGCGCGAGCGCGAGCGCGGCGCCCCAATGAAACGATTTCTACTGATCGCCCTCGCCGCCGCGGCCTGCTCGCGGCCGGGCCCGAACGCGCCGGCCGAGTATCGCGCTCGCGACAACAGCTTCATCGCGTCCCTCCCAGGCGGCTGGAAAGTGGACGACTCGCCCGATGAGACGCGCAAGGCATCTTTCTTCGGGCCGCCGAGCGGACCCGGCGCTTTCGCCCAGTCCATCCGCGTCTCCCTCTACCCCGCTACGCCGCCCGAAGCTTATCGCGCCGGGCGCGCCGGCTTGCCCACGCCGCTCCAAGAAACCGCGGTCGGCGGCGCGAAAGCACTGGAGTTTCTAAGTGACTCCGAATTCCGCAATCCGCACGCGGGAGTCACGAGGCTTTCCTCGCGTGCCGTGATGCTTCCGACGTCGCAAGGGCTGTTCGTACTCGAGCACACATGGCCCGCCGGCGGCGGCGCCGACCGCGCGGCTTTCGAAAACCTACTGCGGACGTTTAAGCCGAAAGCGCCGTAAGAACCGCATCCCTTCCCACGGCCTGTCAGCGGGGCACGAAAAAAGAGGGCGGACCCTCGATCGGGGCCAACTCCCACAGGTCCTCGACGTTGACCGCGCGCAAGGCTTCGCGGCGAGTCAAAACGCGAACCTCGAGAGTCAGCGACCAAAGGTCTAAAAATTCCGCGGTCAACGCGCGCACGGCCTCACCCAAAGCGCGCCGTCCGCCGGGCCCCTCTACGGCGATGACCTCGAGCGGCTGCCCGGGCTCCAAGCGTCCCTTCGCCGCCGCGCCGCCGAGAAGGACCGCCGCGGCCTTTGCGCGCAGGCTTTTTTTGATCGCGTCGGCGACCGCGTCGGCGTGCTCGGCCTCCCGTTCCAAAAGCGGCAAGATCAGTTCCGATAGGAGCCAACGCCGCCGGTCCAAGCGCCATTGGCTGGAGCGTCCCGCCGGGCGTCTTTCTACGAGACCGAGCTTGGCCAGGTCGGCCAGGGCCATGGCCGCGCCCTGGTGGTTGATCCCGGCCACACGCGCGAGGGCCCTGCCCGACAGCGGAGACTTCGCGCGCGCCAACGCGCGCAGGACGGCCAGACGGCTGGGCGCGGAGAAAACCGCGTCCAAGGGCCGGGCGAGATGGCCTTTTAAGTAGATCATGAGGGCCTCCGGGGGACAACCGATCTGGTGATTCTATGTCTAATATTATAGACATAAATGACCAGGGGGTGCTATCCCCTCCAGCTCCCAAAGGCCCTTGGTTAGCTAAACTGTCCGGGTGAGCCAAGCCCTTCCGATCCAAGCTTTCCGCGAACGGATCATCGGTGAAATCCGCCGCGCGGGAAGCCTGATCCTGACGGCGCCCACGGGCAGCGGCAAATCCACGCAGACCCCTCAATTTCTTCTGGGACAATACCCCGGAAAAGTTCTGGTGCTCGAGCCGCGCCGGCTTGCGGCGCGCAGCCTCGCCGGGCGCGTCGCCGCGGAGACGAAGACGGCGCTGGGTACGACCGTCGGCTATCAAGTGCGCTTCGACAGCCGTTGCGGGACGGATACGGCGGTCGTATTTCAGACCTACGGCGTGTTCATCGCGCAGATGCTCAAAGACCCAGACCTCAAGGGCGTGGGCGCGGTGCTGCTCGACGAGTTCCATGAGCGGACCTTGGAGTGCGACCTGGCGCTCGCCTGGCTCAAGACGCTGCGCGCAAAGCGCCGGCCAGACTTGAGGATCGTGGTCATGTCGGCGACGTTGGAGGCCACGACGCTGGCGCGGTATCTGCCCGAGGCGGCGCGCGTGGAGGTTCCGGGACGGCTGTTTCCGGTGGACGTGCGCCATCATCCGCTCGAGGCGCGCACCGACCCGGCGGAGGGAGCCTTGGCCGCTCTCAAGAATCTGGCGCGCGAAGGGCTCGACGGCTCGGTGCTGATCTTCATGCCCGGCCTGCGCGAGATCCGGCGCGCTCTGAGCGTGCTCACCCCTTATTGCCGCGAGCAGGGTCTCGAACTGCATTCTCTTCACGGGAGCTTGGACCTCGCCGAGCAGCAGAGCGTACTCGAGCCCTCGGCTCGGCGCCGCGTGATCGTCGCCACCAACGTCGCCGAAACGGGCTTGACCATCCCCCAAGTCACCATGGTTATCGACAGCGGCCTGCACCGGGTCGCGGCTTACGACGCGGCGCGCGGGATCAACACGTTGTATCTCTCGCGCATCAGCCGCAGCAACGCGGCGCAGCGCGCGGGCCGTGCCGGGCGGACGGCGCCGGGCCGCTGCGTGAGGCTGTGGTCGAAAGCCGACGAAAGCGGCATGCCCGAAAGCCTCAAGCCCGAGATCCTGCGGCTGGAGCTGAGCTCGCTGCGCCTGCAGGCCGCGTCCCTGCCAGAGGACGTGGATTGGGTCACCGTTGCGCAAGAAGCGGCTTGGGCCGGGGCCGGACGGGCGCTTGCGGCTTTGGAAGCAGTAGATGAGGCGGGCCGCATCACGCCGCGCGGGCGAGCCCTGCTGCGCTACCCCGCCCCGCCGCGGGTCGCGGCCGTGCTCGAGGCGGCGCTCACGCTCGGGCCCGAGACGTACGAGCGGGCCTGCGCCATGGCCGCGGTCTTCGAGAGCGCGGGCGAGCGCCGCGCCGATCAACCGGCCGACCTGTCGGCGCTCGCGACGGACCTCCTGGCCGGGGCGCGGGAGGAGGTCTCGCGAGAAGCGTCCGAGATTTTCCGTCAGTTCAAGCGCCTCTATAAAACGGGGGCACCGCCGCCCGATACTCCCGTAGACGCGCTCTCGCGCGCGTGGCTTGACGCGTTCATCGATCGGCTCGCCTCTCGCGAGGGAGAAGGATCTTTCTACCGCTTGAGCGACGGGCGCGGCGCGCTGCTGGGCGTCGCCAAAAACCCTTCCCCGCTCATCCTCGCCTTGGACGTCCGCGAGCGCGCCGGAGGCGGCCAAGCGCGGCAGGTCGCCGTGAACCTATTTTTGCGCTTCGAGCCGGAGGCCGTCGCGCGCGCCTTCCCCAAAGAATGCGTCTGGACGCCCGCCGCCGAGTTCGACGAGCGCAAACAACGCGTCATCAAAGAAGAACGCCTGATGTTCCGGGGCCTGGCGCTCGCCCGGCGCGAGGTCGCCTCGCGCAAGGACGACCGCAAAGTCGCAGCCGACATCTGGGCCGAGAAGTTCGCTACTGGCGAGCTCGAGCATCCGGGCTTGGACGAGCGCGCCGCGCAGCTCGTCGTGCGCGTCCAATTGGCGCGACGGCTTTATCCCGACATGGGCTTTCCCGAGCTGGACGCCGACGACTGGCGGCTGATCTATGGAGAAGTCTGTGCCGGCCGAAACACTCTCAAGGACATCGAGCGCGTCAACTTGACGCCGCACATCGAGGGCTACTTGGGACCGGCCTTGACCGGCTTCCTCGAACGCTCTCTCCCCGCGAC
>JAYVZL010000249.1:0-24816 GCA_043783505.1 Elusimicrobiota bacterium
GCGCACGGAGGGAAAGCGGGTGGAGAGGGTGCCGGCGGCGCGCTCCTGGTCTCCGGCATTTTGCGCGCGGCGTACCTTCTCATCGTTCTTGCTGGGTCCCGCCTTGCGACGCTTCTTGCGGTAAAAAGCCATTCGGCCTCCAAATTGACGCAATGGATTCTAGCATTTCTTGGTAGCATGTCCTATGGCGGGCTTCCTTCATGAGGTATTGGCGCGAGTGGCGGCTTTGGGCGCGGCCGGCTATGCGGGCTTCATCCTCGTTTATGCCGCGGCGTGCATATTATTTTTGCCGGCTTCGATTCTGACGCTGGGCGCGGGCGCGGCGTTCGGGCTGTGGCGCGGTTTCGCGCTGGTTTGGCTTGGAGCCGTTGTCGGGGCCTGCCTGTCCTTTTTGATCGGGAGGCATTGGCTGCGCGGCTGGGTGCAGCGGCGAATGGCGGGCATGGCTTCGTTTGCGGCCATCGACGCGGCGGTGGCGGAGCAAAGCTGGAAGGTGGTGGTGCTGACGCGGCTTTCGCCGCTGCTGCCCTTCGGCCTTTTGAACTATGCCTACGGCCTGACGAAGATCGGCTTCTGGGAGTATTCCCTGGCGACCGCTTTGGGGATCATTCCGGGCACGCTTCTCTTCGTCTATCTGGGCGCCGTCGCCGGCGAGGCGGCCGGGGCGCGGGGCCGTTCCAAGTCGCCGCTCGAGTGGGCGTTCTTTATCGGGGGACTGGCCGCCACCCTCGCCGCCGGTTGGCTCATCACGCGCGCCGCGCGCAAGGCTCTGGCCAAGACGACCTGCTCATAGTCGACCTGGAGGGGATTAGGCCGTCTTCAGCGTCAGCGTCACCGTCGTGCCCTTCCCGATGCCGGCGCTGGTGATGGCGACGTCTCCGCCGTGCTTGTTCATGATCCAGCGCGCGACGTTGAGGCCCAGACCGGTGCCGCCGCTGTCGGCGCGGCCCGTGGCGAAGGGCTCGAAGAGGTCCTTGAGCTTGGCGGGCTCGATGCCCACGCCGGTGTCTAAGACGGTGACGCGCGCCTGACCGCGGAACAGCTCGGCGCGTAGGTCCAGGCGTCCCCCGAAGGGCATGGCGTCAAGCGAGTTGATGAGCAGGATGGTCAGCACCTGCTGAAGGTGGCGCTCGCTGGCCAGCACGCGCAGGCCGTCGGGCGCGACGAGGTTGGTGTCCACTTCGCGCTCGGAGAAGCGGATCTTCAGGCCCTCGAGGACGCTCGACAACAGCGGCTTGAGCTCCACGGACTTGAGGTCGAGGGGGGAGGGCTTGGCGAAGTCGAGGATGTCGGAGAGGATTTCGACGGCGCGGTCGGCCTCGCGCGAGACCGCCGCCAGTTGGGAGCGCGGGTCGCCGCCCCGGTCGAGTATTTTCTGCGCGTGCTCGACGGTTAAGATCACGGTGTTCAGCGGCGTGCGCACCTCGTGCACCACGCCCGACATCATCTGCCCGATCGTCGACAGCCGCTGTAGCCAGGCCAGGCGCTCCACGTCCTCGAGTGCCGACTCGGTGCGCGCGCGCCGGCGGCGGCCCAAGACGTAGCCCAGGGCTATCCCCGCGGCGAGGACGATGATCGTGAGCGCGAAGTGCTTGGCCTCCACCTCGCATTTATATAAAATCTCGGCATGACACTGAAGGTTCATCTTATCGATGATGACGGCTCCTTCCGCAAGGCGGTGGGCGACGTACTGACTCTCGAAGGCTACGAGGTCCGCCAGTCCCCGTCGGGAAAGGCGGGCATCTCGGCCGTGCAGTTGGACCCGCCCGATCTGGTGATCCTGGACTTGATCATGCCCGGCGTGAAGGGCCTGGAGGTCTGCCAGGTCCTCAAGCAGGACGCGCAGACGGCGCGCGTGCCCATCATCATCCTCACCGGCAACGATAAAGAGGGACAGGACATTGCCTGCCTCGACATGGGCGCCGACGACTACCTGACCAAGCCGGTCAAAAGCGAGCGCCTGCTCGCCTACTGCCGCGCGCTGCTGCGCCGCAACGCCGGCGAGAAGCGCCCCGAGCCGCCCGCGCGCCTCGAGGTCGGAGACCTGGCTCTCGACTACCCTCGCAAACTGGTCACCATCGGCGGCAAGGACTATCAGCATCTCACGCCCAAGGAATTCGAGCTGCTCTATTTTCTCGCCAACCGCACGCCGAGTCCGACCGATCGCTCGTCCATCTACCTTGAGGTCTGGGGCGTGGCCGCGCCGTCGGAAGGCGCGCTGAAGACCGTCGAGGTCCACGTGCGCCGCATCCGCCTGAAGCTGGGCTGGCGCTCGGATCAATGGCTGGTGAGCGTGTCCGGCCGCGGCTACGCGCTGATCCCGGCGAAGTGAACGAGGGCGGGCACCCGCCGCATGCCGTTCTGCTTCGGGACCCCGCGCGCGATTTAAATCTCGTCGCCGTCGCCCTCGCCGCCCGCTCCAAGCTCTCGCCCGAGAATTGGATGCCCGCCTTGCGCCGGAATTGGGGGATCCTTCTTGAACCGTCTTCGGCCGAGGAGGCCGAGGCTCTCGCGAACGCGTTGACGAAGGCCGGCCACGCGGCCGTCGCCGTTCCCGTTAGTTTATTGGAAGACCCGCCGGCGCCTGTGCTCGTCGCCAAGGCCGAGCTCTGGGGCGACGGTTTCGATGTCGTCGCCGGCGAGAGCGAGAGGCTGTCCTGGTCGCGCCTGAAAGTGATCTCGGCGGGCGCGGTGTCGCGCAGCGATTCCAAGAGCGTGACCGAGGGCCCAAGCTTAGCCGAGAAATCGGTGCGCCTGGGCCTGACGATGGCCACCGGACTTCCTTTGATGGGCGGCAAGACGAAGACGCGCGCAGTCGTCACGGAGCGGCGCGAGTCCTTCATCGAGTTGATCTTCGTCGAGCCCGCCCGCCGCGTGCGCATCATGGCCGCCAACTTCGACTACGCGGCCTTAGGCGAGAAGATGAGCTACAGCGCGGAGCTCAATTTCCGCGCGCTGGTCGGCGAGCTCACCGCGCGCGCGCCGGCCGCGCTGCGCGGCAAGGGCGCGCGCGGGGTCCTCACCAAAGCTCCGTCCGGCGAGCTGGCCTACGAGTCCTTCGAGGAAGTGGAGCGCGAGGAGCGCTGGCTTCTGGCCTTGGCCGTGCTCGGCGCGGCCCTCCCCTAGGTCATGCGGCGTCTGAGCGTCGGCCTGCTTCTGCTGCTGTTCGCCGCCTGCGCGCCCCCGCAAATCTCCGTGCGGCATCTGCCCATCCCTCATCGGGCGCCTCGCCCCCGACGGAGCGCCTACCGCTTCCGCGTGCTGGCGACTACGGTGCCCAATGAGATCCGTCACGACTTGAGCTTGCGCGAGATAGCGCTGATGCCGGGTGCCACCGGCAGCGACTTGAGGACCCAGGGGCTGACCACGATCAGGCACGCCGTGGCGACGCACACGCGCTTTGAGACCACGACCCGCAGCCTGTTCGTCAAGGCGTGGTTCGACGATGTGATCGTCGTGGTCGCCATCTCCTCGGTGATCATCCATATCCCCACGGAGTACGCGGAAGGCTCCTGCGAGTATGAGGCCGTGCTGGCCCACGAAAGGGAGCACGGCAAGCTCGCCCGCGAGAACGCGGCTGATCTGGCCGGGGAGATCGAGGCCGAGATCTCCTGGGCCTCGGGCCTGCCCACGCGCAAAAATCCAATGGAATCGCCGGACCACACCGCGGTCGAGGAGATCCTCAAGGCGAGCATCTCGCGCATCACCGATCCCATCTATGAGCGCTATGAGCTCGATGAGAAGCGCGAGCAGGCCGCGCTGGACCGCCCCGATCCCTATAACGTCGTTTATCGCAAGTGCCGCGGCTGGAAGTGACGGCGCGCGCTACCAGCGCGCGTGATCGAGCAGGATCAGGGCGGCCGACAACGCGGCGACGACGGCGGCCGACGCGCTGAGTTCGCGCCGGCGGCCGCACAGGACGTAAAGAACCGCGTGCGAGACGAAGCCCCAGAGGATTCCCTGGGTGATCGAGAAGGTCAATGGGATCAGCGCGATCGTCAGGAAGGCGGGCACGGCGTCTTCTAGGTGCTTGAAGTCGATGCGCGTCACGCTGCGGAACATGAGCGAGCCCACGATTACCAGCACCGGCGCGGTCGCGTAAGGCGGCACCATCCCGACTAGCGGGCCCAGAAAGAAACAGGGCAGGAAGGCGAGAGCGCAGAAGAAGGCGGTCCAGCCCGTGCGGCCCCCCATCTCGATGCCCGCAGCGCTTTCGATGTACGCGGTGCCCGAGGAGGTTCCCGCGAGTCCCGCGCCGAGCGTGGCGAAGGCGTCGACGATGAGTCCTTCTTTTAAGCGCAGGGGGCGGCCCTTGGCGTCGACGAGCCCCGTCGCGTGGGACACGCCTACGAACGTCGAAATAGAGTCAAATAGATCCGTGAACAATATCGAGATCATCGCCGGCAGCAAGGAGAGCGACAGCGCGCCGCGAATATTCAGCTTGAGGAAGACGCTCGAGAAATCGGGCGCGGAGAAGGCGCTTTCGGGTGCTACGATAAGTCCCATGGCCCAGGCCGCGCCGGTGATGCCGAAGATGCCGGCGAGAAAGGCGAAGGCGCTCTTTTGGCGCATGAGGTAGAGGGTGAGCGCGCCGCCGGCCAGGCTCAGGAACACTTTGCGGTCGAGCACGCCGAGCTTGACTAAGGTCGCCGGGTCGGCGACGACGAAGCCGGCGTTTTTTAGGCCGATGAAGGCCAGAAACAAGCCGATGCCCGCGGCCGCGGCGGTGCGCAGGCCGTCGGGGATGGCTTCGGCGATCTTGACGCGCACGGGCGTGAGCGAGATCAGGATGAACAGGACGCCGGCCCAGAACACGACGCCCAGGGCCGTGGGCCAAGGCACGCCGCGGCCGATCACGATGGAGTAGGCGAAGAAAGCGTTGAGGCCCATGCCGGGTGCTACGGCAAAGGGCAGACGAGCGTAAGCGCCCATGAGCAGCGTCATGGTAAAAGACAACAGGACGGTGGCGGTGAGCACGCCGGAAAAAGGCATGCCCGTCCCCGAGCCGGACAGGATCGCCGGATTGAGCACGACGATGTAGGCCATCGTAAAGAAGGTGGTCAGTCCCGCGAGCGCCTCGCGCTTGAGGTCCTCGGGAGGAGGGAATTTCACGCGCGGCGCTCGGGCAGTTCCGCGATGATCTTCTCTATGGCGGCCACGTCGAGGGGCTTGGGCAGGAAGCCCCGTGCCCCGAGCAGCTCCGCGTCGATGCGGGTGTCCTCGGCGGTGTAGCCGCTCATCAGATAGATCGGGGCGCGGGTCAGGGAGCGGAGCTTTCTCAGCGACTGCATGCCGGTGGCGCCCGGCAGGACCTGGTCGAGAAGGACGATGTCGTAGACGCCCTTGGACGCGGCTTCAAACGCTTCCGCGGCGGTTCCGGCGGCAGTGGGTTGGTGGCCGCCGGCCTTGAAGAGCCGGATCAGCATCTCAACGCTAGGGAGGTCGTCTTCAACGACAAGTATCCTGGCTGACTTCATCGTGCATAGTATAGGCACTCGGCGAGGGTTACTGCAAATGTAGTGTATGTGTACATTCGCTCGTCCCGGGAAGAGGGAATGTATAGGTGTGATCCTTTTCTAGGACATCCCCTGGCGCGGTTCGCAGCGGGATGTTATCCTCCCGAGGCATGGACCCCCGACAAAAACTTGAAGCGCCGATCATCTTCGAAGACGACCGCATCGTGGCGGTGTGCAAGCCCGTTGGCTTGCCGACCATCCCCGGGCGCGGGGAGATCGGCGTGGCGGTCAACACCGACATCGAGCGGCGCCTGCGCCGCAAAATATTCGTTGTGCATCGTCTCGACCTCGACGCCAGCGGACTGCTGGTTTTCGCCAAGGACGCGCAGACGCACCGCCTGCTGTGCGGCGAGTTCGAGGCGCATAAGGCCAAGAAGGAGTACCTGGCCGCCGTGGCCGGTTCGCTGTCGGGCAGCGGGGAGATTGACAAGCCGCTGCGCGAGTTCAGCTCCGGCCGGGTCGCACCCGCGCCCGACGGTAAGGCCGCGCTCACGCGCTGGCGCGTGGAGAGGCCGCTGCGCGGAGGCACGCTGCTGCGCGTCGAGCCGATGAGCGGGCGCAAGCACCAGATCCGCGCTCATCTCAGCGCCATCGGTCATCCTATCCTCGGCGATCCCCGTTACGGCCCGCCGCCGCGCCCGATCGGCGGGGCCAAGCGCCTCATGCTGCACGCCTTGACCCTACATCTGGAGCTCGGCTACGACCTTCGCGCCGAGCCCACCGAGGATTTCTCGATCGGCCTCGCCGCCCGCGCACTCTAAGGCCTAGACGAGAGAGGAGCCAATGCTCTCCAAAAATTAGGCCCATCGACCCAGAGGCTTGCCGCGGCCGATTGTTAGAGTCTTTTCCATGAGAGACACTTTGAGCGTGATCGCGGCGTTGCTGGCTTCCTCCCTTCAGGCGGCCCAAGGCGGAATGACGGCTATGCGTCCCATGAGTATGCCCCTGAACGCGGGTTCGATGGGCGCCGCCGCGACTTTGGCGCCGGCTTTGCCGATGCAAACGACTTTATCAATGACTTCGCCCGTGATGACGGCTAGCTTGACCTCTCCGGCCGATGCCGCCGCGCCCACGGCGAACGCCACCGTGAACGCCGCGCAGGCGTCCGAGTACCAACCGCAGCGCAGGCAGATCGCGAGCGGCTATCAATTCGACGGAAACGAAGCCGTCAAAGTCGCGTTCTTCGACGCGGACAGCACCCTTCGGGTCTCGCTCTCGGGCAGCGTCTCCGCCAACGGACCTAAAGACGTTCTGCTTCTGCCCTGGGTCGGGGCCAAGCTCGTCGAATTGGCGCGGCAGGGCTATTTCATCGCCATTGTTTCCAATCAAGGGGGCATCCCACGGCATGTTTCACTCGAAAACGCGGATAAAGCCCTAGCCTATGCGGTCGAGCTCATCCGCCGACAGGGGGGAGATGTCCATTATTTTGATTTCGCCGAGCTCAAAGGCGACGACACCAAGCCGGGAACCGGCATGGCTGCAAGGTTGGAGCGGGCGCTGCAGGAAAAATTCGGCGCGAACGTCCGTATCGACAAGGACAACTCGCTCATGGTAGGAGATTCCGCCTATAAGAGAGCCGACGCGAAAGGTCCAGGCGATACCCGCCCCGATGGCAAGCCGGGCACCCATTTCAGCAATTCAGACCGGCTTTTCGCCGAAAACTACGGTATCCGGTTCGAGGAACCGGCTGATTTCTTCGGCTGGAGACGATGGGGCGTCGAGGTGTTCGAACGGGCGGATGAGGTGAAGGAATTCCTTCAGGCCCACCCGAACCCCAATAAGCCTTTCCGTAGTTCGAACTTTTTTATGTCCGGCGCGTATTACTAGTGTAGAATACGCAGGGGTCGCACCCTCGTCGAACATCATGATGCAAGGAGACTGACTATGAAGAAGTTCCTGATCGCCGCGCTCGTCCTCGGATTCGCCGCCCCCGTCTTCGCCCAGGCCCCGGCCGCCGTTCCCGCCGAAAAGCCCGCGATGGAGAAGAAGGCCGAGATGAAGTCCGAGAAGAAGATGGAGAAGAAGGCGAAGAAGGCTTCCAAGAAAGCGAAGAAGGCCGAGAAGAAGGCCGACGTCGCTCCCGCCGCCGCTCCCGCCGTCGCCCCGGTCGCGAAGTAAGTCTTCGCCCGTAGGCAAAAAAGCGACCCCCGCGCCTAGCGCGGGGGTCGTCTTTTTGAGGCGGCCGCGAGAAAAAGGCTACAGGAGAAGCTTGGCCGCCAAGGTGAAGTAGACCAAGGTCGAGAGCAGATCGGTGAAGGTTGTGATCAGCGGGCCGGTCGCGGTCGCGGGGTCGATGCCCATGCGGCGAAAAACCAGCGGCTCGATGGAGCCCGCCATAGCCGCCGCGGTCATGGAGATGAACATGGTAAATCCAACCACGCCGGAAAAATGCCAACCATAGCGGTCCCCGTAAAAGAAGTGGGCGGCGAAGCCGATGATCAGGGCGTAGAAGGCGCCGATCATCATGCCCACGGCGATTTCTTTAACTACGGCGTCGACCTCGTCGTCAGCGCCTATTTCGCCTGTGGCCAAGCCGCGCACCATGACGGTGGCGGTTTGGGCGCCGACGTTGCCGCCCATCGCGGCGATCAGGGGGATGAAGGTGGCCAAGGCCACGATCTTGGCCAGCGTGTCCTCGTGGCCCTTGATGATGCTTGAGACCAGCATCTCGCCGGCGCAGGTGGCGACCAGCCAGGGCAGGCGGATCTTGGCGATGCGCCAGGCGGGCTGGGAGAGCAGGCCGGTCTGGGTGCCGGCCATCTTGGCGAAGTCTTCTTCGGTCTCGGCCCGGGCGATGGCGAAGATGTCGCGGTAGACGACGACGCCGATCAGGCCGCCCTCGCCATCGATGACGGGCGCGCTCTTGAGCTTGTACTTAGTGAAGAGCTTGACGGCGACCTCTTGGTCCATGTTCGGCGTGAGCGTGCGCGGAGCCGGATCCATGAGCTCGTGAACGGTCATGTCCTTGGGCGCTACGACCAGGGATTTAAGGCCCACGACGCCCTGCAGCTTATTCTTGGAGTCGACGACCATGAGGGTGTCGAGATGGGTTTCTTCGATGCGTCTTAGCCGCGTGCTGTACTGAATGCGTTCCACCGCCGCCTTGGTCGTCCATTTTTCATCGAGCGTCACGTAGCGTCCGCGCATCAGCGCGCCGACGGACTCGGGCGGATACTGCAGGTATTGCTGGACGCATTCCTGGCCGCCCTTCTTCATGATGGAATTGAAATGGCGCACTAGGGGCTGGGGGAGGTCGCGCATCATGCGTCCCGTCGCGGAGGGGTCGAGGTCGCTGAGCAGCTCCTGGGCGTCCTTCTGCTGGAGGCTGCCGATGAGCTCCGCCTGCGCCGGGCTGTCGAGTTCCTCGAAAAGCTGCATGGCCTTCTGCCGCGTGCTCAGTCGGAAGATCGCGACGCGCTCGTCGGGATTGAAATAATCCCAGCCGTCGGCTAAGTCGATGGGGCTGATCTCGCGCAGGCAGGTGCGCGCGGAGACGAAGTCGCGGCTCTGCAGCAGCTCTTTGATGTCGGCGAGATAAATCTGCAGCGTCTTCATGTCCGTCAAATCCTAACAAAAGAATCGCGGCGGCGTAACCCCATGATATAATCTATTATATAACCTATTGACAAATATTAGGAAAGCTGTTATATATCCGCAGCTGGCTAGACGGACTGAGGAGGATCAACGCCGATGATCGCCAAAGACCTGATGCCGTGGATGTTCGTGAAACGAACCGCGAAATGGACGCCTTACGTCAAGATCCGCTCGGAGCTGCCGCACTTCGAGACGGCGGCGATTGCCGTCCGCGCCGGCCGCAAGCCCGGTCGACGGCCTCCTCGTGGGTAGACTGTACCGGCCGCTTCGGCGCACGGCGGCGACTCCGATCTACACCATCGGGGCCGCCTCGCGCCTGACCGGCATCCCGATCTGGACATTGCGCTGGATCGAGCGCCATGGCCTGCTGCGTCCTTCGCGCACGCGCGGGCGTCAGCGCGTGTACAACGACGGTGACATGAGCCGCCTGCGCGAGGTCCGCGCCCTGATGGAGCAGAAGGTCAATCTCGCGGGTATCCGCGTCATATTACGTCTGCGCGTCGCGTCGTAAGGCTTGTAGCGCGTCCTAAAGCATAATCTCGCGCCCGGCAATATGCCTTAAAGACTATCGAACTATTCCCGGAACCAGTTCGATCTGCTTTAGCCGGATTTTGCATTAGGTTTTTTCTTCCCGAACTTGGCACCGGTATCGTCCAAATATTTTTTTCATTTCTCCCTCTGGGGTTTTGCGCAGCCCCTGCGCAAAACTCCCCTTTGAAGAATGAAAATCAGAATAAGAACGATCGGGAACCGAGCGAATAAGGGACACAATAGAGTTATTTCTAATGCAATGCATTAGAAGCTGGAAAAAAGTTTCCCTCACTTGTCGCGTCGGGGGTCGTCGCGCGCAACGACGGCTCAAGCGAGGGCGCTCCTCACCGGCCTTAAGCCGGACCGTGATTTAAAGCTCGGCGCGCAATCGCCGAAGGTCGGCGAGATAGCGGTGCGTGCGCACCGCTGTGGACTTGGGAGCCGCGGCCTCGGCCAGCGCCGCGTCGATGGAGCGGGCCGCCTCGGTCTTTCGATTGAGGGCCTTAAGAGCCTTGGCCTCCAGAGCCACCGCCCTGAGCCAATTGTCGCCGTAGCCGGTTTTTACCGCGCTGCGCGCGGAGTTCAGCGCGGCCGGGTAATCCTTCTGCTCGAGCAGAAGCCGGCCGTAGCCGTAGTGGAAGGTGAACTCGTCGGGATAGGCGGTGATCAGGGACGCGTACAGCGCGCGCGCGTCGTCGAGGCGGCCCGCTTTCTGCAGGCAGTAGGCCCGCTCGAGATTGGCGCCGCGCGGCAGCACGAGCTGGGAATCGGCGGTTTGCGCGTCGTAGGCCTCGGCCGCGAGGAACCAAACGGCTTTGGCATCGGCCTCACGGCCCAAGGCTTCCAGATAAGACGCGTGAAAGGCGCGGATGTCGCCCGGGACCATGCCATGGGCGCTCAATCCGGGATCGATGGCCCAGCGGTCGGCCGATGCCCTGACCGCGTCGATGAGCGCCGTCGCCGCGGGCTGGTCGCGTTCGGCCAGCTGCACGGCCCAGTCGGTGAATTCGGCGTCGTCGGGAAGCTCGGCGGTCAGGACCTTGAGCGCGGCCGTCAAGGCGGGAGCGTCGTCTTCCTTGGAGGCCCGAGCCATGCGGGCCTTGAGGGCCTCGCGGCGCGCCTCGGGAGCCGTGCTGGCGGCGGCCTCGGCCGCGTCGTACTCGCCGCGCTCCAGGCGCCAGCGCGCCACGCGCGCGCGCCGTTCGCCGTTCTCGTCGGACTTGGAGAGGGCGATGGCGTCGGTGACGCGGTCGAGGGGCTCGCGCATCAGGGACTTGGCCTCGGCCAGAAAATCCTTCAGCGCGTCGGGCGAGCGGTAGCCGACGGCGCGCGCGACCTCCTGGCCGTTCTCGTCGAGCACGAGAAGCGTGGGATAGCCGCCGATCTTGTAGCGCGCTTTCCAATCCCACGACAATTCCGAATCCGCGTCCAATGCCAGCTTGACGTAGCCGGCGGAGGCCTTCTTGAATTTTTCCGTGGGATAGACGCCTTCCTCGAGCATATTGCAGGGCGGGCACCAGATGCCGAAGAAATGCACGAAGATGGGGGCATGCTCGCGCTTGGCCCGCGCCAAGGCCTTGTCCGTGTTGTTTGTCAAGAATCCGGGCGGCGAGGAGTGGGACTTGGCCGGCGGCTGCTTGGCGCGAGTGATCTTCTTCCAGGCGTTGCCCCCGACCTTGACATCGAACCTCTCTTGGCGGCAGAACGTCTTGGCGTCGTCGCAGACGCTGGCCGTGACCTTGACCTTGCCCGCGGCGCGCATCTGGCAGCGGAAGCGGCGGGGGGTGACGGAGCCCGCCTTCTCCGCGCCGCACTTCTGGGGCGCCTCGACATTGAAGTGGTGGCCGGCGATGGGCTTGAGTTCGACTTCTTCGTTGACTAACGCCGTCGTCGGCCGCGAGATCAGGAGCGAGGAATCGGCGGCAGAAACGGGCAGGGCCATCACCAAGAGAAACGAGATCATAGATCGATTTTAGCGCTTTTTACCGGGGGACGAATACGGCGGCGGCAAAGCCGCTGGCCAATGTCACTGCATGCTGAAGAGGGCGCCGGCGCCTTGAGAGTTAGGCTCGGTACTGATCGCGCAGCTTGAGTTTCTGGATTTTACCCGTGGCGGTCTTGGGTAGGGAGGGGAGAAACTCCACGCGGCGGGGGAGCTTGAAGTCTGCGACCTTGTCTTTTAAATAGGCGGTGATCTCTTTGGCGGTGCAAGCCTTCCCTTCACGAAGAACGATAAAGGCCGCGACCTCTTCGCCCCAGCGTTTGTCGGGCAGTCCGATCACGGCCGCCTCGGCGATGGCTGGGTGTTTATAGAGAGCTTCTTCGATCTCTTTCGGGTAGATGTTTTCACCCCCTCGTATGATCATTTCTTTTATACGGCCGATAACATAGAAGTAACCATCTGCGTCTACCGAACCCAGATCTCCGGTTTTGAGCCAACCACCGATGAGTGCCGACTTTGTTGCCGCGTCGTTGTTCCAATATCCGCGCATGACATTGGGCCCGCGCACCTCGATCTCTCCGCCAGTAATTCGCATGTCCTGACCCTTCAACGATAAACCGATCGATCCAGCCTTGCGTTTGCCGGGAGGCGGGGGATTAATCGACGACACGCAGGTGGCCTCGGACAGGCCGTAGCCTTCTAAAATGTGGGCTTTAAACTTTTCTTCGAATGCACGGATCACTTCAACCGGCATCGGGGCCGCGCCGCAGATGCAGAAACGCAACGAAGAGAGATCGTATTTGGCGGCATCGGGAAGACTTAACAATACCGAGTAGATCGAGGGCACGCCGCTGAAGGCGGTGCAGCGATGTCGAGATAACAGTTCGAAGAACTCTTTCGGCTGAAACCGTTCCATGAGCACCATGCTCCCGCCTGCTATTAAAGGGGAGAGCAGCGTGACCACCTGAGCGTTGACGTGAAACAGCGGCAAAAAACACAGAAAGCGATCCGGCGATGTCATCTTGATCGCCTCGACGAAGCTCTTCGCGTCAAAAAGATAATTGGCGTGGGTCAGCACCGCGCCTTTGGGGAAGCCGGTGGTGCCGGAGGTGTAGATCAACGAGGCTATGTCTGTATTCGCGTCTTCGACGACGGGACCGTGGAACTCGCGAAGAAGGTCGTCTTTGGGCGTGCCTGCGCTCAGCGCTCGGAGCTGAACGTCGGCGGTTATCTTCGGTCGCCCGGCATCGACAAACAGAAACGAACAGCCCGAATCTTTGAGTATGTGCGCGATCTCGGGGTCCTTGAGTTGGGCGTTGATGGGGACGGCAACGAAGCCGGATTTCCAAATACCGAACAGGCAGAGGATATACTCCGGACAATTAGGGAGAAGTATGCCGACCCGATCGCCTGTCTTCAAACCCGCGGCGGAGAGTTCGCGGGCGAAGCCGTCAGATGCTTCGTTTATCTCTGAAAGAGTCCAGATCTGATCTTTAAAAAAGAGAAAGGAGCAATCCGGCTTCTCTTTCGCGCGGGCCCTTAAAAGCTTGGGAAGGGTGTTCACGCCTTGCGCTTGATCATCAGCGACCATTCGCCTTTTTGGACCGCCTCGCCCTTTTGATTGGTGACCTTCGAATCAAAGACGACCAAGCCGGCCTGAGGGCTTACGCCCTTTGTCTTGAGCACCGTCATGTTTAATGACAAAGCGTCTCCGATCCGGATGGGTCCGGAAAAACGCCAATCAAGACGCGCGAAGGCGACGATAGTCTCGGAGACGATGCCCACGTCGTGCAGCAGCCCGCTGGCAATGGAGAGTCCCAGCAGCCCGTGAGCGATGCGCTCGCCGAAAGGCGTGCGCGCGGCGAAGGCGTCGTCGAGATGCAGGGGGTTCTTGTCGCCGGAGAGTTCGGCGAAACGCCGGATCATGTCGTCGGTGACGGCGCGGGGCGCGGGGCTCGTAAAGTTCTTGCCGGGAGCGAACTCCTCGAAGAACAGAGCCTTCATTTTTTTTCGGCCTCGAAATGCCGGATGTCGCGCAGGTTGCCATTCATAACGTCTTCCAGGATGGGGCGCACGCGCATACCTATATGGATCGGAGCTTTTTCGTCGACCTGCAGAAAGTGCTGCAGGCTGGTGTCGGCGCCGTCCAAACGGATAAATCCGTAGCCGTAAGGCACCGGTTTCTTTTGCCCAGTTTCGGGATCAATGAAGGCAAAGCGCAGCATCGTGAAGGCGATCACCGTTCCTAAAGGTCCAACCGGGACCCATTCGGTCATAGGTAAGTAGCAAGGTCCGCAGACCGGACGCGGCGGAACGTAAACTTTTTTACAGCCCGGGCACCGAACTCCCATAAAGCGCCTATTTTTTTTCAACTCGTCGAAAAAACGCGTGCCGAACGCTCCCACGCTGTAATGGAACGGCTGGAACGCCTCGCCGCTGGAGAAAGTGAGGATGTCGCGGCGCTTGAGCGCCGGCTCGGCGGAGGGAAGATCAGGGTTTGTCGGCGCCATAGATTAAAAGGTCCGACCAGAAGCATCCGCCAAAGCCCGTGGACATAGCGCGCTTGGCACCCGGCACCTGCCGCGCGCCGGCCTTGCCCATGATCTGGAGCGCGCACTCGGCCGCGCGAATGAGGCCGGTGGCGCCGATCGGGTTGGTCGAGATCACTCCGCCCGAGGGGTTGATGGGCAGCTCGCCGCCCATGTCGGTGGCGCCGTCCCAGATCAGCTTGGCGCCCTCGCCGGGCTTGGCCAGGCCCAAGGCCTCGATCCAGGACAGATTGGCGAAGGAGTATGGGGTGTAGAGCTCGAGCACGTCGAACTCCTTGAGAGGCTCACGGATGCCGGCCTTTTTGTACGCCTCTTTAGACGCGGCCACCAAAGAGTGGAGGGGATACCAGTCCACGTCGCCCAGATAGGCGTAAGGATGGCGATTGGCCGTGGCGTGAATCCACGCGGGCTTGGGCGAGATCTTTTCGGCGACAACCTCGCAAGCGTAGATCACCGCGCAGGCGCCGTCGGTGCGCGGACAGATGTCGAGCGCCTTGATCGGGTCCGACAGCATCGGCGAGCGCAGGACCTCGTCGATCGAGATTTCCTTGCGGATGTGCGCGTGAGGGTTGTTGACGGCGTGCTTGCGGTCGCGCACCGCCGCGCGCGCGGCGTCGCGCTCGGTCACGCCGAATCGCTTCATGTACGCCGAGGCCTCCACGGCCAGGCCGCTGATCGCGCCGGCGAAGACGAGCCGATCCCAAATGGGGTCGAAAGCCGTGGTGATGGCGCCGGTGGTGTCGGACTCGGAGTTCTTCTCCCAGCCGATGACGAGCAGTTTTTTAAATAATCCGGAAGCCACCATGTGATAGCCGCCGATGGCCAACGTGCTGCCGGTGGTGCCGCCGGTGGTGAGCTTGATCGTAGGCTTGCCCAGGCCGCCGTTGCCCTCGATGGACCAGAGCTCGACGCCGTTGATGCCTTCGAAATGGCCCATGTTGCCGATGACCACGCCGTCGATGTCGTCGCGCGTGAGCTCGGCGCTGTCGAGTGCTCGTTGGACCGCTTCATTGATGAGCTCGACGCCGGTAACGTCCCAACGGCTGCCCGAGTGGTCCGTTTGTCCGGCGCCGACGATCGCGACCCGGTTGGCCATCAGTTTCCCAGGATCCAGACGCAGTGGGATTGTCCGGCCAAGCCGTTCTGTCCGTGGGCCAGGGCGCGGCATCCAGTCGGGCCCGAGCGCAGTTGTTGGGCCGCTTCGATCATGCGAACAAGACCCGCCGCGATCGGCGCGTGCCCGCACAGGGCGCCGCCCGAAGGATTGATTCTGTCGCCGTCGACCCCGTCTAAGCCCATCGCCTCAAGCCACATGGGTTCTTGATAGGAAAATTCTTCCGACAGCTCGATGACATTGATCTCACGTTTGGCGTCAGATATCTTGGCCATGCTCATGGCCTTCTTCGCCGCGTCCGTCAAAGCCGTCGCTCGGCTCAGATCTCGGCGCGTCAGGCCGTTATCGGCGCTAAACGCCACTCCCTCGACCCACACCGGCTTGGCACAGCGTTTCTCGGCGATATCCTCCCGTGCGAAAATGATCGCCGCGGCGCCGTCGGACAAAGGCGCTAGGTCGAGCTCTCGCAGAGGCGGACATAGTTGTTTTGAGCTCATGACCTGGTCTTCGCTGAGCGTGGTTTGATGTTGAGCATTCGGATTCTTGACGCCATGCGCGCGGTTTAAGACGACGACGCGCGCGAGTGCCTCGGGCGTCGTTTTCGTGCGCGCCATGTAGGCGGCCGCTTGAAGTCCGCCCGCCGACAGCCAATCGAGGCCGACCGAGCGCTCATAGATCGGGTCGAGGTAGGCGTTGGTGATGAGATGATGGTCGCCCTCGGATTGCTTGCCGTGGGCCACGACGAGAGTGGTGCCGTAAGAGCCCGAGAGAATGCGAGTCAACCCATAGAAGGCCCCGAAGGTCCCGTCGCCTTCGACGGTCGAGGTATTCTTGCCTTCGCCGAATGCGGCGCCGGCGGCGTCGCCCACCGCCATGCTCGAGATGGTGCGGCCATCGAGAAAATCGTTCGACGTCGTGATGATGTTATCGATGTCGGAGATCTTGAGTTGGGCGTGTTCGAGAGCCTTTGTCGTGGCTTCGTAGATCAGATCCGCGAAAGTCTGATCAGGCCGCGCTGCCTTGAGTTTCGTTTGACCCGCGCCGATGATGGCTACTCGGTCCATTTACTTGGCGCCTGGAACGAGTTGAAAATGATCTATGTCGAGGATGCCGCCGGTGCGAGCGTCTTTAAAAACGGCGCGGACACGAGAGCCGATGGGCACTCGTTCTAGCGGCCCCTCAAGCAAGTGGAGAAGATTGGTGTCGGCATTGTCGAGATGAATTAATGCGAAAATTGGGTTAGCAACGGGATGTGCCTTCGAGGAGTGAAGCGCCTGTGTTGCGGAAATAACCGTGCCTTCCGGACCGACGGAAACCCAATCGGCGCAAACACCAAAACATGTCCCACAATTCTTAACGGGCGGAACAAATGTTTTTTTGCAGTTCTTACAGCGCGTTGCAAGAATCTTCTTTTCATCTCGAATCGCCTTGAAGAACTTGGTTCCGATGACGCCGGCGGACCACTGATAGGGGACCTTGATCCGGCTTTCATGCACCAGCGTCATTTTTTTCTCGACGCCTCTTTGATCAATTCTCGGGCGATGATCAAGGTCTGGATCTGGGAGGTGCCGCCGCCGATGGAGACCATGATGCCGTCGCGGTGGAAGCGCTCCACGGGGCATTCCTTGGTGTAGCCGTAGCCGCCCAGGATCTGGATCGCGGACTGGGTGGCGCGCAGGACAGTTTGGGCGCCGAAGAGCTTGGCGAAGGAGGCCTGTTTGGAGACGGGGACGCCGGCGTCGAGCATCGAGCCGGCTTGGTAGCTGAGCAGGCGCGCGGCCTCGATCTCGGTCGCCATTTGGGCGAGAAGCTCCTGCACGAGCTGGAAGCTGGCGATGGGCTGCTTGAACTGTCTTCTCTTAAGCGAATAGGCCAGGGCGTAGTCGAGCGCGGCCTGCGCGATGCCCACGGGCATGCCCGCGAACACGATGCGCTCCATGTCCAGACCTTGGAGCATGTAGTTGAGTCCTTTGCCTTCCTCACCGATGCGGTTTTCGACGGGCACTTCGCAGTCCTTGAAAATGAGCTCTGAGAAGGGCGAGCCGTGGGTGCCCATCTTTTGGATGTCTCGGCCTGATGAAAAGCCCTTGAAGCCCTTCTCCACGATGAAGGTGCTCAGGTGGCCGGTGCCCTTCTTGCGCTCGGTGCGGGCGACGACGATGAAGACGTCGGCGATGGAGCCGTTGGTGATGAAGATCTTGGAGCCGTTTAAGATGTAGCGGTCGCCCTTGCGGACGGCTTTGGTCTGCAGGCCGCTCGCGTCCGAGCCGGCCTCGGGCTCGGTGAGGCAGAAAGCGCCGACCCATTCCCCAGAGACGAGCTTGGGGAGATACTTCATCCGCTGGTCTTCGTTGGCGTGCTGGTAGAGATTGCGCGCGCACAGGAAGGCATGGGCGCCGTAGGAGAGGACCACCGCGCCCGAGGCTCGGGCGACTTCCTCCATGGCCAAGGTGCAGGCTAGGAAGCCGGCGTCGCTGCCGCCGTATTTCTCGGGAATGGCGAGGCCGAACAGGCCCAGCTCGCCCATTTCCTTGAACAATCCTTTTGGGAAGCGGTGGGTGTCCTCGATCTCTTGGGCGAGGCCCGCAAGGCGCTTCTGGGCGAAGCCGCGGGCGGTGTCCCGCACCAGTTTTTGCTGTTCCGTGAGAAGGGACTCCATGGCGCAAGTATACTAATACCGCCGCGCTCGGGAAAGCTTAGGGGACGTTCCAAAAACGGATAGCGCGCCCGCCGTCGACGGGATTTTTCGTCACTTGGATCGCCATGTCGTAGCTGTTGATATACACCGGCACCGGCTTGCCCGAGCGGAAAGGATGCAGGGACATGCTCGAGACCGCGTAGCGCGCCCCGTCGTCCATCTTGACGAGGATGTACAGGGTCTCGCTCTTATCTGCGTTTGTCGAAGGGGCGACCCAGACGGCGTAGTTCTCGGCGGTATCGCCGCGCGGGGTAAGCTTCATCGCGGCGCGATGGGTCGCTTCGACGATGGCGCGGTAGACGACGCGCGTTTGGTCTGTTTCACCCGAGAAAACGACGACGGAGTCGAGAGGGTTGCCCCGGGGATCGGCGCTGATGGCGTAAGACTTTTTATTGCAGCCGAACGATCGCCGCGCGCCGCCTTGCTTCATTTCGTTGAAGGAGACCGCGACGGTCGGGTGCTTCTGGTCGAGGTCGTCGATTAGAAGGAGCGGATTGCCGTTGCGCGCGGAATAAGCGGCTCGTATTCGGTAGGGGCTGCCGCCCAGGACGATCGGACGGCCCTGCTCGTCCGCGCTCCGGCCGGACTCGGCGTACGTTCGCGCCAGCCGCTCCACCGTGGTCTCGAGCATGCGGGGGGCCGCCTGAACGTGAACGCGGGGCAACCGCAAAGACAGGGGCAGCTCGGGCAAGTTCAGCTCAATGCCGACGGCGGACGCTTTCGCGCACAGAATCAGTCCCAGCAGCGGAAGAATTTTATTCATCGAGACGAGAGGCCTCCGCGGGAGAAGAGCATGTCCTTGGCGGTCTCGCGTATGCCCTCATCGGGGTCGGCGGTCACGATGCGGCGCAGGCTCGGCGCGGCTTGGTCGATGGCGATCAACTTGATCTCGAGCAGCTGGTTGAGAGACCACAGTCCCTCGTTCATGGCGGTGGCGTCCTTCTCCGTGTCGAGACTCGAGAGCAGCATGGAAAGAAAAATCGGGCCGAGGGGTTTGGTCAGCCTCGGGGGTATGTTCAGCGTCACGGCGCCGAAGAAGTAGAGCCATTTGGCGCGGAACTCGGGCAGGCGGTCGTTGTCCATGGCGAGGAAAGCCGCCTTGAACCTGTCGCTCATCATCAGCGCGACGGTGTGCTCGCCGCGCTCGACGTCCGTGGGCAGAACATAGGCGATGGACCCCGACAATCGTGCCAGCGAGGTGATTCGCACGGCGTCCGGCTGGTTCGCGTCGCCCGCCGTCGTCAGGAGGGTCCAGAAAGCGTCGTCCGTGAGATTGGTGGTCTTCGTAAAAGAGGTCAGCGCGCTGAGCTTGTCGTCTTCGGATGCCTTGGAATTCTTGAGGATATCGATGGCGATCGCGACCTCGCGCGGATCGTCCGGAGGCTCGATGGCGGCCCAGGCGGCGCCGAGGGTCAATCCCAGCATTATGAGAGCGGATTTCACCGCTACATTCTAGGAATCGAGCCGCTACGCCCGCATGAGGCTTTGGGGCAAAAAATTTAGGTCTAAAGACCCACTAACGCGTGGCGGCGGAACAGGTTCGTCCACTGGGCCTCGAAGCGCGCCTGGGGAACGTCGAGGGCGACTTTCAGTGGGCCGGACTCGAGCATGCGCTGGTCTCGGGCGGGGATGAGCTTGCCTAGCGCGCGGCGGCCGCCGGGATAGACCTCGAGTATTCCGGCCAAGGCCCGCGCATAGCCGACCGGCTCGTGCAGGCGCACCCAGCCGTCGATCAAGGCGCGCACGGTCTCGGCGACGTCTTCACAGGAAAGCCCGGGGTGGCGGCCCACGCGGCGGCCCCAGTCGTCGAAGAACGGCCCCACCGGCAAGAGCAGGTCGCCGCAGCGGCGCAGCCCTTTGGCCGCGCGCAGGGGATAGTGGCGGTGGTTGTCGGCGCTCATTAATTTTTGATTGAGCAGGCCCGCGCGGCCCAGGCGTCCGCCGAACATCGCTGTTCCGGGCTTGGCCGCGTCATACAGCGCGGGGCGCAGCGGGTCGTCGGCCTTCAGCTCCCACTGATCGGCGACGCGGTCGAGGTCGCCGAAATTATGCGCGATGAGGGCCGAGGCCTTGAGAATCTCGATGCCGTCGCCGGCGGCTTCTATCGCGGCGAAAGCGGCATCCTCGCGCACGGCCTCGGCGCGCATGGCGTCGAGGATCGTCGAGCACAGCCCGGGCCGGGCCTCTCGGCATGCGGCGTAGGCGCCGACGGCGACGGAAAACCAAGTCCCTTCATGCGTGGATAAGCGCAAAGGGGGTTTCCCCGCGATCCGCGCGGTGACTGGAGTGTAATCCCAGCTCAAGGCCTCGAGGACGAGCCGCGCCTGTTCCTCGATGAGTCCCGGCTGGGAATCCTGCCACAGCTTCCAGCGGATGGCGTTGTCCACGTCGGTGGGCACGAAGCTTCCGGCGGTGGCCCAGTGCGCGCACAGGCACAGTTCATAGTAGCCGAGCGCGGTCAGACGGCTGCCGTCGTAGGCGCGCAGAACCCGAAGATAGCGCAGCGTGGGGCCCTCGGGTTCAGGGCCGTCGAAAAGAAACGCAGCGGCCGAGCGGACTTGCTCGATAAGTAAAGTCGAGACTATGGCCATTTACGGACGATTGACGGCGCCGTCAGTTGCGTTCAAAACGAATTGTCGGCGTCGGCCAGCAGGGGAAGCGCCGCGTCTTTGGCCGTGACGATGGCCGTAGAAGGATCGATCGGCCACTTGATGTCGAGCTCGGGATCATTCCATCGGATGCCCCGGTCGACGTTCTTGGTCCAGTAGTCGGTGACTTTGTAGGCCACGATGGCGTCGTCGCTCAGCGCGCAGAAGCCGTGCGCGAAGCCGGGCGGGACCCAAAACATGCGGTTGCCCGCGTCGTCGAGCTCGATCGCCGCGGATTTTTTGAAGGTGGGCGACTTCTGGCGCATGTCGATGACGGCGTCGAAGATCTTTCCGCGCACGCAGCGCACGAGCTTGCCGATCGCCTTGGGGGGGATTTGGTAGTGCATGCCGCGCAACACGCCTTTCTTGGAGCGCGAAAGATTGTCCTGCAGCAGAGGCGGCAGGCCGGCTTTCGCCCACTCGTCGCCGCGAAACGATTCAAAGAAGAATCCTCGTTCGTCCGGAAAAAAAGGGCCTTCCACAAGAAGAAGACCCTCGATGTTTCCGTACGGCGTGAAGGTGAAGGCCATTAGGCGGAGACGACCGTCTTCTGGAAGTTGCGCCAGTAGTCCTGGCCCTCGGGCGGCAAGGTATACACGGGATCGAGGTACTCGTAGCGGCGGGTCAGCGCGTCGGCGTCGTCGGTCTCGATGCCGGTGCGGTAGGATTTCGTCCAGTACGAAATCCCCTTGATTTTGTCGTAGTCGGCCATCTGATGGATCCAGCGTTTGCCCACGTAGGGGACGTCGACGGTCACGCGCGGGGTCGCGAAGCCGGGAAGATATCCCATGATGTCGTGCTGGAGCTGCATGCCCTCGGCGATGGACAGGCGCCAGTGTTCGGAGTTGGGGATCATGTCGGCCATGTAGAAGTAGTAGGGCATGATCTTGGCGTGGTCGAGGAGCATGAAGCACAGCTCCAGAATATCTTTCTGCGTTCCGTTGACTCCGCGCAGGAGCACGCCCTGGTTGCGCACGTCGCGAAAACCCATCTCAAGGATCTTGCGCACGGCCTTGCCCACCAGCGGCGTCACCTGATTGGCGTGGTTGACGTGCGTGTGCATGGCTATGTCGACACCGCGGTCCCAAGCCTTCTTGGCCAAGCGGTCGAGAGCCTTGAGCACGTCATCTTGCAGAAAGTGCTGGGGCAGGCCTTGAAGGCCCTTGGTGGCGAGGCGGATGTCACGGATATTGGGGATATCCATGAGGGCAGAGACGAAAGTTTCCAATTGCGCGATCGGCACGTTGGCGATGTCTCCGCCGGAGACGACGACGTCGCGGACCATGGGCGTCTTGCGCAGGTAGTCGAGCATCGCGGCCCAGCGTTCCTTGGGCTGAGTCTCGAACTTGTGCTTCTCGACTTGGGGCACTGAGTTGCCGACTAAGTCCATGCGCGTGCAGTGGCCGCAGTACTGGGGGCACGTGGAGATCATCTCGGCCAAGACCTTGGTTGGGTAGCGGTGGGTCAGGCCCTCGGTGGCCCACATCTCGGACTCGTGCAGGCTGTCGCGACTGGCGCGCGGGTGATTGGGCCACTCCTTGTTGCGGTCGGAGATCATGGGGATCATGTAGCGGCGCACGGGGTCGTTCTTTAAGTCCTTCTCGTCCATGCAGTTGAGCATCTGGGGCGGGATGAGAAGCGACATAGTCGCCTTTTCTTTTTGATCGCGAACGATCTCCTCGGCGAGGGCGTCGGTCAGGAAGGGGCCGAAGGCGTCCTTGAGATCCTTGAGGTTCTTGGCCGAGTGCTGGCGCTGCCACAGGGCGGACTCCCACTGCTCCACGGTGACGCCCTTATAGCCGGGCAGGCGCGTCCAATCCGGTTCCTTATATTCGCGCTTGAGCGGATATTGAAAGGGCTGTCGGGAGGCGTCGGCTCTCACTTTCTTGGCCATAACCCATTTAACCAATTTTGATAGGATGCGACGCATGGACATCAGGCGGGTGTGCGTGGTGGGCGGAGGCACGATGGGCAACGGCATCGCCGATGTCTTCGCGCAGAAAGGTTACTTGGTCACGCTCGTCGAGATGAAAAAGGAGCTTGCCGACAAAGCGCGGGCGACGATTTCCCGCAATATGGAGCGGCAGGTCGCCAAAGGCGCGTTAAGCCCGGTCGACAAGGACGCGGCACTTGCCCGGATCACGACGGCGTCGACGATCGCCGAGGCCAAGGGCTTTGACTTCGCGGTCGAGGCGGTGCCGGAGAAGCTCGAGATCAAGACCGCGGTGTTCAAGGAGCTGTCCGCCTACGGCGCTCCGGGTGCCATCTTGGCCACGAACACGTCCTCGATCTCAATTAGCGACATCGCCGCGGCGGCGTCCGACCCCTCGCGCGTGATCGGCATGCACTTCATGAACCCGGTGCCGGTCATGAAGCTCGTCGAGATCATCCGGGGCAAGAAAACTTCAGACGAGGTCGTGGCCGCGACGCGCGCGCTTACCGAGAAGCTGGGCAAGGTTCCGGCGGTGGCCAACGATTTTCCGGGATTTATCTCCAACCGCGTGCTGATGCCGATGATCAACGAGGCCATCGAGTGCCTGCGCGAGGGCGTGTCCTCTAAGGAAGACATCGACACGATCATGAAGTTGGGCATGGCCCACCCGATGGGTCCGATCCAGCTCGCCGACTACATCGGGCTCGACGTGTGTTTGGCGATCATGGAAGTCCTCGACAAGGGCCTGGGGGGGACGAAATACAAGCCTTCCCCGCTTCTGCGCGAGATGGTCGCGGCCGGGAACCTGGGCGTTAAATCCGGCGCCGGGTTCTACGAGTACCCCAAAAAATAATGGACTTTAATTTCACCGACTCGATGGCGATGCTGCGCGACTCCGCGCGGGCATTTGCTGAGAAACGCTTGAAGCCCGGTGCTCAGGAGTGGGACGAGCGCGAGGCCATTCCGGCTGAGATCTACAAAGAAGCCGCCGAGCTCGGCTTCTTCGGCTTATCTGTTCCCGAGGAATTCGGCGGATTGGGCGTGGACGCTCTCGCCTACGCGGTCGCTATGGAGGAGTTGGCGCGCGGCTCCGCCTCTTTCCAAGTCTGCGCCACAGTCCACAACTCCTTAGTCTGTGCGGCCATCGCCAAACACGGCAGCGCCGAGCAGAAGAAGAAGTTCCTGCCTAAGATGGCTTCCGGCGATTGGATTGGGGCGTACTCCTTGTCTGAGCCCGGTTCCGGTACGGACGCGGGCTCCTTATCGACGCCGGCCGTCGATAAGGGAGACCATTACCTGGTCAACGGCACCAAAGCCTGGGTCACCAGCGCGGGCTTCGCCTCAGTCTTTTTGACGTTCGTGTCGACCGACAAGGCGGCCGGTGCTAAAGGGATCACCTGCCTGTTAGTCGAGAAGGGAACGCCTGGGTTTTCGGTCGGCAAAAAAGAAAAGAAAATGGGCCTGCGCGCCTCAGACACCAGCGAATTGATCTTTCAGAACGTGAAGGTTCCTAAAACCGCGGTGCTTGGAATCGTCGGCGCGGGTTTTAAGATCGCCATGAGCCAACTCGACAGCGGCCGCATCGGCATCGCGGCCCAGGCCGTAGGGATCGCGCAGGCGGCGATGGAGGAGGCGGTGTCCTACGCCAAGCAGCGTAAGCAGTTCGGCAAGACTTTATCCGAGTTCCAGCTCACCCAAGCCAAGCTCGCCGACATGGCCACCAACATAGCCGCCGCGCGGCTGCTCGTCTATCAGGCCGCCGCGAAACTGGCCAAGGGCGAGAAGTGTACGATGGAAGCCTCGATGGCCAAGTCCTTCGCCTCTCGCATCGCCAACAAGGCCTGCTACGACGCCGTCCAAATCCACGGCGGCAACGGCTTCGTGCGCGAGTTCCCCGTGGAGCGCTACTTCCGAGACGTCCGCGTCACCGAGATCTACGAGGGAACGACGGAAGTCCAGTCGCTGATCATCGCCCGCGAACTGCTAGCCTAGTGCGGTGTTAAATCCGTGAGATTCGCGATCATCTCATCGAGTTTCTTTTGAACGCGCGCACTTCTAAGATGTTGCACGTTTAATTCGGAGTTTCTGCGCTCCTCTTCGAGATTCTCGAGCGCGAGTTGTCGGGCCAAGTGCGGAACCGCGATTTTGACGGCCTTTTCGTACAGGGACTTAGCGAGCATATAGGTGCTTCTTAATTCCGCGGCTTCCTTTTGAATCTCGGTCGCCAACTCGGAGCTCGCGAGCTCGCCCTCGTCGGAAATAAAGCTGCTGATAAGATCGTGCAATTCTTG
>JAYVZL010000250.1:0-4175 GCA_043783505.1 Elusimicrobiota bacterium
GGCTGCTGGATGAAATAGTGGGCGATAAAGAGAAACGCGTCCCGGCTGACGTCGCTGATCTCTGAGATGAGCGAGCTTCGGCGGGAATGAATCGGAATCATCCGATTCGGCCCGCATTCTTCCCATTGTGAAATACGTCGTTTTTGTTTTTTGCCGGCTTAAAATTCTGAAAAGTTAGGACACCCTCAAACGCAGGAACAATCGAAGGTCGCAAGCAGCAAAGTATCTGGCGAATGGAATGAAGTGACCGCCGCTCACCCCACCCTTGGGTCTTTCGGGCAAAATACACACGGGCCCAAAGACCGCGACACTTAGGCCTTATTGCTCAGGCTCTCTATTCGTGGGCTCGCAGCCATAAGTGCAGAGAGTATAGATCTACAGACCCTTCGCCGGTCGCAGACGAACAACAGATGGATAAAGTAACCGCGGGAATCCTCGATGTGACGCAAAATCTCGCGACGGCCCGATACCGAGTGTTGAATAAAACTATCATCACGTATTCAACACGTGATGGTTTCTTCTGGGTTTCTTGCAGACTTAGATACGTCTCTCGCTAAGTAAAAATAGCTCCGCATAAACGAAGTCGGAGAAACAAGCCCGCTTTCCGCCGTGGCCGCTCCCATGGGCCTAGTGTAGCCCCCTTCGAGATTTATCCAGGCTCGATTTTCTACGAGAGAGGCCTATCCCTCCGTCTTTTCTGCGACCGCGCCGAACAATGGACTCATCAGGGTGCGGTCCGGCGGAGTCGCATCCGCTTGAGAATGCGCCGGCGTAGGGCCTCAGCGATCGCCGCGACTTCCTCAAAAGTCGGCGGCAGATTGACGCTTGAGCCGAATCTCTGCAGCACGTGAAGCTGTGCGGGTGCCGCGTCCTTGGGTGCCGCGCAAACTGTCGCCGCAGTCCTTGCACCGGAAGCGGGCGACGCCAAAGCGCGGGATGTCGCACTCAAGAAAGGCCCGCAGGGAAGACTCAGCGCAGGGATGGGCGGGCGAATCTTGTCGCCGAGCGCGCCCGGCCAGATGCGTCCATGAAAAGATTCTAGGCGGGCCTGTTGCCCAGGCGTTCGGAGATCCAGACCTTAATAATGGACTGTCGGGGAACACCCAGTCGGCTGGCCTCTTTGTCCAAGCAATGAATCATCCAGGCCGGGAAGTCCACATTCACTCGCTGAGGAGCCTCGTTGGTCCTCTTCGCGCGGGATATGTCGAGATACTTGGAAATATCGCCGCCGGCATCGAATAGTTTGTCTAGTTTTTTAGCTTTCATACAATTCTTTCTCCCGATCGCGAGAGCGTCTTACGGAGATGATTCTTACTCGCATCTGGCGGTATGTCGTGATAGCCGACCAGTGTTTCCCGTCGATTCGTCCCACGAAGAGCACTCGGGGCTCATCGTCAGACTTTAGCGGAATCTCTAGAAGTTCAGGATCGTCCCAGAGGGCTTGAGCTTCAATGAAATCTATGCCGTGCTTCGCCGCGTTGGACCGGCTTTTTCGTTCATCGAATTCAAATTCCACTTTAGTATAGATAGTATACCGTTAATATACCGTCACGTCAATGGCCATTTTAGCAGCTCAATTCGCTCTCGTGTTGACTTGCTAAGTCTAGCTGCGCTGTCGGATCTCAGGCGCAGCTTCACGCCTTGCGGCAAGAGTCGCCGGCATTGCGCCACCAGGCTTCTCAAGTGCGACTGCGGTGAGCTGTTCCCGGGGCGGAATACTCCGGAAAGAAACACGTTCGGCTCATCTAGCCATGCCAGCACCGGATTGTATCCGTCAAATCCCCTGCAAAACCGTCTCCGCAATCGCCGGCACCGCCTTGAGCGCGCTCGGCTGGAGCATCAGCATCCTTGCCTTAAGAATAATCGGGTTCGCCGGCCGCCGCCTGGGTCTTTCGGCACCAAAAAATAGGTCTCGTTGTTGTATGATTCGACGCCATGGCGCTTTTTAAGATCCGCCGTTTCTTGCTGGCTTTGCCCGTCATCGTATTGGGCGCCGCGCGAGCCTTCGCCGAGACCGACGTCCTGCTCTCCGCCATGAAGACCGAGCTCGACCGTTCCTTCCGCGGGCTCGAGCACGTCGAAAAGACGCCGTTGTATTTCCTCGGCTACGAGGTCTGGGATTCGCACAACCTAACCCTATCGGCCGTGCTCGGCGCGCTTCAGGCGGAGAACGAGTACCGCGAGCGCCAGTTGAGCGTGGACGCCCGCGTCGGCAGCCGCAAGGTGGACAACTATCACCAGATGAAGGGGCCCGACGCCTGGCGCTACCAGCAGAACGAGACCCAGTTCAATCTTCCCGTCGAAGACGACGCCGCCGCGCTGCGCGCGAGCATCTGGCGCCGCACCGACGCGGCCTTCAAGGAAGCCCTCGATCAATTCACCAAAGTGGAGGCGAACAAGGCGGTGACGGCGACCGAGGAAGACTCCTCCGACGACTTCTCCGCCGCACCTCCCGTCGTTCACTACGCCAAGACGTCTTATCCCGCGGTCGACGTCGCGGCCTGGCGCGATCGATTGCGGCGCCTGTCGAAAGCGTTGAAACCCTACCCTTTCGTGTTCCAATCCGAGGTCTGGCTCTCGATCAACGCGGAGAACCGCTATCTCGTCAACACCGACGGCACGCAGCTGGTGAGCGGCGACCGCTACCTGCGGCTGGGCTACACGATGTCAAGCCGCACGCCCGACGGAATGGAGCTGGAGCGCTACAAAGGCTACGATGGGCAGAACCTTGAGGATTTCCCTTCCGATGAGATCATACTCGCCGACATAAAAAAATCGGTGGCCGAGCTCGAGGCTTTGGTCAAAGCACCCCTCGTCTCCCCTTATTCAGGCCCGGCCATCATCCGCAACCGCGCCACGGGGGTCTATTTCCACGAGATTCTCGGTCACCGCCTGGAGGGCCATCGCCAGAAATACGAGGGAGAAGGACAGACGTTCACGAAGATGATCGGCAAGCAGATCGTCGCCCCGTTCATCAGCGTCTATGACGATCCCACGCTCGAGCGTTACCACGGGACGTTCCTTCGCGGCTATTATGACTACGACGACGAGGGAGCCCCCGCGTCGCGCGTGGCGCTCATCGAACACGGCATCCTGAAGAACTTCCTGTTGTCGCGCATGCCCATCGCGGGGTTTCCCCGCTCCAACGGCCACGGCCGCCGCTCGAGTGGCCATCACGTCCTACCGCGCATGGCCAACTTGATGGTCGAAGCCTCCGAGACCGTCCCCTATGAGACGCTGCGCGTGCGTCTTCTCGAGGAAGTGCGCCGGCAGAAAAAGCCCTACGGACTCATCCTAGACGACATCGCCGGCGGGTTCGCCGTGACCTCGCGCGACGCGCCGCAGTCCTTCAAGGTCCTGCCGCTTCTCGTCTACCGCGTCTACCCGGACGGACGGCCCGACGAAGCGGTGCGCGGCGTGGACATCGTCGGCACCCCGCTGACGGCGTTCACCAAGATTCTCGCGGCGGCCGACGACGCCGCGATCTTCAACGGGAGCTGCGGCGCGGAATCCGGCTGGGTGCCGGTCTCGGCCGTCGCCCCGAGCGTGCTGATCTCCGAGATCGAGATCGAGAAGAAGGTGAAGACCGCGGAAAAGCCTCCGGTCTTGCCTCTGCCGTTCCACGATCCGGCGGAGAAACGATGAAGGCTCTGCTCGGCGCCGCGCTTCTGGCCATGGCCGCCGCCTCCGCGCATGCCGTCGAAGGCCCCATCCAGGCGGCGATGCGCTCGGAGATGCGCCGCACGACCGCGCGCCTGAAGATGGCGGGGCTGGGAAAACCCTACTTTCTTAGCTACCGCATCCGCGACTCCGCCGACATAAGCCTGTCGGCGACCTTCGGGGCGCTGCGCGCTCCCTACGAGGCGCGCAACCGCGCCGCGTTCGTCGATCTCCGCCTCGGCGGGCGGGAGTTCGATCAAACCCATTACGTCGCCAGCGGACAGTGGGACTATCGGCCGTTCTCCGCCGACATGCCTCTCGACGACGACGTCGACGCGCTGCGTTATGGGCTATGGTCCTTGACCGACAAGGCCTACAAGAACGCGGCGGAGAAGCTGGCTCAGAAGACCGCGTACAAGAACGCGAAGCACATCGTCGACAAGATCGCCGATCTTTCCGAGGAACCGGTCGCCTCATTCCCGCAGCGAGCCGCGAGCGTCCCGTCGTTCGACCGA
>JAYVZL010000251.1:0-4159 GCA_043783505.1 Elusimicrobiota bacterium
AGTTCCGGAACTAGTGATTATCAATAGTAGGCGGCGGGTCATCAGTTGACGCTGGCCAGGAGCCGAGACTCGGCGTCCTCGTGCACGCGCAGGATCGTCAACCGATCCCGGGCCTCGAAGGTCGCTTCCACCGACTGCGTCTTAAGGCTCACCTCGAAGGCGTACACCGGCGTTCCCGCCGGCACCCGGAAGATCACGAGGTAGGAGTCCGTTCCCGTCTTCTCCGCGCTCCAGGCCCGCGGGTAGTAGGGGTTGCCGACCGTCCCGGCCAGCCGCTGCGCGACCGCCTTCTCGTCGCCGGTCAACTTCCAGTCCTGCACCAGCGCGATCGCCTCGCGCGCGTCCTCATCGACGACCGGCGCGCGAACCTCATGCCTCGGCGCGGAGAAGCGGACGTCCTCGGCGAAAGCCACGCAGCACAGGAAGCCCGAGAGCAGACCTCCCAACGATATAGCCGCGGCTATGTGCCCGCGGTAGGCGTTGGGATCGGCCTCAACTGCAAGAATCTCGAGATTCGTCAGCTTGGCGTCGGTGAAGGGAAGCATGTGCCTAGCATAAGCCTTAAACCGCGGATCTTCCACGAAACAGCGCGTAAATACAAAAGAAAGCGAAAGTGAACGGTGGCCAATACCCGCTCCATCAGATACACTAACGATAGGATGCGTCTTCAAGCATGATCGACGTCCACGTGCACCTCGCGGCGTTGCCCACCAAGACCAACGACTGCCTCCTGTCTAAAGACATGCTGGAAGGGGCGCTGGCGAAGATCATCGCTTGGTCGCAGGGCCTGCCGCTCGATCAGCCGGAACGCGCCAACGAGATTTTTCTGCAGCGCCTGCTGGCGAAGCTGGCCGGATCGAGCCGGGTCAAACAGGGAGTGCTCCTGGCCCTGGACGGCATCTACGGCGCGGACGGGCGGCTCGACGAAGCGCGCACGCACATGCTCGTCTCCAACGACGCCATGTTCGCCGCCTGCGCGTCCTCGGGCGGCCGGCTGCTGCCCGGCGCCTCCATCAATCCGGCTCGGCGCGACGCGCTCGACGAGCTCGAGCGCTGCGCGGCTCGCGGAGCGGCCTTGATCAAAGTCCTGCCCAACGCGCAGGTCTTCGATCCCTCCGAGAAGCGCTTCACCGCTTTCTACCGCGCCTTGGCCCGGCACAAGATCCCGCTGCTATCTCATATCGGCGTCGAATACAGCGTCAAGGCCCGCGACCAGTCGGTCGGCAACCCGGAGCGCTTGGAGCTCGCGCTGCGCGAGGGAGCCACGGTGATCGCGGCCCACGCCTGCAGCTCGGGCTATGTGATCGCTCAGCCGCACGTCAAGACGATGCTGAGGCTCGTGCGCGAGCAGCCGCGCTTTTTTATGGACGCCTCGGCGCTGACATTGCCCAACCGCGTGGGCATGGCGCTGCGTTTGCGCGGCCATCCCGAGGTATTCCCCCGCCTTCTTTTCGGAAGCGACTATCCGCTGCCGGTATTATGGCCGGCTTCCAACCCGTTCGACGGGCAAGTCCGGGCGCTGGCGGCTTTGGGCGTGCGCTGCGAAGCCGATCCGGCGGCCGTGCTGAGACTCTAGGGAGCCAAGTGCCCGATGAGCAGCCTCGCGGCTAAACGCGCGCGAGGCATGCCGCCGTTCTTACCTGATCTTGCGCAGGAAGCGGTCCTTCACGTTGGCGTCGATGAAGGTGCCCAATCCCTTCCCGGCGACCGCCAGCGCCTTCATCTTGCTGATGTTCTCGGGGTCCGCGGTTTGATTGGTGTAGATATAAACCGAGTGATCCGCGAAGCGGATCGTCATCCCGTCTTTCATGATCTCATAGCGCGCCACGATGGATTTGCCGCTGAGATTCTTGTACTTCTTGAACACTCTGATCTTGTGTGGGGTCAACATGAGGATATTATGCGAAAAATGGAGGGATTCTCCAAGCAGTATGCTTAGAGAAGGTCATAAAGCCCACACGAGCCGCCCCTCTGGGGCTTGCCGCTTTGAGCCGCCGAAGGCGCGGCGCCTATGCGGAGTTCTACGCGCTTATGTGTTTTAATGGACAACATGGCTTCCAGCCTGCTCGCCCTGCTTGACGACATCGCGACCGTACTCGACGACGTCGCGCTGATGACTAAATTGGCCGTCAAGAAAACGGCCGGCGTGCTGGGCGACGACTTGGCCCTCAACGCCCAGCAGGTGGCCGGCGTCAACGCCAACCGGGAACTGGCCTTGGTGTGGGCCGTCGCTAAGGGCTCGGCGGTCAATAAACTGATCTTGGTGCCCGCCGCGCTGGCCATCAGCGTCGTCGCCCCGGCGGCCGTCACGCCCCTGCTGATGTTGGGCGGAGCGTACCTGTGCTACGAAGGCTTTGAAAAGATCGCGCATAAGCTCCTAAACCCGCATGAACCGGCCCATTCGCCTATCGCGCTGCCTGACGGCGTCGACCTTTTGGCCTTCGAGAAGGAGAAAGTGCGGGGTGCAGTCCGCACCGACTTCATCCTGTCGGCCGAGATAGTCGTCATCAGCCTGGGCACCGTCGCGGCCGCGCCTTTTGCCCACAAAGTGGCGGTGATGATCGCCATCTCGACTATCATGACCGCCGGGGTGTACGGCCTCGTCGCGGCGATCGTGAAGCTCGACGACGCGGGGCTTCACCTCGCGGGCAAGACCGGAGCGCTGCGGCAAGCCTGCGGCCGCGGCATCCTCGCGGCGGCGCCGTGGATGATGAAAGCCCTCTCCGTCATCGGCACCGCCGCCATGTTCTTGGTCGGCGGCGGCATCATCGCCCATGGGCTGCCGGGCATGAGCGGCTTCGCGCATGGAACCGGATTTTTTGCCGCCGCGCTGAGAGACGGCGCGACCGGCCTTATCGCGGGAGCGTTGATTCTTGCCGCGACGACGATCACCCGGAAACTCTTTAAGTCTTAAAGCGCCCGCAGCGCGTTTAAATCAGCGGCGACAACTCGAGCGACAGCGCCGCGAGGTCTTGGTCTGAAACCTGAAGCTTCCGCATTAGTCCCGTCGCTACCGCGTACAATTACGAATTGTCACTACCAGCGGCCTGATGTATGCTTCAGGCACGATGAACCCGAAAGACGTAAAACAAAGCAATATCAGGGTTTTCCTGGTGGACGATCATCCGATCGTGCGCGAAGGAGTGCGTTCCTATTTGAGCAACCACTCTATCTCGATCGTGGGGGAAGCCTCCGATGCCAAAGAGGCCCTGCGCAAGGTCAAGAAGGCGGCGCCGGATGTCGTCGTATTAGACGTGAACCTGCCTTCCATCGACGGCGGAGAACTGGCCCGCCGTCTGCGCCTCCTTATCCCCAAGGCCAAGCTCATCGCCTTCAGCATCCATTCCAGCGCGGAATACGTGGTGAAGATGGCTCGGTGCGGCGTGCAGGGTTATGTGACGAAGGACCAGCCGGCGGGGGACCTGCTTGAGGCCATCGAGCATGTGTTCCAGGGCGGCCTGCATTTCCCGCCGACATGACCTAACCAACACCCTGTGGGCTGCTGGGCACCAAGACCCTCCAACTGGTCCGTCTTCTCCGTAATATTCGCGCGCGCGCGTAGAATTCCGAATGGGCGGGTACGGGCCTCGAACGTATACTGCTCTCATGAACCAGAATACGGCGGTCCACAAAAAGTCTCTCAGCAGCTGACAGCATCCTATATGACCCATGAGCTCAGGGCGCCCTTGACCTCCATCAACCTGACTCTGGAAATCCTCCGGGAACAGCTGAAGGGAAGGCTTCAGTCCGACGAAAAACAGCTCCTTAATATCGCCCTCAAGAACGCGGGGAGACGAGCCGGGAATCGGAGGTGCTGACTTTACTGGCCGATGGCTTCCCGAATAAAGGCATCGCGAGCAAACTCGGGATCGGGGTCCGCATGGTGGAAACGCATCGGAAAAACCTCTCGCATAAGCTTAATATCCTTACGGTCGCCGGGCTCACGAAGTACGCCATTCAACACGGCTTGACGTCTTTAAGCTAGCCCGCCGCGCCCAAGCCTTAAGCGCGCGGCGCCTCGCACCTGCACTCCCTCCGCCGCAAAAAGCCGTTTTCCGTCGAGGGCCCGCCCGTATTCTCCGTAGTTTTCCCGCGCGCCGCGTAGAATTACGAATATGCGGAATTGTATAGGCGACGTATACTGCCTGCATGAACTCAG
>JAYVZL010000252.1:0-10347 GCA_043783505.1 Elusimicrobiota bacterium
CCGGGAGGCGATCCGCCGCCGTTCACCGGCCGCGGCCTGCGCGGCTCGGCGCCGATCATTCACACCAGTGGCGAAATTGTGTCTGATGACGCGGCCATCCTCTTTGCCCAATTCGTCTCGGACTCGGGTTCGACATCTCCGGCCCAGCCGATGTGGGTGTATCGCGTCGACCCGACGGCTCCGACCGTTCCTGGAGCGGCGACTCCGATCGAGCAGGGCAAGACGGCCTACTCGGTTCAGTGGGCGCCGTCTAAGCAGTCCATCTCGGGAATGGCATCCTACGAGGTGCAGGAACGCGGCGGGAATCCGAAGGATTTGTCGGACACCGTGATCTGGCGCACGATCAATATCATCCCGGCGCGCTTGACCACATACAACGTGGGTGATCCGAACTTGTTCCCTGGAGAGGCGCCGCGCCCGGACGGCCAGTTCTTCAGCTACCGCGTACGCGGCATCAGCGCCGCGGGCGTGGCCTCGAATTGGTCTCCGTTGGCCGCGAGCGCGGGCACGGGCATTACAAAGACCATCCTCACCGGCGTGAGCAACTACCCCAACCCGTTCGACTCGCGCAAGGGCGGCCCCCTCGGCCGCACTCAAATCACCTACACCCTCAACGCGGACGCCGACGTCACGATCACCATCTACGACGCGCTGGGATACCTGGTCAAGACTATCAGTCAGGCTCCGGGCGGCGACGGCGGCCGCGCCGGCCAGAATTTCGTGCCGTGGGACGGCCGCAACGATGCCGGTATCCTTGTCTCTAAAGGCGGCTACACCGCGCGCGTCAAGGCCAAGGGCCCGTCCGGATCGGCCACGATCATCCGCAAGATCGGCGTCATCCATTAATTCGTGGCGCTCAGCAAGTTCGCTGGAAACTAAAAGAGTTATCCACCAACTCGTCGCGCGACGAGTTGGTGGATAACTCTTTCGAATCTTAGCGCGATTGCAAAAAATGACACCACATGAAGCCTTCATGACGCCGAACTATTGATATGGCCTATTAAGGATAGTAGAATGCCCAAATGAAGCTACCGGTTCTTCTATCCCTGCTCCTGCTTCCTTCTTTCGGCGCTGCTCAAGCCTCGCCCAAGACCGCCGCTCCGGCTCCCGCGGCGGCTCCCGTCGATCCCTACCAAGCGGCTCTTGAACAACTCAAGAACGCCGACCCCATGATCCGCCGACAGGGTGCCGGGACCCTCGGTCAGTTGCGCCGTCCGGAGAGCGTCGAACCTCTCTTGGCCCTTCTCAGCGACGAGAACGCCTTCGTCCGCTCCATGGCCGCAGACTCCCTGGGGATGCTCCACTCCCCCAAGGCCGTTGGGCCCCTGTGCTGGATGCTCTCCGCCGAAAAAGATCCCGCCGTCCGTCAAAGTGCGGTGACCGCCCTGGCGTATCTGGGCGATCCCGCCTCGGCCGACGCCCTCATCGGTGCCTTAAGCGACAGCTCCGCGGGTGTCCGCTACGCCGCCGCGCGCACGCTCGGTTCTCTGCGCGCGCTCAAGGCCACGCCGACGCTCGTCCAAGCGTTGTCCGACAAGGACGCCGGCATGCGCCGCACCGCGGCGGCCGCGCTCGGACAGCTGCAGGCTCGCGAAGGCCTCGACGCGTTGAAGGTTCGACTTTCTTCCGACACCGACGCCAACGTCCGCTCCGAGGCCGTCAAGGCGCTGGGCGTCATCGACGGGGCTGGGTCTTTGCCCGCTTTGACAGGTGCCCTCGCCGACGGCGAGCCGTCCGTGCGCCTTCAGGCCGCCTTGGCCTTGGGCGCGATGGGAAATTCCGCGGGACTGCCCGTGGCCTTGGACGCTCTTAAGTCCGGCCAGACGGTCGTGCGCCAGCAGGCCGCCAGCGCGCTGGGCCTCATCGGCGACGCGGCGAAAGCTTTGCCCGCGCTCGACGCGGCGCTGGCTGTGGAGAAGGACGCCAATACTCGGTCGGTCATCGAGTTCGGCCGCTCGCAGCTCACCTCGCGTCTGGGCATCAAGAGCGCGCCGGCGCCGGCTAAGCCCGCCGCGGCAAAGCCGGCCGCAAAGCCCAAGACTCAGCCCCCCGCGGTTCGCGGTACGTCGAAGTGAAGCTGTCGGGCAAGGCGTTTCCCAAGTATTTCAGCGCGATCTTCTGCCTGGTGGCGTGCGTCGCCTATTTGGCGGGCTTGTTTTCTCCCGTCGAGAGGATCTGGCACGACCGCGCCTTTGAGTTCAAAGGCATGACCCTTAAGACCGGCGACCCGCGCCTGATCCTGGTCGCCGTCGACGACGAGACGACCCATCAGTACGGCTTTCCCCTGCCGCGCGTGGTCTACGCCAAGGCGCTCGAGAAGCTGCGCGAGTACGGCGTCAAGACCGTGGTCTTCGACGTTCTTTTCTTTGAGAAGCGCGAGGGCGACGCGGAGCTGGCGGCCGCGACCAAGCGCCACGGCGGCGTCGTGCATCTCTTCACCGCCGAGGCCGGCGAGGGGGGTAACGGCGGCAAGCCGATCGTGTCGATGGCTATCCCCGCTCTCGCCGCTACCGCCCAAGACCTGGGGTCTCCCATCATCAACAGCCACCTCGAGAGCGACGGACATATCCGCACGTTCGCGCTGTTCGACGCCTCCGTCGAGGATCCGGTGCGCAAGGGCCAGCCCTCGGCCTCCTTGGCCGCGGTCTCGATCGCGAGCCTTCAGGGCAAGAAGGTCGCCGACCTCAACGTCGAATTTGGGGGAGAGGCTCCGCCGCTGTATGTCCTGAACTACCGCCGGCCCGTCGAATGGCTGCGCCACGAGAAGGACGACGAGTCTTGGCTCCAACTGCCCCGCGAGCTGCAGCTGAAGTCATCGGCGAAAGTCATCGGCTCGGCCTATCGCACCATCTCCTTGATGGATATCCTCAACGGCCGCCTGACCGCCGCCCAGCGCAAGGTCCTCAAAGGCGCGCTGGCGATGATCGGCTCGACGACCACGGGCTATTACGACCATTATCCCACGCCCTTCTCCCGGCACGCTCCCGGCGCCGAGTACCACCTCAATGTCATGGACAACGTCCTCCACGGCGACTTTCTGCGCCCGACCACCGTTTTGCCGGTGCTGCTCTTCATCCTCATTGCCGCCTGGTTGCCCTTCATCTTTACGCTGGTCTTGCCCAGCGCGGTCGCCGTCGCCGTCGCGTCCGCCGCGACGCTGCTCGCCGGCGCCTTCGCGTCTTTCCAGATGATGGCGCGCGGCACGATGATCTACCCGGTCGCTCCGGCCCTGACTTTGATCGCGAGCTACCTCGGCATCACCGTGCACCGCGTCTTCACCGAGGGCGCCGAGAAGCAGATGATCAAGGCTAAGTTCGGCCAGTTCGTATCACCCGAGATCGTCGAGGAGCTGGCCAACGACCCCGAGAAGGCCAAGCTTGGCGCCCAGAAGCGCGAAATGACCGTGCTCTTTCTCGACATCGCGCACTTCACCACGATCTCCGAGAAGATGGGGCCCGAGGCCCTCATGCAGTTCCTGAACAGATACCTGTCGGCCTTAAGCGGCGTCATGCTCGACCGCCGCGGCACTATCGACAAGTACATCGGCGACTGCATCATGGCGTTTTGGAACGCGCCGCTCGAGAACAAGGGCCACGCCCGCGACGCGGTCCTCTCCGCGCTGGAGTGCCAGAAGGCCATCACCGAGCTCAACAAGAATCTCGACGCGGGCCTGCCCGAGACGCCCGCTATCCGCATCGGCATCAATACCGGCCAGATGAACGTCGGCTTCACCGGGACCGAGCGCAAGCTCGCCTACACCGTGATCGGCGACGAGGTCAACCTGGCTTCGCGCCTCGAGGGCGCCAACAAGTTTTTCGGCTCAGATATTATGATCAGCTCGGCCACTTATGAGGGATCCAAGGATGCCGTGGAAGCCCGTTATCTCGGGCGCGCGCGCGTCGTCGGTAAAGCGACGCCCGTGCCGGTGTACGAGCCTTTGGCCGAGAAAGGCAAGTTGTCGCCCGCTTGGACTAAGGCCCTGCCCGTTTGGGAGAAGGGCGTGAAGGCCTTCTACGACAAGAAGTACGAGGAGTCCCTGGGCTCCTTCGAAGAGTTCGCCAAGCTGATGCCTGGCGATGGCCCCGCTGAGCTCTATCTCAACCTCTCCCGCGACTACACCGCCCTGCCTCCCGACGACTGGGACCAGGTCTTCAACCTCACGGCAAAATAGAGGCATGGAAATCTTCTGGCGGTTGATGTTCGGCCACCTGCTCAGCGATTTCACCTTTCAGACGAACTTCATCAATCGTTGGAAGCGCACCAGCTTCATCGGGCTGCTCGTACACTGCGTCATGCACCCGCTGTTCTACATCGCGCTCGTTTGGCCGTATCTCGACGCCTACTGGGTCGAGAACGTGTTCTTTCGGCTCAACGGCTGGACCTGCATCGCGATCATCTTCCTCACGCACCTGCTCGAGGACTGGTGGCGCATCTACACCATCTCCAAGTACGGGATGCCCGACAACACCTTCTTCTTCGCCTGGGATCAGGTCATCCATTTCACGGTCATCTTCGCGGTGGCGCCGTTGGCCATGGCCTCGGCCGCGTACTGGGGCGGGTTTTTCCCGGAGAAATGGCCGGTGCTGGGTTGCCTGTTCGTCCTGGCCACTCACACCTGCACGGTCGTCATTTATTTCTTGGAAAAGGACCTGCAGGGCGCCGATTATCCGAGCAACGACGAGAAGTACATGGCCATGGCCGAGCGCTTGATCTTGTCTCTCTGCTTCCTTTTCCCCGGGGCGGCCGCAGCGGCGGGGTTGGCGGCGCTGTGGCTGTGCGTGATGTTCTTCCTGAGGCGCAAGCGCCTTTTCGATCTGACCACCTTCACTTTTTACACGGGTGCCATCATCGCGATGGCATGCGGATTGGCCGCGCGCGTTTTATACTACTCGTAAGGACTATTTTATGAACGATATCCTCATCCTCTCCGCCTCCCGCACCCCCATCGGCTCGATCAACGGGACGCTGGCCAACTACACCGCGCCTCAGCTCGCCGCCAAGGCGGCCGCCGACGCGTTGGCCAAGTCGGGCGTAGCGCCCGATCAGCTGGGCGAGGTCGTCCTCGGCTGCGTGATCCCCGCCGGCATCGGCCAGGCGCCCGCGCGCCAGGCCGCGATCGCGGCGGGCATCCCGGTCTCTGTGGGTGCGACCACCGTCAACAAAGTGTGCGGCTCGGGCATGAAGGCGGTGATGATGGCTTCGCAGGGCATCGCGCTCGGCGAGCAGGACTACGCCCTGGCCGGCGGCATGGAGTCCATGTCCAAGGCGCCCTATATCCTCGACAAAGCCCGCTCCGGCTATCGTTACGGGAACGCCGTGCTCATCGACTCGGTCCTGCGCGACGGACTGATGGATCCCTACGACGGCGTCCACATGGGCGATTGCGGCGAGCTCTGCGCCAAGGAGCATTCGATCACGCGCGAGATGCAGGACGAGTGGGCGGTGCGCTCCTATCAACGGGCCGCGCAGGCCCAGGCTAAGGGCTATTTTAAGAACGAGATCGTCGGCGTCGACGGCATCGAACTCGACGAGGAGCCGGGCCGCGCCAAGCTCGACAAGATCGGCAAGCTGCGCCCCGCGTTTCAGAAGGACGGCACTATCACTGCCGCCAACGCCTCCAAGCTCAATGACGGCGCGGCGGCACTCGTGCTGGCCAGCGCCAAGGGTGCTTCGGGCAAGAAACCACTGGCGCGGATCGTGGGCTGGGCCACGCATTCGCAGGAGCCGAAGTGGTTTACCACGGCTCCGGCCGGCGCCGTGGAGAAGGTTCTCGCTCGGGTGGGCTGGAAAAAAGACCAAGTCGACCTTTTTGAGATCAACGAAGCTTTTGCCGTGGTAAGTTTGGCCGTCGCTAAACTGGCCGGCCTGCCTCACGAAAAAATAAACGTGCATGGCGGTGCCGTCGCCCTGGGCCATCCCTTGGGCGCCTCGGGCGCGCGCATCCTCGCGACCTTGATCAACGCGCTCAAGATCCGCGGCGAAAAGCGCGGCGTCGCCGGCATTTGTCTTGGCGGCGGGGAGGCCGTGGCCGTTGCCCTCGAACTCGTTTAAGCTCGGCGCTCGCCTCTCGCTTGAGACCTTAGCCGCGGTCGTCGCCGGCGAGCGCAAGATCGCGCTCTCCGCGCCCTCCCTTGGGCGCGTCGCCTCTGGACGCAGGGCGCTGGAAAAAGCGCGGGACTCAGGCCGCACGATCTACGGCGTCAACACCGGCTTCGGAGAGCTGGCCTCCAAGCGCATCTCAAGCGAGCGGCTGGCCGCGGTTCAGCGCAATCTCGTCTTGTCCCACTCCTGCGGGGTCGGGGAGCCGCTGTCTCCCACCGAGGCGCGGGGCATCCTGTTTTTGCGCATCAACGAGCTCAGCCGCGGCTTCTCGGGCGTGCGTCCAGCGCTCGTGCGCCATCTTCTGCGTATGTTGGAGGCGGGCATAATTCCATGGATTCCTAGTCGGGGTTCCGTCGGCGCCAGCGGAGATCTGGCTCCTCAGGCGCACATGGCCCTGGCTGTGATCGGCGAGGGGGACGTGTTGTATCGCGGCCGGCGCGTCGCCGCCGTCGACGCCCTCAGGCGCGCGGGCCTGCGTCCATTTGTCTTAGCCGAAAAAGAAGGCTTGGCGCTCTTGAACGGCACCCAGGCCATGCAGTCCATCGGCGGCCTGTCTCTTTTGGCCGCCGAGCGCGTGTGGCGCGCCGCCAATCTCGCCTGCGCGACAAGCCTTGAGGCTCTCACGGGGACGCCCGCTCCTTACGACGACGCCATTCAGCGTCTGAAGCCCCACCCCGGTCAGATCTTGGCCGCGCGCGAACTTCGTCGCCTGCTCGCGGGCTCGGAAATCCGCCGCTCGCATATCATCGACGATCCGCGCGTGCAGGATTCTTATTCTTTGCGCTGCGCGCCTCAGGTCCACGGCGCCGTCTACGATCGCTTGAGCGAGGCCCGGCGCGTCGTGGAGATCGAGCTGCGCTCGGTCACCGACAACCCTCTCGTCGTGGGCGGGCGCGTGATCTCCGGGGGGAACTTCCACGGCCAGGCCCTGTCCTTCGCCTTCGACTCGGCGGCGGGTGCTTTGACGGCGCTGGCCAACATCTCCGAGCGCCGCACCTTCCAAGTGACCGCCGGGGCCGCGCCGCGGTTGAAGCCCTTTCTTGCCGCCGACCCGGGTGTCGAGTCAGGCTACATGATCGCGCAGTACACGGCCGCTGCACTTGCCTCCGAGAACAAGACCTTGGCCCACCCCGCCTCCGCCGACTCCGTGCCGACTTCCGCTAATAAGGAAGATTTCGTTTCCATGGGAATGTGGTCGGCGCTCAAGCTCAAGCGCGTGGTCTGGAACGCCGCGCAAGTTGTCGCCATCGAGCTGGTCTGCGCAGCGCAGGGCATCGAGTTTCATAGACCCTTGAAGTCGGGCCGAGGCGTGGAGGCCGGACTCGCCGTGCTGCGGCGTCAGGTCAAAGCCTCACGCCGCGACGAGGTCTTATCCGGAAAACTCGAGACCGCGCGCGAGATGATTTTATTGGGAGCTTTCGACGCGTGATTGAAAACCCAACTGAGGGCGCCGTCAGTGGATATAGCGCATGAGACATATTCGAGCGCCGCGAGGCCGGACGTTGTCTTGCAAAGGCTGGCAGCAGGAAGCCGCCCTGCGCATGCTCATGAACAACCTCGACGCCGAGGTGGCCGAAAGACCTCAGGACCTCGTCGTGTACGGCGGCCGCGGCAAGGCGGCGCGCAACTGGGCGTCTTACGACGCGATCGTCAAATCGCTTAAGATTCTCAAGAACGACGAGACTCTTTTAGTCCAGTCCGGCAAGCCCGTCGCCGTATTTAGAACCCACGACCAAGCCCCGCGCGTCCTGATCGCGAACTCCAATCTCGTCGGTAAGTGGGCCAATTGGGAGCACTTTGACGAGTTGGATAAAAAGGGGCTGATGATGTACGGTCAGATGACGGCCGGGTCGTGGATATACATTGGTACCCAAGGAATCCTGCAGGGCACGTACGAAACGTTCGCCGCGGCGGCACGGCGACACTTTAACGGCACGTTAAGCGGGCGCCTTGTCGTCACGGCCGGTCTCGGCGGCATGGGCGGGGCGCAGCCGCTGGCGGCGACGATGAACGGCGCGGTATTCCTTGGAATCGAGGTGGATCCGAGTCGACTGCGAATGCGGCTAAAGACAAGATATCTGGATGTTGTTGAAGAGAATCTAGATAAGGCGCTGGAGAGGGTAGCGCGCGCCAAAGAACGCGGCGAGGCGCTATCAGTTGGGCTGCTTGGTAATGCCGCCGACATTTTGCCGGAGCTGGCTAAACGGCGAATCAACATCGATATTTTGACGGACCAAACGTCGGCTCACGATCCTTTGTACGGATATATCCCTTCGGGATACGATGTCAGCACGGCTTCCCAACTCAGGAAGAAGAATCCGACGGAGTACGTCAAAAAATCAATTGCCTCGATGGGCAAGCACGTCCAAGCGATGTTGGCTTTACAGAAACAAGGTGCCATCACCTTCGATTACGGCAACAACATTCGCGCCCGCGCGGTGGAAGCGGGCGTAAAAAGCGCTTTTGATATTCCCGGCTTCGTTCCCGAATACATTCGCCCATTGTTTTGCGAGGGGAAGGGACCTTTCCGCTGGGCGGCATTGTCGGGAGATCCAGAAGATATTTATGTCACCGACCGTGAAGTGCTCGCCGCCTTCCCAAAAAACGAGGGTCTTCGGCGCTGGATCGAATTGGCCGGACAGAAAGTGGCGTTCCAAGGCCTGCCCGCCCGAATTTGTTGGCTCGGCTACGGTGAGCGCGCGGAGATGGGCCAGCGACTGAACTGGCTGGTTAAAAAGAAAAAAGTTGGCGCCCCAATCGTCATAGGTCGCGATCATCTCGACTGCGGTTCGGTGGCCAGCCCCAACCGCGAGACCGAGGCCATGCGCGACGGCTCAGACGCCGTGGCCGATTGGCCGATCTTAAACGCTCTTCTCAATACCGCCTCTGGCGCCTCCTGGGTGAGTTTTCATCACGGCGGCGGCGTGGGCATGGGCTATTCGCTTCACGCCGGCCAGGTGACCGTCGCCGATGGCACCAAGGCGATGGAGGAGCGCTTAATCCGCGTATTAACGAATGATCCTGGGCTCGGAGTCGTGCGACACTTCGACGCGGGCTACCCCGAGGCGAAATCTTTCGCCCGCAAGAATCCTTCGATTAAAATCCCTATGGCGAGGTAATCCCGATGGCCAGCGACTTTTCATTCGATACCGTCAGCGAGATGGACCTCAACCTCGTCTCCGAGGTCGTGGCCGTGGCGCTCAAAGAGATCACCAATCGTTTTGATTTTAAAACGGCGAATGCCTCCATCGAACTCAACACCAAGGACAAAAAGTTGATCATTCGCGCCAGCGACGAGTTTAAAGTCGAGCAAGTTTACGACGTTCTGCTCACGCGTCTGGCCAAGCGAGGGCTGCCCATTAAAAATCTCACGAAAGGCAAAGTCGAGGCGGCACTCGGTCAGACGGCGCGCGTCGACGTGGCCATCGCGTCTGGCATTCCCACCGACAAGGCCAAGAAGATGCAGCAGGCGCTCAAGGACGCAAAGATCAAGGTCAACGCCCAGATCCAAGACGAGCAGTTGCGCGTATCGAGCAAGTCCAAAGACGAGCTTCAGGCCGCCATGCAGGTGCTCAAGCAGGGCTCCTTTGAGCTCGACCTTCAGTTCAAGAACTTCCGCTGAGAGCCTTTCTCGAGAAAGTGGAGTAGGAGCGTACCCCTGCCGGGCCAATGTATCACATGTGCGACATTCGCTCTTCCCGGGAATAGTGAAAGTATCATATCCGCTACATTCCGTAAGACGCGCGCCGCGTCATAGTCCGGCGATTTCGTAGAATACCCCCGTGGCCACCCTCGTCCTCAACGCCTCCGAGCTCCTGACCATGGTCGGGCCTTACGACGGCCCCCGCGCGGGTCCCGGAAAGGCCGCGCTCGGGCTTCTGCGCGACGGGGCGGTACTCATCGAGGGCGGCCTGATCGTCGACGCCGGCCCCAAGGCCAAGGTTCTGGCCCATCCCAAGGCCAAAAACGCCGAAGTCATCAGCGCCGAGGGCCGCGTGGTCCTACCCGGCTTCATCGACGCTCATACGCATCCGGTGTTCGCGGCTCCGCGACTGGCTGATTTCGAATCGCGCCTGTCGGGACAAAGCTACGCCGAGATCGCCCAGCGCGGCGGCGGCATCCTGTCCACGGTCAACGGCGTGCGCGGAGCGACGGAGGCCGATTTGGCCGCGGGCCTGCGGCGCCGCGCGCTCGACTTCCTCGCCGCCGGCACCACGACGATCGAGGCCAAGTCCGGCTATGGCC
>JAYVZL010000253.1:0-4136 GCA_043783505.1 Elusimicrobiota bacterium
CGTAGATATCTTTCATGGGTTGGCCTCCTCATTCCAGTATAAGAGATAAGTTGCTGTTTGTCAACTTTTAAGTTTTTCTAAAGCAACTATTGTTCCGACACATAGATCGACTTTCCTTCGCACGATAAGTAGATGCAGATTTGATCGCATTCAGTGCCGCCGTCGAACACATGAGCGCGGATGATGTCTTCGAGGTGCTTACGGATCGCGCTCGATGCGTTTGCGACCACAAACATTCGGGCGGGGTCCTGCATCGGTTTGTTCGGTCTGCTCGGCAGCCATTCGCCATAGACCAGTTCGATACGAGGCGGTTTGCCGCGGTCAAGAGCTTTTTCGATTTGCGCCCAGCGGGATTCTCGTAATAGCGGCCGGCGGAATCCTCTGCGGACGGCTTTGACTCGCAGGGCATTCTCCTTGTCCGTGAGGTTGATCGGTGCCAGACCTGGAAAGCGGAAGTCGTATTCTTTGCGCGGTGGTCCCATCACTCATCATACGATCCACTACCCCAAAATGTTCCCGTTTGCGAACGTTATAGACCCCGTTTGATAGAATCTTGGCGTCATGTTCTCCGCTCTCCGGCACCGGAATTTTCGGCTTTTCTTTATCGGCCAGTTCGTCTCTCTGGTCGGTTCTTGGATGCAATCCACGGCTCAGGCCTGGCTGGTCTACCGCCTGACCAAGGACCCTCTGATGCTCGGGCTCGTGGCGTTCGTCGGCCAATTCCCGGTGTTCGTGCTCGGCTTCTACGCGGGTTTCGCCGTCGACCATACCGACCACTTGCGTTTGGTCAAGCGCACCCAGTTTCTGGCGATGATGCAGGCCATCTTGCTCGCGGCGTTGGCCTGGAGCGGGCATGTGCAGGTGTGGCATGTGTTCGCTCTCTCGATGGCTTTGGGCGCCGTCAACGCCTTCGACCTGCCCGCGCGCCAAGTGCTCATCGGCGAGTTGGTGCCCGCCGAGCATCGGCACAACGCGATCGCGCTGAACTCGACGGTGGTCAACGCGTCGCGCATCATCGGCCCGGCCGTGGCGGGCATGGCCATCGCCTGGACCGGCGAGGCGGGCTGCTTCGCGCTCAACGCGCTCAGCTACGTCGCCGTGCTGATCGCGCTGTCCTGGGTGCGCGAGGTTCGTCAGCCGATCCGCACGGAGACGCGCGAGGGGATTTGGAAGGAGATCGGCGAGGGCATGGCCTACGCCTTCGCTCATGAGCCGATCCGCCTCCTTCTCCTGGCTCTGGGCGTCTTCAGCGTCGCGGCGATGCCGCTGTACATGCTGATGCCGGTGTTCGCCGAGGGCGTGCTTCATTCCGGAGCCAAGGGTCTGGGCATTTTGTCCTCGTTCTCAGGCCTGGGCGCCACCATCGGTGCGCTGGCGTTGGCGCGCCGGCGGGGCGCCGCCGGGGTCGGCGGCGAGATCGTGCGCGGCAGTCTGGGCATGGCCGTGGCGATGGCGGGGATGGCGTGGTCGCGAAACTTCGCGCTCTCCTGTTTTTTTATGACCATGGCCGGCTGGTGGGCGATCCGAGTGCTGGCCGGGGCCAACACCGCGCTCCAAGAGCTCTCCGACGACCGCCACCGCGGAAGGGTGATGGGCTTCTACTCGATGATCTTTATCGGGCTCTCGCCCTTAGGAAGCTTCGTCGTCGGAGGCCTAGCTTCTCGTTTCGGCGTGGCCAGAACTACGGCGGGGATGGCCGCGATCCTGGCGAGCGTGGCCGTGGGCTACCGCCGGCGCCTGCAGGAAATATAAGACTTTTAAGGGCGAGGCTTGCCGGTAAGCAAGGCGATGCAGATGTCCGCCGCCGTAGCGCTGGAGAGCGAGTGGCGATAGGCTTCATGACAGATATCGAATTCGGGGTTATTGATGAATTGAAACAGAGCCGCTTCGAGACATGTATCCGCTGCTTGTCGACCGGAGTAACTGAGATGGTAGAGATCAAAACACTTGACGAAGTTGGCGTCAAATTTAGAACGTTCGGATTTCCCCAACACCGATATCGCCTTGGGAGCGTGCGGTAGGGCGACGGCAACGGTCCCAGCTTCGGAGCGTAATTGATTCAAGGCGGAGTTCGGTTGAGCCGACGCGGTGCACGTCAAAAATAATCCGATGATCAGCAATTTATTCATTTGGAAGCCTCCACGATGCATTATCTAACGCGAGGGAATTATAATTAATTCGTTCAGCAGGCGCGGCAGGTCTTAAGACCTATTTTAAACTGGGTCCTAAGACCCTCCCCCTTCTGGCCCCGTCGGCCCGTGCGCCGGGAACGTCGCCGGGCTACAATGCTAGGATGAATGCGATGGAGATGTATGTGAAGTTCATGTTCACCCTCACGGTCGGCCTCGTGGGCGTGGGCATGGTGCTCAAGACCCTGCTCGAGACGCTCTTTGCCGAGTGGGACGTGGTGCGCGACGTCCGGCGCGCCTGGCACTCCGTCTTGCATTCCCGCCATCACGTGGCACTGGTGCGCGCCGAGGACATCCTCATGGAGCTTGAGCGCGACCACGTCAAGCGTCGCATGCCCGAAGGCTCCACCCTCGATCGTCGCCGCGAGGCCTTGCGCGACCTGCGCGAGGTCGAAGACCGACTCTCCGTGCCGCAAGCCTCCGAAGTCGTATAATTCCAGGCGTGAGCCTTCATCAACGCGCGCGCTCTTGGCGCGCCCAGCGGCGCCGCTCCCTCGTCTTGGAAGCGGCGTCGCGGGCGCTGGGCTGGGGCTTGTCCGCCGCGGCGACGCTCGCCGCGCTCGACCATCTCTTGACGCTGCCGCGCTCGCTGCGCGCTGGAATATGGCTCTTGGGCGCGGCCGGACTGTGCGCTCATGCCTGGCGCGGGATCATCGCGCCTTGGCGCTCGACCGGGTGGGACCAAGTCTTCGCGGAGGCGGCGCGCGCGTGGCCGCAGACACGATCGATGTTCGCCTCCGCCTGGGCCTTGCGCGACGGCGCCGACCGGCCCGGCGTTTCCGAGGAACTGCGACGCGAGCATGCGGCGCGGGGCGACGCTTTGGCCGCGCGCTTGGGCGATGCGCCGTTATTTTCTTGGACGCCCTCGCGCGCGGCGCGATGGGGGGGTTGGGCGGCGGCCGCGGCCTTTCTGCTGTGCCTGGGCGCGGGCGCCCGCGGCGGTTCCTTGCTGAGGGTGCTGGCTCCGTGGCGCGACGCGCCGCTCGACCGTCTGGTTCTTCTTCTGCCCGGAGACGCGAGCCTCGACTGGGGCGCTTCGGCCGTCGTGGCCGTCCGGCTCACCCCGGAGGGCGCGGCGGCGGGCCTGCGCCCCGCGGACTTGTCGCTTCAGACACGCGGCGGCGACGGCGTTTGGCGCGACGCCCCGTGGGACCGCGTCGATGGCCAATCCGCGTCGTTTGACACCGGGGCGTTGGCGGGACCGCTCGACTATCGCGCGCGGCGCCGCGATCTGGTCACGAGCGTCAAGCATTTGCAGCCGATCATAGCGCCCCGCTTTCAATCCGCGCGCGCGATCGTCCAGGGCGCGCGCGGGACCAAGAATTTCATTCTAGGGGAAGACTCGCCGGTGACGGCGCGTCGCGGCGACTGGGTGACGGTGCGCGCCGTGGCCGAGACGCGGCTGGCGTCCGCGGCGCTGCGTCTGTCGAATCTTGCGGCGCCGACCGAGATGCGCCAGGCTTCCGACGGCACGTGGTCGACAGGCTTTCTGGCGCAGGAGGACGCGACGTTGTCCTTCGTCTTGGTGTCCGCCGAAGGCCGGCGCGACCCGGCGCCGCCGGCCTACGCTCTGTCCGTCCTTGGCGACGCCAAACCCACGGCCGAACTGCTCTCTCCCCAAGTGCCTCTCCAGGCCGGACCGCGCGACTCCGTGCCGATCACCTACGCGGCGCATGACGATGGGGCGATCACGCGTCTGGAGCTGATCACGCGCGTGGGCGGACAGGAAAGCCGCCGCGTCCTGCCCTTTGAGAAAGGCGCTTCCGAGGCGCTGGGCGACGCCCCGCTGCCGCTGCGCTCCTATGCGCCCGGCAAAGTCGTCGACTTCTGGATCGAGGCCTCCGACGACGCGTCGCCGCCGCAGACGGCGCGCTCGGAGAAAGGATCCGTCGAGGTCGTGGACGTCGACGCCGCGCATAAAGAAGCCCTCGCTTCGCGCGAGAAGGC
>JAYVZL010000254.1:0-24446 GCA_043783505.1 Elusimicrobiota bacterium
CGCAGGGGCTGCGCAAAACCCCAGAGGGAGAAATGAAAAAATTATCGGACGATACCCGGGGTCTGGTCTCGGGAGACAAAAACCTAATGCAAAATCCGGGTAAAGGATGGTTAGGCGGTCAGGCGTCTGACTTCTTCTTCTTTTAGCTGAATGGAGGCCTGGACGGTCTCCATCTCCTCGCCGACCTTCGTGACGCGGTCGAAGTCCTCGTAGAGCTTGGGGTCGGACATGTCGTGGGCGATGCGCTCGAGCTCGGCGTGCAGGCGCTCGAGCTCGGCCGTGGCCTTCTCGAGCGACTTCGCCCGGCGGCGGGCTTCCTTCGAGGCCTCGTATTGATTCTCCGCCTCGGTCTCGGCTTTCTGCGCGGCGGTCGGCTCTGGTCGGTTCTTCGCGGCCTCGGCGTCGAGCTGGGCCTGGCGGTGCAGGAAATACTCGAAGTTGCCGGGGAACACGGTGACCTTGCCCTGCACCAAGTGCACGACGTGGTCGGCGACGGCGTTGAGGAAGTAAACGTCGTGGCTGATCGCGCAGATCGTGCCTTCGAATTTTTTCAGCGCTCCGACCAAGGCCTCGACGCTGGTGAGGTCCAAGTGGGTCGTGGGCTCGTCGAGAAGAAGAACGTTGGGCGGGTCGAGCAGGAGCTTGGCCAACTGCAAACGACTCTTCTCGCCGCCGGAGAGGACTTCCACTTTCTTGTGGACGCTGTCGCCCGGGAACAGGAAGGTGCCGAGCACCGTACGCGTGAATAGGTCGCCGTTGCTGCGCCCCACGCTCATGGCCTCTTGCAGCACCGTGCGCCGAGGCTCGAGCTGGCCCTCGCGGTGCTGCGAAAAATAGCCTACCTTCACGTTGTGGCCGAGCACGCGTTCGCCGGAGTCGAAAGGGATGATATCGCCCAGAACTTTGAGAAGCGTGGACTTACCGGCGCCGTTGGGGCCGACGAAAGCCATCTTCCAGCCGCGCTCGAGCTCAAAATCGAGCCCCTCGTAGACCTTGGTCGGACCGTAGGACTTGAAGACGTTCTTGAGCTTGAGCACGGTCGTACCGGTGCGGCCCGGCTGCGGGAAAGAGATGCTGACGGCTTTCGAGGAGGGCGGGAGCACGATCTCCTCGATCTTCTCGAGCTTCTTCATGACGCTTTGCACGCGCGAGGCGGTGGAGACCCGCGCGCGGTTGCGCATGATGAAGTCCTTCATGGCGTCCATCTCATCTTGCTGCTGCTTGTGAGCCGAGACCAGGCGATCGCGCGCCGCCTCGCGCTCGGCGATGAAGCCGTCGTAGTTCGTGCGATAAATCTTAAGCCGCTTCTCTTCGACCGCGACAATGGCCGAGCAAACATTGTCTATGAAAGAACGGTCGTGCGAGATCATCAGGATCGCGCCGGGGTAGGACGTCAGATATTCCTGGAACCAAAGCAAAGTCACTAGGTCGAGATGGTTGGTGGGCTCGTCGAGCAGCAGCAGCTCGGGTTCTTCCACAAGCAGCCGCGCCAGAGCCGCACGCATCGCCCAGCCGCCGGAGAGCTCGGAGAGATGCCGGTCGAAGTCCTTCACCTGAAAGCCCAGGCCCATCAGGATTTTCTTGGCCTTGGCCGTCTCGCGCCCGTCCGGGTCCGCGCGATGCGCCAACGCCGTCTCGAGCACCGTCTCCGGCCCGATCGGCGGATTTTCCTGAGGCAGGTAGCCGGCCTTGGCTCCGCGCTTCCACTCGATGGAGCCGCCCTCGAGCTCTTCGGTGCCGAGCAGCATCTTAAACAGCGTCGTCTTGCCCGCGCCGTTGGGACCCACCAGGGCGTAGCGGTCCCCCGCGTTGAGCTGGAGGTCGGCGCCATCGTAGAGGGTCTGGTCGCCGAAAGACTTCTTAAGGCCGCGGACGGAGATCATGACAAGAGATTCTACCTTCCATGGGGGGTCGCCGTCGCGGGTCTTTCGACCTAGATCCATATTTTGCGCCTAAGCGCATGGAACTGCTCCGGAGAACAGTTTTCTACGGTCTAAGGCACGGGATGCGTCACGTCCATCACAAGCCTCGCCTCGGAGACAAATGCGAAAAGATGATGGGCGCTATTTTCATCGAGATTCTCGGTCTCGGCCAAGGCGTCTCCCAACTGTCGACCGTCGCGCAGAAGGGACAGGGCCGAAAATTCCGGCGCAGACAGCAGCCGGGTGAATACCGCGCTGCCCCCGCTTTTATAAAGGATTAGACGTTCCTCCCCGGACCAATCGGCGGTCGATAGAGGCGTTTCATCGGCGCGGTCGCGCTTCCAAAGGGCGTGGACGCGATGAACGGAAGAAAAAAGAACGAGGGCTGACCCAAAGCAAAGCACAGAATCCGACTTTGCCCCCGCGGCCAATGCCTCCGGAGACAGCCCGACTTGCGAAGGGGCATGGAACAGTTCTTTGAACGCCCATTCCAGCCGGGCCAGATCGCCGATGAAGGGCGCTTGCGTTTTAAAGCGGTGCAAAAGAAAATCGTGGAAATCCGCGCCATAGTCGGAAAGATTATGGGTCGTTGACGGCGTCGACCGCACGTAATCACGGCATGCCGTCAGAAAATCCTCATCGCCCAGCACCCGCCAGCAGGCTTCGAAGGTCTCGCCTAACGCCTCGCTCAGGCGGGCGACATATCCGTCTCGGTAAACCTCGACAGCCTCGGCCGCGGACAGAGCGCCGCCGCCCGACACATCGGAAACGAAAGCCTCATCCACCTCGCCTACGATGGACGCCGTGAAACGGCGTTGAAGTATCTCAAGCGGCGAGGGCATGCGCCTCCTCGGCGATGCGCGCGGCCTTCACGGCCTGGGCCTCGAGACCGTCCCAATCCGGTATGTTTTCGTCCCATTCGATCAGCACCGGAACCTGCGTCCTGCGTCCGCTCACACGTCGATACAACTCCCAGACAGGATCCGTCGGAGCCGAGGAATGCGTGTCAAAGAGAAATTTCCCGGTGTCCGAATAACCCCCCAAATGAATCTGCGCGATGAGATCGGACGGGATCGCGTCGAGATAATTTTCGGCTTTAAAACCGTGGTTGGTCGCGCTGACATAGACATTGTTGATGTCGAGCAATATCTTGCAGCCCGCTCGGCGCGCCGCGGCGACGAGAAATTCATGCTCCGTCATCTCGGATTCTTTATAAGTCAGATAGCTCGACACGTTCTCCAGCGCGATCTGGCGGCCGAGAAAGTCCTGAACGCGCGACACGTTGGCCGCGACCGTGGCGATCGCCTCCTCAGTGTAGGGGAGGGGCAAAAGATCATGAACGTTCGTCGCGTGCGCGCCGGTAAAACAGAGGTGGTCGGTGACGAGAAATGGATCGACCCGTCCGATCAGGCGCTTGAGCCGCTCGAGGTACCCGGGACGCGGGCCCTCCACGCCGCCGATCGACAGCGACACCCCGTGCAGGGCCACGGGATAATCCTCGCGGATCTTGCGCAGGACCTCGAGCGGACGGCCCTCGGAGTCCACATAGTTCTCGGTCAATGCCTCAAACCAATGGACCTTCGTCTTCGGACCTTCGAGCAGACGCGGAAAATGGACCGATCGCAGCCCAACCCCGACCTTCGCCTCGCCCACTGTTAAGACTTAAACTTGCCCTTGCGTGCGTCGCAGTCGGACTTAGTCAGGCTCAGCCAACCCTGTCCCTTGCAGGCGTTGCTGCCGGCGCAGGCATGATCGACTCCGCCGCAAGCGCCTTGGCCCTTGCAGGCGTTGATGCCCCAGCACTCGCCTTTCTTTTCCGACGCGACCGTCGCACCGCCCGTCGGCTTTTCGCCCATCGGCGCGTTCGCCGTAGCGGCCTTGCGCGCCACGCAGCCCGCCGCCATCGTCAACGCGGCCAAGGCCGCCGCCGCCATCGTCGTCTTACGATCCATGATTCCCCCTTACAATGACGTCACTGCGTCTTGATATCCTCGGAACGATCGGCCGGCACGCCGTATCTCGTCAAGATATTCGGCATGGCCGCCGCGGTCGCGGCCGCGTCCAGGACGATGCGTGCGCCCTTATTTTCTCCATAGCCGGAAAAATGGTTGAACTCGATCTCATGGCGTCCGCCGACCGAGGTCTTAAACGCCGCCACCAGATCGGCCAGACGGCTGATCGGCTTGCCGTTGACGCGGGTCACCGGCGCCATCGACCAGTTGTGATAGCCGCGGTTGACGTCGTCGGCGAGCACGTGCGAGAGCACGACGACTTGAGTACGCTCCGGGGTCGGCACGCCGTCGGCGGACAGGGAACGCACGCGGTAGTCGGCGCCGCGAGCCCCGATGAGCTCGTCGGTCAACGGCATGAAGACCAGCCCGCCGACGATCACGTATGAGGGCTTGGCGTCGTAGCGCGGGCCGGGGACTAAGTCGATGGAGGGCTTCAACTGGATCTGGACGACCTGCTCGCGTCCCTCGCGCGCGACGACCGCCTCGAGAGTCTCGCCCACCTGCCGTCGGCTGACGATATCGGAGTAGTCGATGCGCTCGTCGTCGCGAAAGGGGATGGTGCCGTCGTCTCCGATCTTGACGCCGTCGAGCTTGACCAAGGTGTCGCCTTCCTTAAGATAGCCCCAGGCCGAGGAGCCGTAGGCGACTTTCGTGATGAGCACTCCGGAGTTGTCGGCGCCCAGGCCCAACGACTTTCGCAGACTCTCGTTTTCGGTGCCTTGCCACCACACGCCGAGATCTGGAATGCCGTCGTAGCGTCCATCGCGGATGTCTTTTAAGAAGCGCTGGATGATCGGCATCGGCACGGCGTAGCCGATGTTCTGAGCGCCCGCGCTGTGCTGGAAGGCGATGCCCACGAGCCGGCCCTCCTGGAAAACCGGCCCTCCGGAGTTGCCCGGGTTGATCGCCGCGTCCGTCTGTATCGCCAGCAGGCCGCGCGAGGAATGCACGTATCCGGTCACGCCGACGCGCGAGACGATGCCTTCGGTAACCGAGAGGTCCGTGCCGCCGACGGGATAGCCGTAGACGGCGACCTTATCGCGCTGAAATGGCACGCCGCCGAATTTGGCCGGGACCGTGCCCTCGAAGAAGGACGGATCGTCGACGCTCAGCATCGCGGTCTCGCCGTCGTGGCCGACGAACGCCACGTGCGCCGGATACTTCTTGATGTCTCCCGCCTTGCGCACCGACAGATAAGCCGCGTTGGCCACGACGTGTCCGTTGGTCAAGATGCGGCCGCCTTCGATGATCACGCCCGAGCCCGTCCCGCTGGTTTGCCGACCGGGTTGCCACGGTTGCGTGTAGTCTGGGCTGCTGGCCACGAAGTGGATCTGCACCGTGGCGCGGCGAAGATCGTGGTCGTTAGACGCGGCGAAGGCCGATCCAGCCAAAACAAGGGTCAGTAAAAATGGTTTAGTCATATCTTGGATTCTATCCTATCACCTACATTCGTAACATATTTGATCTTGCGCGATTCGCCCGCGCATGTTATATCCACCGTAATGAAGAGCGTTGCCGGCGCTTTTTTCACAGCGATCAACCTGTTGTACGCCGCCGTCTTCGGCGGCCCCATCGATGGGACGTCCTGGGACATCAAGGTTAAGCAGGACGGGATCTTCCACTGGGGCTCCCGGCGCGACACCCTCGTCTTTCACGGCGGCAAGCTGGTCGTGGCCGGCGCCGTGAGCCAGGGATACTCTCCCACCATATATGAGTCGCGCGGCACCGACAGCGGCACGGCGTTCGCCGCCGTGCTCGACGACCCCAGCCGCGAAGCCATCGAATGGTCTGGCCGCGTCGATGGCGACCATATCGCCGGCGTGGTGATCGTGCGCGCGCGCGACGGACGCGTCGTCCGCTACGCGTTCTCCGGCGAGCGAAAAGGCTGACCCGCGATGGCGAAGACACGCATCGTCGCGATCAATAAGCCTTACGGCGTCCTGACTCAATTCACCGACAAGGACGGCCGACCCACCCTCACGCGCTTCGGCTTGCCGGCCGGCGTCTATCCCGCGGGCCGCCTCGACTTCGACAGCGAGGGCCTTCTGCTCCTGACCGACGACGGCGGCCTGGTCCATCGCCTGACCGACCCGCGTCACGCTCATCCGCGCGTCTACTGGGCCCAAGTCGAGCGCGTTCCCGACGATGCGACGCTCAAGGCTTTGCGCAAAGGCGTGATGCTCAGCGACGGCAAGACCCTGACGTGCGGCGCGCGCCTGCTCCCAGAGGAACCCGACTTGCCCCCGCGCAATGCGCCCATTCGCTTCCGCCTAAACGTCCCGACCTCTTGGATCGAGCTGACGATGATCGAGGGCCGAAACCGTCAAGTCCGGCGCATGACCGCGGCGGTGGGACATCCCTGCCTACGCCTAGTGCGCGCGGCTATCGGCAAGGTCACGCTCAGCGGCCTCGAGCCTGGCAAATGGCGCTGGGTCGATCGCCGCGAACTTTAACGGTGTTAATTCTTATAATTTAAATCAAGCGCCGCTTGGCCGTAGTGATAGACCGCGCACACCGGCTCCGTAGCTAAGAGTACGCCCGCCACGCCCGCAGCAGCACCGAGAGATGTCCCAAGCGCGGCCCCAATCGGAACGCTTACTACCCCGGGAGATGCAATGACACCACCCGCAACCCCGCCAATAACCGCTCCCACGGTAGTGACAATGGTCGCTACGACAGGGTGCTGCGATCCTTTGCAGTCCTTAGTTCCCCTGGCCGCATGGTCCCAACGCGAGAGACTTTCTTCTGCTTTCAACGGTTTCGGGATATCCGCCGTGCCCTTCGCTGTCGTTCTCGCTACAGTGAGCTGCTCGCGATGAGATTTTTCTGCGCCGGCGTACACCGAACCCCGATCTTGGGGAGAACTCTTTCCGATGCCTTCGGAAAATTGAGCGTTAACACGGATTTTCCCCCCCTCGATCGTCTCAGAAGATTCCTGCGCGCAGACACGCGCGGACAACGCTACGGCCAGAACGATGAGACTGAATACGGTGGACTTCATATCAACCTCAACTGACATCGGGATTTAGGTATACCAGCTTTAAGAAGTATAGTCCCAAGAACCGTTTTTTGCAAGGACCAAGACCCAACTCACGGCTAAGTCGGCCTAGCGCCGGGGAATGGAACGGCGGCGGATGCGGAAGGAAGAGATCATCGAGGGGCGGTAGGTGCGCATGCGCGGCGGCACTCTATACGGGAAGCCCGGCAAAGCCTTGCGCTCGATCTGCTGGCCGATGAAAGCTTCGATGGTTGGAACCAACTTCTCTTCTTCCAGGGCGACCAAGGTCGCCGCGTCGCCCTCGGACATGGCGCGACCGGTGCGGCCGATGCGGTGGACGTAGTCCTCGGGATGCTCTGGCACGTCGTAGTTGATCACGTGCGAAACTTCGGGAACATCGAGTCCGCGAGCGGCCAGGTCGGTGGCCACGAGCACGGTCTGTCGCCCTTCGCGGAAATCCGACATCGCGCGATCGCGCTCGTTTTGCGAGAGATCGGAATGCAGCACGACGCAGCCGACGGCCTTGCGCTGCAGCCAGCCCGCGACCCGGTCGGCGCGGACCTTGGTGCGCGTGAAGATGATGACGGAATCCACACCGTCGACCTTGAGTAGCGCCTCGAGCAAAGCCGCCTTCTGATCCTCGGTCACGGGGTAGAGCCACTGCTTGATGGTCGTCGCCGTCGCGCGCGGACGGTCCACCTCAATGCGGATCGGGGAACTCATGAACTCGTTGACGACGCGCTCCACCTCAATGGGGATGGTCGCCGAGAACATCAGCGTCTGGCGCGCCGCCGGGAGCAGCTTCATGATCCGCCGCACGTCGGGCATGAAGCCCATGTCGAGCATGCGGTCGGCCTCATCGAGGACGGCGACCTTCACGTCGCGCAGATGAAACGTGCCGGAGCGGATATGGTCAAGCAGGCGGCCGGGAGTGGCCACGACCACCTCGGCGCCGCGCTTTAAGTCCTGGGTCTGGGTGTGGTAGCTAGCACCCCCGATGACCAGGACGCACTTGACCGGCGAGAACTTAGCGAGCTCGGTGATGGCGCGCTCGACTTGGGTGGCGAGCTCGCGCGTGGGCGTGAGCACGAGAGCGCGCACGCGCAGCCCTTTGCCCGGGCCGCCCTCGGCCTCGCGGTCGGCGAGCAGGCGCTGGAGCAGCGGCAAGGTGAAGGCGACCGTCTTGCCGCTGCCGGTTTGCGCCGAGCCGATGACGTCCTTGCCCGCCAAAGCCTCCGGCAGGGCGCGGTCCTGGACAGGAGTCGGTGCGGCGTAGCCGAGGGCCTGAATTCCTTGAAGAAGCTCGGGGCGAAGCCCGAAACGGTTGAAGGGCATGAGAAGAACCTTAGTGTAGCAAACCAAAGACCCCGGGGAAACCTAGGTCGAAGGGCCCAGGCGCGCGCCGGCCCGTTCGTCTATCCTTTAATAATGCCTTCCCGATCGCGCTTTCTCCTCGCGCTGCTGCTCGCCGTCTCCGCGCACGGGCAGTCGACGATCGTCTCTCCTCGGGTCACGGGAATCCTCCTGCCCGGAACCAACATGCCGGTCGTGACGGTCCCTTCCGCGCTCCTGCCTTCCTCCATCGTTTCGCCCGCTTCTACGATCTTGCTGTCTCCGCTGATGGCGACGCCGCTAGCCCCCGTCGCAGCGTCGCCGGCGGCTCAACAGACGAACGCCGCCGATGACAAACAGGTCGTCGAACCCGTCCGTGATCCCACGCCCGCGAAACCTCGCGACGACTGGGCCAGTCTCCTCAATTTCAAGCCTGGGCGCGAGTTCTTCGACGGAGGAAAGCCGCGTTCCGAGGAAGGCGCGGTCTTTGAAGCGGTTCCAAAGGACGACGGCGCCGTCCGCGTCCACATCACCCACCGCGCGCCGCTCGCGGCGGTGCGGCCGGTCCCCGGCACTGTAGGCCTTCTCGGCCAAGCGCTTTTCAACAAAGTCGCCGCCATCCTAGCCAAGGGCCAGATCGTTCACGCCTATGAAAAAGCCTCGGCGGCATTGTTCTCGCATGCCGACCACATCGTCGTCAATGGAAAGAGCGGCGTCATCGACGCCTACTCCGGAATACTCGCGATCGGCGAAGGCCCTGATGGGCCCCTCTATCAGGAATCGGGCGACGCCAACGGAGACGGTCACAATGACAAGAAGGGAATGAACGTCGAGCACATCGAGCCGCAGTCGCTATTCGACAGGGCCTCTCCGATGCGCGCGGACCTGCATCATTTGATGGCGACTTTTCAGCATCCCAACTCCGTTCGAGGAAACCTGCCGTTCGGCATAGTGGTGAGCCATATCGACTACGAGAATAAAGCCGGCGCCAAGCGCGGGCTGGACGCGAACGGCGTATACGTCTTTGAGCCGCCGGATGCGGTCAAGGGACGCGTGGCGCGCGCCCTGCTTTATTTCAACACGCGCTACAGAGATGAGAAAACCTACGGCCACCTCGCCGTCCTTTTCTGGAACCAGCAGATCAAAGTGGTGATGGATTGGAACCGCGAATACCCGCCGGACGCCTTCGAAGCCCGCCGCAACGACTTCCTCGAGACTTATCAAGGCAACCGCAACGCGTTCGTCGATGACCCGGGCCTGGCCGACCGCATCGGCGCCGAAGCGCTCAAAGCGGAGTCCGCTTACGACCGTCGATTCCCGCGCTCAAATCTAAACTAGGCGCCGCGCGCGCCTGCGCCACATCGAATAATGATGTGCTATTATAGGCCTCGCTTTTTAAAGGGGATACCATGAAAATCGCGCTGTGCTGTCTTGCTCTCGCCGTTTCCGCTTTCTCGGCCGAAGCGCCGAAAGAAGACGCCGTGAAGCCCGCCGCCAAGGCCGCCGCGACGAACGCTTATAAGACGGACGACGAGCGCACGGTCTACACCATCGGCTACTTGATGGGCCGCAACGTCGCCACCTTCAATCTCAAGCCGGCGGAAGTCAAGGTCCTCCAGGCCGGCCTCTCCGACTCGGTGACGGGTAAGCCCGCCACGGTGGACGTCGCCAGCTTCCAGCCGCGCATCAATGAGATGCTCCAGCACCGCATGTCGGCGGGCGCGGACGTTGAAAAAGCGAAAGGACGGGCCTTCTCCGATAAGTTCGTCGCGGACAACAAGCCCCTTCCGATCACGGGCGGTGGCTGGTATCAGGAGCTGCGGGCCGGCACCGGCGCTTCCCCTCTTTCCACGGACAACATCAAGGTCCATTACCGAGGAACTACCACCGATGGCGTTGAATTCGACTCCTCCTACACCCGCAATCAGCCGACCGAGTTCCCACTCGACCACGTGATCCCCTGTTGGACCCGCGGCATCACCCTCATGAAAGTCGGCGGCAAGGCGAAGCTCGTCTGCCCCTCCGACGTCGCCTACGGCGACCAGGGCCGCCCCGGTATCAAGCCCGGCGCCCTGCTCGTCTTCGAAGTCGAACTGCTCGAGATCCTCAAGACGCCGGCTCCGGCCGACGTGAAAAGCGCGAAAAAGAAGAAATAGGCCGAATCCGATGGATCCGGCACAGATGCGATTGAGGAAACCCTCATAGTATCTAGCGCCGGCCGCGTCAGCGCCGCGAGTGGCGGCGCATGAGGCAGTCGTTGGACACCACGAGCAGGCCCGCCTCACGCGCGAGCCTCTCGCCCTCATCGTTGTACACGCCGTCCTGCAACCAGACCGCTTTCGCCTTCACGGCGATGGCTTCTAGGATGGGCGCAAGCGCCTCCTCGGGACGGCGAAACACGGCGACGACTTCGACGGGAAACGGGATGTCCGTCACGCTCGGGTAGCAGGTCTCGCCTAGGATTTCCGGGTGGCCCGGGTTGACCGGCACGATGCGGTAGCCTTGCTCCTTCATATAAGCCGACACGTAATGCGAGGGGCGCGCGGCATTGGGCGAGCAGCCCACGACCGCGATCACCCGCAACGCGAGGATCGCCGACACGTCGTCTTTAGGCGGCTTCAACGCCAACGTGCGCTTCGCCGTCGTCGATCTCGATGTGCGCGACGAAGGCGCGACAGCAGACCGTGCAGTCTTGGTCGATGGACTGCCCGTCCATGTCGGCGATCACGTGCAGCTCGCTGCCCTCTCCGCAATGGGGGCATTCGATGGTGACCCACTGGTCGAGGCGTTCGGTAGACGCCTCGATGGTATGCTCCTTTAAAACAGTCTCCATGACTTTCTCGGCGGTCTTATTCTCGGGGGTGTCGACGCGAGCGTCGGCGTCCTTTTTGGTCTTCTTGGGTCTCGGCGCGGCTTTGGTCTTCGCCATTCTTTGAGTGTAGAGCGCGAAGTTGGCTCCGTCAAGGGGTGGCCGGGCAAATGTTAAAATATTCTTCGCACTTCCATTTATAGGAGGCCGATTTCCGATGAAAACCCCTTCTCTCGACAGCTTCTCGACCCGCAAAACTCTCGCCGTCGGCGGAAAGAAGCACGACTATTTTAGCCTGGCCGCGTTCGCCGAAAGGGGCTTCGACCTCTCTCGTATGCCGTTGTCGATGAAGATATTCCTCGAGAACCTTCTGCGCCATGAGGACGGGATGGTCGTCAAGAAGGGCGACATCGAGGCCGTGGCCAAGACCATCGGCGTCAAGCCCAACGAGCAAGAGGTGTTCTTCATGCCCGCGCGCGTGGTGATGCAGGATTTCACCGGCGTGCCCGCCGTCGTGGACTTGGCCGCGATGCGCGACGCCATCAAAAAACTCGGCGGAGACGCCCGGCGCATCAATCCCTTTCAACCCGTGGACCTCGTCGTCGACCACTCCGTGCAGGTCGACTTCTTCGGCGCCATGGACGCCTTCGAAAAGAATTCCGAGATCGAGTTCTCCCGCAACCAGGAGCGCTATGCCTTCCTCAAATGGGGCCAGAAGGCGTTCGCCAACTTCCGCGCCGTGCCCCCCGAGACCGGCATCGTCCATCAGATCAACCTCGAATATCTGGCCAAGGTGGTCTGGAGCGCCAACGGCGTCGCCTATCCCGACACCGTGATCGGGACCGACTCGCACACCACGATGATCAACGGCTTGGGCGTGGTAGGCTGGGGCGTGGGCGGCATCGAGGCCGAAGCCGCGATGCTCGGCCAGGCCATGCCCATGCTGATCCCCGAAGTCGTCGGCTTCCGCTTGAGCGGCAAGCTTCCCGAAGGTGCCACCGCCACCGACGCGGTGCTCACCGTCACCGAAATATTGCGCAAGAAAGGGGTCGTGGGGAAGTTCGTCGAGTTTTACGGGCCCGGCGTGGCCGAGCTTTCACTGGCCGACCGCGCGACCATCGCCAACATGGCGCCCGAGTACGGTGCGACCATCGGCTTTTTCCCCGTCGATAATCGCACCCTCGACTATCTGCGTCTCTCGGGACGTCCCGAGGACGACATCGCTCTCGTGGAAGCCTACTGCAAGGCCCAAGGCCTGTTCCGGGACGACAAGGTCGAGCCGGCGTTCGCGGACAAGCTGTCCCTCGATCTCTCCTCCATCAGGCCCTGCCTGGCCGGGCCCAAGCGCCCGCAGGACCGCATCGAACTCGGCGCGGTCAAGAAGCAGTGGAACGCGGCGGATCTTCCCGGCTTTCTTAAGGAGAAAGACAAGAAAGGAAATTTTCCGGCCCCCGCAGGAACCGAAGTGGCGGTCAAGGACTATAAGCTCGGCCACGGCGCGGTCACCATCGCGGCCATCACCTCCTGCACCAATACCTCAAACCCCTCGGTGCTGATAGCCGCCGGCCTTGTGGCACAGAAAGCCGCGGCCAAGGGCCTGTCGGTCAAACCTTGGGTCAAGACCTCGCTGGCGCCGGGCTCGAAGGTCGTCATGGACTATCTCAAGAGCGCGGGTCTCATCGAGCCGCTCGAAAAGATGAAGTTCCATCTTGTCGGCTTCGGCTGCACGACCTGCATCGGCAACTCCGGCCCCCTGCCGCCCGAGGTGGCGCAGGCCGTGTCGGACAACAATCTCATCGTCGCCGCCGTGCTCTCCGGCAACCGCAACTTCGAAGGCCGGGTCAACCCATTGGTGAAGGCCAATTACCTGGCCTCGCCGCCGCTGGTGGTCGCCTACGCGCTGGCCGGCACGATGAATCTCGATCTCGCGACCGAGCCGATCGGCACCGGAAAAGACGGCGAGCCCGTATACCTTAAAGACATTTGGCCGAGCAACGCCGAAGTGGCGGCCGCCGTGGAGAAACACGTCACGCGCGACACCTTCATCAAGCAATATAAAAACGTCTTCGACGGCGACAAGAATTGGCAGTCGCTCAAAGTCGAGGCCTCCGAGCTGTACTCGTGGGATCCCAAGTCGACCTACGTCCGGCTCCCCCCTTATTTCGAGGATCTGTCGCTTAAGCCGCGCGCGCTCCACGACATCTCGGGCGCACGGGCCTTGGCCGTCTTCGGCGACTCGGTCACGACCGATCACATTTCCCCGGCCGGCAACATCGCCAAGGACTCGCCCGCGGCGGTTTATCTCCAGTCCCAAGGCGTCAAGCTCGCGGACTTCAACAGCTACGGGGCCCGACGCGGAAACCACGAAGTGATGATGCGCGGAACCTTCGCCAATATCCGCATCAAAAATCTGATGCTCAAGGACGTGACCGGCGGCTACACGATCCACATCCCGTCGAAAGAACAGATGCCCATCTTCGACGCCGCCATGATGTACCAGGCGAAGAAGACCCCGCTCATCGTCATCGCCGGCAAGGAGTACGGCACGGGCTCCTCGCGCGACTGGGCCGCCAAGGGACCGGCGCTGCAGGGCGTGAAAGCCGCCATCGCCCAGAGCTTCGAGCGCATCCACCGCTCGAACTTAGTCGGCATGGGCGTGCTGCCCCTACAGTTCAAGGACGGCGACTCCGCGCAGAAACTGGGATTGACCGGCTACGAGACCTTCGACATCCTAGGCCTCGCCGCGGTCAAGCCCCGCGCTCCCCTGACGGTGAAGGCGACGCTCAACGGCAAGACCGTGGAATTCTCCGTGATCTGCCGCATCGACACGCCCATCGAGCTCGAGTACTACCGCTACGGCGGCGTACTGCGCTACGTGTTGGGTCAGATGCTGACCGGCTCGGGCAAGACGCCCGTCGCGGCTTAACGTTTGACTTGAGAGGGCCAGGTCGTCTTCACGGCCTTTAAGATCGAGTCGGCCAACGCCCGCGCCGAGTCCTCGAAGGTATAGACGCGGGAGGCGTCGGAGCCCGACCACAACACCTCCCCGCTCGAGACGAAGACAAGCCGCGCGCTCACGCCTAAACGCCCATCGATAACGACCGAGCGCGGCTCCCGCCGCACGATGCGCGTTTTCCTGTACCCCTGGATCGTAGACTCCTCCGTCTCAGACCATACGCCATTGACCTGCGTGCGCTTGGTGCTTTTGACGTAGATCGGATCTTGATGCTCGTCGACCACGTCGACCTGCGTCATTCTCTCTCGCGGCTCGAGGAAATCCGTGATGCGACCGAACAGAAGCGCGTCGGCGCCGAGCAGGCGGCCTATCTCCTTGGCGGCCTGCGGGTCGGAGGCATTCAGCCGCTTCTCGTGAAGAATCTTGTCGACCTGGGCGCGCTCGATGACGTCATAGCCGGCCATCAGCAGGCCCTGCTCGAAGGCGCCGGACACGGTCTCGCCGGATCCAGGGCGATTGGCGTAATCGGAGAAGCCCATGACCGCCACGCGTTTGACGCGCGAGAAGTCAAAGCCCGCCTTGATCGCCACGGTGGCAGTCGCGCAGGCGCCCAGAGCAAGGCAGGCGAGAACGACGAATCGAGAACGAATCATTCCCCTATCATACGTCATAGCCAGGCCTTTCGATCTCAGTATGCGTTAAACCCCATCAAACTATTCGGAAATAGCTCGATGTGATTAAGCTCGGAAGCCGAACCCGCCAGCATGTCGCGTCCCTCGCGGCGGTGCGCGTCGAGACCGTGCCAAAAGACCGCGATGGCGTCCAGGGCTTTGCGTCGCCCATCCAGGAAACGGCGCGCATCGAAACTCGCGTGACCGCAGGTCTGCTCAAGCTCGCGCCATACGTTGGCGCCATGCCCCGACTCGATCTCGGCATGGTATTTAAAGAATCCAAGAGGCACAGGTTTAAGGCCCTTCTCTTCTCTGCCTCCGTTGAATATCTCCAATCCCCGGATAAGCTGGCGCCAGAAATTTCCCGCCTCCAGCTCCGAGCCCGCGCCGAGCCCCGACGCGGCCCAAGTCTCGATGGCGAAACTCGCCCCAGCGCCCACCATCCCGTCATGGCTGCCGTAAGTCTTGTCGAGTCCCTCGAGAAATTGATGGGTGGCCCGGCTGCCCGCCTCCCAACGGCCGAGCTGCATCGCCTCCAAACCCAGCGCCGCGCCGGCCTGGCGCAGCCAGTTAAGATGAGCATTCCCCGTGGAAAAAGTCCGTCCCTCAACCGATCCAGTGCGCGGGTCAAGCCCGACGCCGCATTCGTTCATCAGGATGTTGCGCGCGCAGCGCTCGCCCTCGAGCGTGCCGGCATTGACCATCCGTTTGACCTGAAGAATAAGAAAGTGGTTTGAAAACACCGAGAACTGGACGAGCAGCTCGGCAACTTGCTTCTCGTCGGCTCCGCCGCGCGAGAACCAGGCCGTATAGGGATTGTCCGTGATGACGGGGTGGGTGAACAGCTCACGGCACACGACAGTCCTAAACGTCTCAAAATCTCTCATCCTAAGAGCATAAACCGCCCGGGATATCGCTGTACATGATCGAACGGTAACAGCGCTGTTAACTGTTGGTCGCAGGCGCCCTCAGGCGCGGCGCAGCTTGAAGCGGGCCAGGCGGAAGCGGTGGAGATTTAAATCCGACTTGCCGCCGACGATAAGCTCCGCCATCGACTTGCCCACGATCGGCGCGAACTTAAAGCCGTGTCCCGAGAACCCCGCCGCCACGAACGCGTTGGGCGCGTCAGGCAGGCGGTCCAGGATGAAATCGTCATCGGGGGTGTTGTCGTACCAGCAGACGTGGCCCTCGAAGTCGACGAACTTGGCCAGTTCCGGGATGAACTGCTGGAGGAACTTCCGGCACGATTTCTCGAATTTCGGCGACAGTGTGCGCAGGTCCTCGGCGTTGGCGCTCTTAACCACCGGGCCCTTTCGATGGTCGCTGATCTTGATGAAGCCCTGGATGTGGATCGGAAAGCCGTAGAAGCCGCCGGTCAGGCTCGCGAAAACCGGGAAATGTTCGGGACGGTAGCGACCGCGGCCCTCTTGCGGGCGCAGAAAGATTTGCTCCTGCTTGGTAAGCTTGATCGGTATGCCCCAGGGCTTTAGAAGCTCGTTGGACCAGTAGCCGGCGGTGAAGAGAAACTTCTCGGCTTCCCAAACCTTGCCGGTGGAGTCCTTGACCGATTTGACGCCGCTCTTTTCCTTCTGGATCGAGACGACCTTCACGCCGTTGCGAATCTTGACGCCCTTGCGTTGGGCGATGGACGCCGTCGCGGCCACCGAGCGGTTGGCCCAGATCATGCCGCCGTCGGGGTGAAACAACGCCCACTTGAAGGCTCCCGACCGGTACATCGGATATCGCTTCTTTACCTGCGGCGGGTCCATTTTTTCGAAACGGATATTGCGTTCCTTCAAGACGGCGAGGCTTTGCGCCTCATAGCCGCCGGCCTTGGGCGCAAACTCGAGCACGCCATTCTGGAGAAGCAGGGTCTCCTCGGAGAGCGCGTTGAGCTCAAGCCACATGGGCATGGCCTTGATCGCCATCTCGGTGTAAAAAGCGTCCTTGCCGTAAGTCAGACGGAACACGCGCAGGTGGTCGCCCGACGCGGCCCATTGATTGGGCACGTCATGCTGGTCGAGCACGGTGACCGTGTGGCCGAGCAGGGCCAAGTGATAGGCCGACTGCATGCCCATAATCCCGCCGCCGACGATTATCACCGAATTCTTAACGATCATCTCAAGAACCGCCCTCCGATCTTTCGTGCCACGCCTTCCGGCGACGAGCCGTGCGCGACGCGCATCCACTTGCCGCCTTCCGCCTCGGCCTGTCGTCCCAAATCGCCGTCCGCCGTCACCACCGTCGTCACTCCGCCCTCGTTCCAAGCTCGGGCGCGGACCCTATCTAAGATCATGTCGTCGGCCGGAAGCTCGTGCGTGAAGCTCACGCGAAAGTTCTCCGGCCTCGGGCCACCGAGCGCCCGAAACGGCCCGTCAAAAAACAGCTCCACTTCAACCGCGCCGCCCGCGTCCTCGCACAGACCGCCGAATATCGCCGTGATCCGCTCCGTGTCCGCGTCCTCTTGCGCGGCGTGCGCCGGACCGCCGTAGCCGTAGGAGGTGCGGACCAGATTCGTCCCATCGACGCAAAAAAGCCGGACGCTCATCCTAGCTTATTTCCTCGCGCCGGACATTCCGGCGCCAGAGTTTAGCAAACGCAGCCCTAGATCCAACGGTCCGCGGTCTGCCAAGACACGCGCTTCTAGTCCCTCCTCCCAGCAAAATAGTATTACGCAAGGGCCCTTGACGGGATTCCCCTGACTCTATACACTCGGGGCACTTCCCATTATGAACCACCAAACGACCCTTGTCGTCTCCATGCTTTTGGCCTGCGCGCTCGCGCGCGCCGAGGAGCGCAGCAATGACGCCCCGGCTTCCGTTCCGGCCGCCGCGGGCCTGTCTTGGCGCGCGCCCGTCGGAATCGGCGTGCTGCCTCATCTCATTGAAGCGCCGTCGCGCGGCCTGCTGAGCGACTTTAAAAAATTAATCGCCGCCCAACCAAACTTCAAGGACAAAGCCGAAATCGGCGCCGCCATCGACGGCCTGATCAAAGAGGCCGACGCGCTCAAGCCTCAGGATCGCCAAGCCTGGATCGACAATCACTTAGGCGAGATCAACACCGCGGTCCGGGCCCTGTCCCGCAGCGCGCCCAAAAATATCTCGGTCAAAGCCGCGGCCTCCGCCGCCGGCCTCAACAACCGCGCCGAACGCTGGGAAATAGCCCGCGAGCTGGCGCAGATCGCGCTTCACTATGATCCCGAGGACAAGGACGCCCTGATCCAACGTTCCCAGGCCGCCTCCGGCTTGGGCGACTACGCGCGCGCTTATGCCGACGCCGATGCGGTCCTACGCAAGATCCCGGCCTCGACCGCGGGCTGGACAGCGCGCGCCGCCGCGGCTTACGGCTTGGGCAATTATCTCCAGGCGCTCGAGGACGCGCGCCGAGCGCTCGCCCTCAACCCCGGCGACAAGACCGCGTACGCGCTGATGAAGCTCTCCGAGGGCCGCTCGCAGGCCGCGCCCCAGTTCGAAAACGGAAGCATCGGCGAATCGGTAGAGCGCGAGTATCACGGCATGGTCCAGCAGCTCAACGAAGTCGAGTCCATACGCCAGGCGCCGACGGAAGCCACGTTGGATCAATCCCTGCGGCGGATCCTCGACGCGGCCGGTTCCAGGCTCGCGGTCAAGGATTACCACGGGGCTATTGAGGAAGCCGACAAGGTCCTCCTGACGGCCCCCGGCAATCCGGATGCCCTGTATTACCGGGCCACGGCCGAGAACCTCCTCGGGCGCTACGGCGACGCGGCGCGCGACGCTTCGCGCGCCTTGGCTCTGGCCCCCTCCGTCGCGGCCCTGCGCGACGCCCGGGCGTGGGCCTACACCCGGATGGGGCGCTACTCCGAGGCGATCGCCGACGCCAACCATTCCCTTGAGATCGATCCGAAAAATCCCTACGCCTTCGCCAATCGCGGGCACGCGCAGGAGGGCCGCGGCGACTATCAAGCCATGGCCGTCGATCTTAAAACCGCCGCCGAGCTCAACGCTCAGTTCGGACCCGACTACCGCGACTCCACGCGCCGTCACGGCGTGAAGACCGAGATGCTCAGCGGCGAGCGCTACGACCAGTCCCTGGCCCAGCGCGTGCCCTGGAGGATCAAGTCCTTTATGATCGTGCTCGCCTCCTCGCTGGTCGGCGGACTGCTCATCGGCCTGGGGCTGCTGCACGTTGGCGCGGAATTCAAGAAGTCACGCGGCCCGAGCCACGCCATCCCCGCCGTCCTCGAGGCCCACTACGAGATCGGCAAGCCCATCGGGTGGGGCGGAATGGGCGTGGTTTACGCGGCCCGCGACAAGCGCTTAAACCGGCCGGTGGCCGTGAAGATGCTGCGCACGGAGTTCGCGCTCGACGAGCAGGCCAAAAAGGACCTGGCCGCGGAAGCCCGCACCGTCGCCGAGCTCCATCACCCCGCCATCGTGGACATTCACGCCGTCGAGCAGGACGAGAACGGCCTGTACCTGGTCTTCGAGCGCCTGGAGGGCCGCACGCTCGACAAGCTCATCGCCGAAAAGCGGCTGAGCTTGTCAGAGATCAAAAATGTGCTGGGGCCCGTCTGCTCCGGGGTGTCCTACGCCCACGCCCACGACGTGGTCCATCTCGACTTGAAGCCCCAAAATATCATGTTGACCAACGACGGCGGCGTGAAGATCCTCGACTTCGGCATCGCGCGCCACGCCGCACGCGCGGGCAAGAAGCCGGCGACCACGCAAAGCGTGATCGGCACGCCTCACTACATGGCGCCCGAGCAGGAGTACGGCTTCGTGCGCAAGCAGAACGACGTCTTCGCCTTGGGCGCGGTGTTCTACGAGATGCTCACCGGCACCCGGCCCTTCGAAGGCCCGACGCCGGCCAAGCTCGCCAAGAAATATATCCAGCCTTCCGAGCTCGTCAAGGATCTCGATCCCGCGTTCGATGAGCTCATCGACAAGGCCCTCGAGCCCGACCCCGACAGGCGCATCGCCTCGGCCGCCGAATTCTGGGATCAGCTCGCCGCGATCCCGGAGAACTTGATCGGCGTCTCGTAGAACACGGCCCGCGGATCGAGCTTGAGGCCGCGAAACTCGCGGCGCATGCGGTCGATCCCAGCTTGGTTGACTAGGCCTAAAGCCAACAACTGCGGCGCGGCGCTCACTAGCAGGCGTTCCAGATCGTCTAGCCTGCCGGTCAGCGCCGCACCGTCGCGCCGATCATGGCGGATGGGATAAGGGTTTACGCGGACCGCCGTGAAGCCGGCTTCCTTTAAAAGGTCGCCCGCTTTGGCGCCGACAAAGGGGTCGCCGCCGCCGACCTGCTGACCCCTATTGAAGGCGTTCCAGTAAGCCATGACGGCGGGGCAGGCCGGCAGCAGGGAAAAGGTGGTGTTCATGACTTCGATCCCGAAGATCACGCCGCCGCGGCGGAGCACGCGCCTGATCTCGCGCAGCACGGCCACGGGATCGGGCATATGCTCCAGCACCCAGCAGACGAAGGCCCCGTCGAAGGAGCCGTCGGCGAACGGCAGACGCGCGGCGTCGACTAAGTCGACGCGCGCGCGTCCGGCCGCGATGGGCGAGCACAAATGTTCCTTGGCGCGCGCGATCTGTTCGACCGAACGATCGACGGCCTGTACCGTGGCACCGGGAAAGCGTTCGAGCAGAATCTCGGTCTGGGCGCCGACGCCGCAACCGACCTCCAACACGCGCCGACTCTGGGAAAAATCGACCCCGTCGAACACCACGGGCTCGAGCAGGCGGGCCTGGGTATAGAGACGGTCCTGCTCGTCGGTGGAGAAGCCGTGGATGTAGCCGGTGGACGAGTTCACGACGTTATTCTAACGCCGCCGCTCCGGCAAGTAAAATTAATTTATTGTCGTAAAAATAATGTGAAGTTAAGACCGATGCGTATGGGCCCTTTGGCCCCATCCACCCTCCCCTTTTGGCCCACGACAATCAGGCTTTCCGGGGCTAAAGTTAAGTATGAACTCAAAACGCGTTGCCGTCGCGCTGCTGGTGATGTCTCTTCTATTCGGCTCGCCTGCGTTCGCCGAGACCAGGACGCGCTGTAACAGGGTTGCAATGAGCCTGAAGGCGATGCTGTTGGTTCAGTGGTTTGAAGCAGGGGACAAAGTTTCCGACGCCAAGTCGAACCTGGAGTACTGGGCCGAATCGTTGGAGGATTCAAAGCGCAAAGCCAATATTGCCCAGGCAGAATTCACGGCATTAGATGAACGTTTAAAGCACGAGTTTCCAGATCTCTACCAGTGGACTAAACGGGATAAACCAGTTTGGGTGATCCGTGACTCCTGGAAAGACCCGTCCGATAGTGACAGGACCAAGGCACGTTTCGGCGGATCTGGGATGACTGAAGGGGCCGACTACTTGATAACGAACTGCCAAGAGGAAGAAATGTATTTCCCTGGATACAAACGCCCGCACTCCGCACTCTTCAATAACACAATCGGCATTCCATTGGGTCTCTTGAGCGTCATCGTCGGTGGCCCACTCGCTAAGTAAAACTAGGCTTTGGCCTTGCCTTTGGACGTGATGATCTTCCACTGAGCCGACGTCACGGGCTGAACCGACAGACGCGAGCGGTTAAACAACATCATGTCCGAGAGCTCCGGCATGCCGCGCAGTTCGTCGAGAGATAGGAAGCGCGCCAACTTGCCGACGAAACGCAGATCCACCTGAAACCAAATCGGCTTATCAGGTGTCGCCTTCGGGTCATAGTGTCCGTCCTTGGGATCAAATTGAGTCGGATCAGGATAAGCCGTGCGGCATACTTCTGCGGTGCCCGCGATGCCCGGGGGCTCGGCGTTGGAATGATAGAACAAGACCAGGTCGCCGACTGTCATGTCCTTCATGAAATTGCGGGCCTGGTAGTTTCGTACGCCGTCCCAACCCGACGTTTTCTTGCGCGCGAGGGCGTCGATGGAGAAGACGTCGGGCTCCGACTTCATCAACCAATGACGGATCATGCGCGCTCCCTGCAACCTATGGAGTCTTGAGTCTGGACATCCATGAACGCGGGCGCTGTTGAAAATGCATCACAGCGACAATCAAGATCATGGCACCTCTGACTTGGTATACGATCCCATAAGGGAAACGATTCGTCGGGCATCGACGAGCACGCTGGGAAAGTGGCTGCCAAGCGTCTGGATACCGGACAATGCGTTCTAATGTTCTTTTGGCCTCGGCGGCAAACTCAAAACCAAGCCCTTCCCTTTGGGAATTATAATAGGCGACGGCCTGCTCCAACTCAGCCCTGGCGGGGCCAGGAACTCAATGTTCATCGTCCGCGCTTATTAATTTTCTGAAATACTGCTCGTGCGGGGATTGTTTTTATTTTTCCGCGCTCAGGGCCATCCAGCCGGCTTTCCGCCTCCCGCGCCCAAAGAGCGTCGATCTTTTTACCGGCCGGAAGATCAAAGCTGGATAACAGTTTTTCGACAAGCTCCGCGCGTTCGATCGGCGGCAATCCCAAAGCTTTAAATAGGATAGGTCGATTATGCGGGGACATGGGGCATACCTCCGTCTTAATTACTGTAACAGGTTTCTGGCGCAAACTCAATGGACAGATTTCGTCTGACAAAGGCGGGGGCCAGACGCATCCCAGATGATCGGAGACAATCCCAGAAATCGGGCAGCGGCGGCCAGACGTTCGAGGTAGGGCCCAAGCAGTTCCGGCGTTAATAAAACCGCGTCGGCGCCGCCGGCGCGGGCGCGCTCAATCTGCCAAAGGTCTACCACATAGTCCATCATCAGGATCAGCGCGTCAGGACAAGCCTCGCGCACCGCATCGAGATGGGAATAATCACCGGCATGAAAGTTTCGTTCCGTCCAAACGGCCAAACCCGAGGCGCCGCGGCCCAAGGCCGACACCGCCCGCCTACCCGCCCAATCGGCCGAAACCTCCTCGCCCGACACGAGTAGACCGCGCTCTGGCTCGGCGAAACGCAGGTCCACGATTTTACTGGCGAGCGCTGGGGCGAAATCGCGAGGTGACCTGTTATACAACGGACTCTCGCGGAGAGCCTCGACAGGTGTTGTGATCTTTAATCTCTCAACGCGGCGCGCGGCATGCGCGGCCATGGCGGCAATATCTTCCATCCTACGCCTTAGGAAGAATGAGCCGGAACGTCGCGCCCTTCGGCCCAGACTCGTGGTCCACTGACCCGCCGTTGCCTTCGAGGAACTTGCGCGCCAACGATAGACCCAGACCCATGCCTTTGGGCTTGGTGGTCATGAAGGCCTCGTACAGATCCCCCGCGATCTTCGCGTCCACCCCGGGACCGGTATCGGCGACCGAAACGATCAAGCCTTCTTTGCCGGACGTGGTGAGTACTTTCACGGTACCCTTATCTTCCATCGCGGCGAAAGCATTGTCGAGTAGGCGCTTGAGCGAGTCGGCCACTGCCTTACCGTCGAATTTGGCCTGCGCGTCCTTGGCCCCGAGCTTGAGAGTGATCTTGCCGCCTTCGGGCGCTACGTAATCTTTGATCGTCGCGGCGACGACCGCGTCGAGCGGCTGCGTCTCCGCCGACGGCTCATACGGCCGCGAGAAGGTCGTCATATCGGCCAGGAGCTTGTCGGCGCGGGCGACCTCGCTTTCGATGATCTTAAGATGCTTTTCTACTTTCGGATCGAGGCCCTGCGCTCCGAGCTTGGCGCGCACGAAATAGGCGGAGTTGTTGATCACCGCCAGGGGATTGCGCAGATCGTGACCGATGACGGAAGCTGCGCGGCGCAGGATCTCCCGTTGACCCTTGTCCATCACAGCCCCGGCTTGGTCATGTTCTCGGGCACGATCCAATCCGAGAACTGCTTTTCGGTGAGGAGCTTGAGCTTCAGCGCGGCTTCCTTGAGCGTCAGGCCCTCGGCGTGCGCGGTCTTAGCGATCTTGGCCGAGGCGTCGTAGCCGATGTGCGTGTTCAACGCGGTCACGAGCATCAGGCTGCGGCGCATGAGCTCGTCGATGCGCTTCTCGTCGGCCTCGATGCCAACGGCGCAGTGCTCGGTGAAGCCGCGGCAGCCGGCGGCGAGCAGCTTGGCGGAGTGCAGGAAGTTGTGGATGATCAGCGGCTTGAACACGTTGAGCTCGAAGTTGCCCGAGGCGCCGCCGATGTTGATGGCGACGTCGTTGCCCAGCACCTGAGCGCAGATCATGGTCAACGCCTCGCTTTGCGTGGGATTGACCTTGCCGGGCATGATCGAGGAGCCGGGCTCGTTTTCGGGGATGCGGAGCTCGGCCAAGCCCGCGCGCGGCCCGGAGGCCAGCCAGCGCACGTCGTTGGCGATCTTCATCAACGAACAGGCCGTGGTCTTGAGCGCGCCGTGCGCGAAGACCAACGCGTCGTGGCCGGCCAACGCCTCGAACTTGTTGGGCGCGGGCTTAAAAGGAAGCTTTGTCAGCTTGGCGATATGTCCCGACGCTTTTTTGTCGAAATCGGGGTGAGTATTGAGACCCGTGCCAACGGCCGTGCCGCCGATGGCAAGCTCGTATAGGCCGGGCAGAACCGCTTCGATGCGCTGAAGATCGGCGTCTAAGTGAGCGGCCCAACCTCCGATCTCCTGGCCCAACGTCAATGGCACCGCGTCCATGAGATGCGTGCGCCCGATCTTGACGATCTTGTCGAACTTCTTTGCCTTCTCATTGAGCGCGTCGCGCAGGCCCTTCACGGCGGGGACCAATTCGCGCATGAGCGTCTCGGCCGCGGCGATGTGCATCGCCGTGGGGAACGTGTCGTTGGACGACTGCGACTTGTTGAC
>JAYVZL010000255.1:0-10275 GCA_043783505.1 Elusimicrobiota bacterium
CGGCAGCGTGATGGCCAACCGCGCCAACTACTACGATCTCGACCCGACCTATCGCAACGCGTTCGGCCAGCCCTTGATGCGCATGACGTTCGACTACAAGGACAACGAGCACAAGATGGGCCGGCACGCAGCCGACCTGATCAACGCGATCGCCAAGTCGATGAACCCGACCCGGATCAACGAGGTAGCTGGCGTAATCTTTCGCGTCGAAGCGGTTCTTGATCCCATCGATGAGAGCCCATTTGAGAGTGTTGAAGTCCGAGTCGGGAAGGCCGCGCTCCATGCTCACACGCACGAGGTCGGCGGCGACGTCGGGGGGAACCTTTCCTTCAATAAGTTGACGATAGCCGTTGGCCCAGGTCGCGAGGGTCTCGGCGGGGATTTTCTTGCGGTAGCCGTACAGGGCGATGCCCTCGACGACTTCGGCGTCGGCGCCGCGCGACATGGCCTGATAGGCGGCGAAGGCGACGTCGGCGATCTGCGCGGGGGGGGCTTGGTCGAAGGATCCCTCGGTGAGGATGTGAAGTACGACGGGCACGGCCTGGCGGCGCTTGACGTCGATGACTTGCAGTCCGTAATCGGCGAAGCGGGCCTTGACCGCGGCCAGGATCGCCGCGCGCTCGGCCGGTTCGTAGCCTTGATCCGTGGCCAACGCCTCACTCAAAGTTTCCAGCAGGTTTTGTCGCGACTGAGCCGCGGCCGAAGAGGCGAGCGATAGGGTCAATAAGAGAGGAAGAATCTTCATGCGCCGATTATGACAATTTCCAGGCCTTTTGACCTACTCGCCGAAGGGCCTTAATGCTCTGGAGACGAGCATCCAATCGCCGCATACTTATGACATGGGACTGCGGTGCGGCCATAGGAGAATTGAGATGAGACACACTATAATCGTTCGCGGTCTTCGCGCCGTGCTGGCCGTCCTCGTCATAAGTGCCGCCGTTTGCACCGCGCATGCCGCCGAATATGGATTAAACGAGGCTACTATCAATTCGCTGGCATCCGACGTTGTTCGTTACACGGTGCTAAAACAAGTGGAAACTAAAGGCTATTATCACCTCGATGATTATTTCTTTAAAAACGAAGTGCTTTATCCGGTGTTCGTTAGCATTAGAGTGCACGTTATCAACAATGATAAACACAATCTAAGAGTCACTATGAGGCACTCAATCGACGACGAGAGGGTGACCATGATTCATGACTCTCTGATGCCGGACAAGGACGTCATCAAAACTCTTGCTGCCTATGAGGCCGAGGCTGCGAATATTATTACCCGAATTAAGAATTCTCCGTCCGTGAAAGCCGTCGCGAAGTAGGTTCGCCTGGTATCAGGCGCCCGCCGCAATTCTCGCGGTGCGAGCGTTTGTCAAGTTTGCGTGACTATCCTCAAGGATAGTGGAAGGAATGGTAGAATGCCGCCCCAATGGCCCGCCAATTCCCTTGGCTTAAGATCGCGTCCGTCTTCGTCCTGGTCGCTATCCTGGGCATGGGTGCTGCGACCGTGGCGCTCAAGGCCTTCTTCCCCGAGCCGAAGATACGGGCCATGATCGTGGACGCGGCGCGCAAGCAGCTGGGCCGCGAGGTGAAGCTGACCGGCATCGGCGTGGGCTTGACCGGGTTGAGCCTCCGGGGGCTTGAGATTTCTGAGCGTCCCAACTTCGAGGCCGGAACCTTTTTGAGCGTCGAAAGTTTCTCTCTGCGGCCGAGTTGGCGCGCGCTGCTCCAGAAGCGCCTCGTCGTGGCCTCGGCTCTGGCCGAAGGGCTCGAGGTGAAGGTGATCAAGGCCGCCGACGGCAAGTTCAATTATGAGACGCTGGCGGCCGCGGCCCCCGCTACTTCCGCCGCGCCCGCGGCGAAATCTCCCGAAGGACCTCCCGCCGAATTTAACATCCGCCATTTGCGCATCAAGCGCGGTAGCGTGGAATACCGGGACGAAGCGACCAAAGCGTCTTGGACGGTCTCGGACCTGGCGTTGGCGCTCGACGATTTCAGCCTCTCCGAGCCTTTTAATGTCGACGTTTCCTTTCATGCGCGCGGCAAAGCCGGAGATCGGCCCGTGGACGCTGCGCTGTCCTTTGCCGGCACGGTCCATCCCGAGCGCGGCGATCCCGCCAAGTTCAAAGCCGAGATCTCGCGCTTCAGCGTCGAGCAAGACGGCATCAAGCTCACGGCCAAGGGCCGCGTCGCCGGCCTCGACGCTCCGGACACCACGCTCGACCTGACGGTGTCGGTCGCCGGTAAGACCTTGCTGTCGTCCTCGGGAGATTTGCGCGTCTCGGCGCCGGGCGAAGGCGGCGCGCGTTCCGTCGATGCCGATCTCAAGCTCAACACCTCGGGGATCGATACGATGTGGCTGGCGAAGCTGATGCCCTCAGCCGGCTTCCCGGCGCTTAAGATTCCCGCCGCGGACGCCGTGGTCGTTGGGCATTGGGATGGAGCGACGGCCTCGTTGAAGACCCTGAAGCTGACGTGGCCCGAAGGCAAGGTGGAGGGATCCGGCACCGCGAAACAGCTTGGCTCAAAGACTCCGATCTACGAGGGACAGGCTCGCTTCGGCTTGGACGTGCCCGAGATCCGCGCCGGACAATATTCTTACATCCCTCTTCCTCCCAAGAGCTTCGTGCCCGCGATGCGCCTGGATGGAGATGTCGCATACGGCGGCGATGAACTTATGATCTCGTCTCTTGCCGGGAAGACGAAGCAGGGGACATTCTCCGCTTCCGGGGCCGTTCGCAAACTCGGCTCGGCCAAGCCCGTCCCTGATTTGACGCTTCGCTTCGATCTCAATCTCCCGGCCTTCAAGGTCTCCGAGCTTCCCGTCGCCGTCTCCGGCCCTCTATCGACCCTGGTCGTCCCCGCGGCCCGCGTCGAGGGCGGCGCGCGCATTCAAAACGATGATCTGACGTTCGAAAAAGTCTCCATCGCGGGTAAGAGCGGGACGCTGAAACTCAACGGCCTCCTCGCCAAGGCCTTGGCGGGCACTCCCGAGCCGGCGCTCGAGTTGCAGGCCGACTTGGACCTGCCGGCTCTCACGGACAAGGACTTGCCCTTTCCCGGCGTGACCAAAGGGCTGGACTTGCCGCCCTCGCGCTGGGCCGCGGACCTGTCTTATACCCCGCGCGCGGTGACTTTGCGAAAACTTGACGTGAAGCTCGCGAACAATGAGCTGTCCATGGAGGGAGGCGTCGTCGACCCGGGAGGCCGCGCCGCCTTCGACCTGACGCTCAAGTGCAAACGCTTCGTCCTCGAGGAATTGACCAAGATTACCCAGAATACCCGCGATCTAAAGATGAGCGGAAGCGGCTTTTTCGCGCTTGCGATCACCGGAAATAAGGAGAAGCCGATCTTCGGCGGCAAGCTTCAGTTCAAGGGAGTCGGAGCGACCGTCGCCGACCTTGCGCTGGCTGATTTCACCGGAACCGCCTCTTTCGACGAGAAGCGCATCGACGTGCCCAACCTCAAAGGCAAGATCGGCGACGGCTCTCTGACGATGGACCTGACGGTCAAAGACTACACGAAGGTCCCCGAGATTCAGCTCGAGGCGACCCTCGACCGATTCGATCTGGGCAAATACCTGTCCGCTAAGACCAAGCTGGCGCAAAGCGCGCAAGCGGCCAAGGCCGGAAAACCCGCGCCAGTCGCCGCCGAAAAGCCTCCCGCACCGCTGAGCACCCGCGGACGCCTGGACATCGGAGCGCTGATCCATCCCAACGCCTCCGTGGAGAAGGTCGCCGCGACGTGGGATCTTTACGGTCTGACCCCCGACCTACGCAGGCTCTCCGGAGAGGCCAAACTAAACGTCGGCGGGGGGACGCTTCATGCGATCGGCGACATGGCGTCCCAGTCTCCGCTCGTGAAGATCCTCATTTTTCCGCTCCTGATCGCGCAGAAGATCGGAGGTATCGTCGGCGGGCGTATTTTTCCCGACTTCAATAACATCACCTTGCGCTCGCTCACGGGGGACTACTCGTTTAAAGAAGGCGTGATGACTGTGCGCGACAGCGAGATGGACTCGAATGCCGCCCAGATCTCTGCCAAGGGCACCATCAACTTGCCCACCGAGGCCCTCGATCTCGTGATGGCCGTTCTGATCCCCAGGGCCCCACCCATCGAAGTCGTCGTTAAGGGGACCGTCGCCTCGCCCAAGACCAACGTGAATGTGGCGAAGGCCGCCGCGAAGGCCGCAGCGGAGGCCGCCGGGCACCTGCTCGAAGGCCTCCTAAAGCGTTAGCGAACCGCGGGACTAGCAAGTCACCCTAAAACCAGGTTGAACAGGCGGCGGACTCTTCAAGGATAGTTACTGGTTCGCGAAGAAATCCGCGATGGCGGACGAGACCTTTTCGGATGTTTTCTTGGCCAAGGTCGCCCAGGCCCTGCGGCGGGCCTCGCCGACGTCGGCGGCGGCCTCGCGGTCGGAGACCTCGAAGCGCGAGAAAGTCTTGCCCTCACGGCCGTCCTTGAGAGTCACCGTGGCGCTGGCGCGCGACCATTTCCAGCGTGCATCGCCACCTTCGACGGCCTGTTGCGCGGACTTGGCCTCGATGACGAGGTCGCCTTTGTCTCCGGGGTTGCCGCGTTTGGCCGTCAAGCCTTCGGCGACGAGGCCGGTGACGATTCCGGTCTCGACCTCGTCGACGCCCTCGCCGGTCGCGGCCACGACCACGTCCAGCGCCGCAAGCGCCTTGGACGCAGCCGCCTTAGCCACGGCGACGTCGACCGTAGAAGGCAGAGCCCCGCCGCCGAGCACGCGCCGGTCGTTTTCGAGCTCGAGACGGCCCTTGAGCAGAACGGCGAGCTTGGCCGCGGCCTTGGCGCGCTCGAACTTGTTGTCGGCGGCGTCAAGGCGCGTCTTCCACTGCGCGGTTTCGGCGTCGAGAGCCTGAGTCTTCTCCTCGACGGCGCTCATCGCCTTGGTCTTGTCGAGCGTAGCCAAGGCATAGTAGCGCGAGGTGGAGGAATCCTGCCAACGCTCCACGATCTCCACTCCTTCGAGGATCTTCTTGGACGCGGTGCGGATATTTTGGGCGACGAGCTGGGAGAAGGAGGCGTTGGTCTTCCCTCCCTGCGTGAGGTTCGACTCGCTTTCGTCGACGGTCGTGTTCACGTCGATGGCGCTGCTGAACACCCGCGAGATCTCGCCTCGGGCGCGGTCGGCGGCCGAGAACTCGTCATCGGCGCTGCCGACTCCCAGGACATGCTGAGAGCGCGGCCAGCGCGAGCTTTCTCCTTCGATCCAGGCCGGACGCGAACCGCCGACGGAGGTTTTGACAGAGCGCCCTCCGCCCGCGCAGGCGCAGGTCAGGGCGGTTGTGATGAGTCCGGCGAGAAGAGGCTTCATGTTCATAGCGCGGTCCTGTCGTGGAGGTAGGTTCGTCGTCCTTTGCCGATGACGACGTTCTTGAAGAGGCGGGTCGAAATGGGCGCTCCCGAGGAGCCTGAATAGGTGACCGTGACGTCATGCGCTCCCGGCGGCAGCCGCAGGCGCGCGACGCGAAACTGGGACGGCAAGGTGGCCCAGGCCCGGGTGTCGGCGCCCTCAGTGGAGGCGGCCAGGGCGGCGGTGCCGGCTTGGGCGAGGATATGCTGCCAGGAGTTGGTGCCGTATTTCTTGGCGACCTCGTCTGAAGCGGCCTTGGCGAGGATGAACTTGATCGCCGCGCGCGCGATGGCGCGCGTGCGGATGAGGGACTGGCGCTCGGACAAGTCCTTCTTGGCGATAGCGGCGAGGTCGGAGGCGAGCTCGGTCTGCGTACTCACGCCGCCGGCCTCGACGGCGGAGCCCGCGATCTGAAAGGGATCGCAGACGTAGTCCGGAAAGGCGACGGTGATCGACTTGCCCAAGAGCCCGGCCCTTAGAGCGTTCTTGGCGCGGGCGGAGTCAGCCTCGTCGTCGCGCGAGGAGTTCACGGCGATCGCGGCGTCGCGCCAGGCCACGGAGAAGGATTTGCTCACTTTGCGCGGGGCTACGCCGTTGTAGTGCAGGAAGACGAGCTCGCCGTCGCCGTCCTGCTTGGCGCCGACGGGCTCGAGTCCGGGCGCGGCGGTTGCGTAGGCGGCGGGATAACGCGCGTACGCTTGACGGGATTTTTCGCGCGCGATGCGCGCGTCGTCGGGACGGCCGTCGTCCTCGTAGAGCAGGCTCGACAAGAACTGGGCGAAGGCGTCGTCCTTATAGGCCGTGTTCTTCTCGCCGTACACATCGGCGTACTCCTGGAGCAGGCGGGAGAGTTTGCGGACCTCGACTAGGGCGTTCTCCCGGTCGCCCAAAAAGGCGTAGTTGAGAGCGCGGTAGACGTTGACCATGGCGCGCTCGAAGCGCTCGCCGGCGTACTCGGTCGTGGAGTCGTTGAGGAGCAAAGTGCCCGCGGCTTTGGACACGCTCTTGGTGTAGAGCTCCTCCATGCGCCGTTCGGCCCGGTCTAAGCTTTGGTCGCTTTCCTTGAATTTCTCGGCGTCGTGCTGAAGTCCGCCGAGATCCAGGTAGTACAGGACCATGTTCCTGCGGCCGTAGACGCTTTCCTTGGCCTTCTCGACGCGTACCTGAGCCTCATCGTAGTTGCGCGCGGCGACGAAGCCGTTGACCGCCTTGCGCATCTCTCCCGAGGGGCCGCCGCAGGCCGCCAAGAAGGGGAGGATTAAAAAAGGAACGGCCCCGCCTTTCAAAGGAGAAAGGCGGGGCCGGGTCACGCCCATGGGGCCTACCAGCCGGCCTTGGAGCGCTTGACGAACTTCTTAAGCTTCTTCTGTCCGTTCCAGACGATCTTCTGAGACTTGATGTCCACCATCTTGAGGTTGGTCTGATAGAAGACCACGGCCTTGCCGCCCTCTTGGTCGACGATCTGATTGAGCGCGCCGCTGAGCATATAGTCAGCGCCCGTCTCCTGGCCGTGGGCCTTGCGCGTCTCTTCGGCGGCGTTGGTGTCCTGATCGAGGCGCTCATCGCGGACCTCGCCGCGCTCGCCCTTGCTGGCGACGAACTCGACTTTGCCGGAGTTGATGAGACTGCGCTGCAGGTCCTCGACGAAGGTATCGGTGGCGATATGCTCCTGGGACTGATTCTTGACGGTCCCCACGATGACCGTGGGATTCTTGCCCAGGGCCGAGTGCGCCGCCGAGTACCAAGGCCGCGACAGGCAGTCCGAGATCATCTCCTCGGCCACCAATCGCGAGTCCGTGTCGTTCCAGCGGCCGCTGACGTCTTTGACCTCGCCGGCGTCCATGCGCTGCACCGAAGTGCCGCACGCGGACATCAGCAGGGCCGCGGCGAGCGCGCCAGTCTTCCCGATGCGCATCTTAGTGCTTGGCCTCTTCGGCGGAGAGCTCGTCGAACGCCTTCTCCGCGTTGGCCTTCACGTAGTCGCGGACCTTGGCGTTGAGCTCCTTGGCGTCGTTGAGGCTGGCTTGGACTGCGGCCATGTCGAGCTTGACGAGCGCGAAGAGCGTGCCGTCGGCCGGGTCCTTCCAGTGGTCGACGGGGATCGCGCCGGAGAGGGTGAACTTGGAGAAGTTCTTCATAGTCTGGGAGACCATCTGTTCCTCGGAGGACTTGTCCATCGCGCCGGCGGTGACCGAGGCCATGTAGTCCTTGGTAAGCGTCGTGACGTAGGAGTTCATTATCTTGGCGATCTCGGCGCGGCCGCGGTCGTCGGCGGCGGTGACGGACAGCGCCCGGTTGCGGATGCCCTGCGCGATGCCCACGCCGTAGAACACCTGCTTGCCTTCCTTGTCCTTCATGGCGCCGGAGCCCTTATTGACCCATTCCGGGGCGTTGCTGGCGATCGGAGACATTTTGTTTCCGCTGCAGGCGCCTAAGCCGAGGGCGGCGACAAGCGTCAGGGTAAGGGAAGAGAAACGGTTTTTAGTCATGAGGCCTCCAGGCGGGGCTTAAATCCCCGGCGCTGGGATGGAGTTTAACAGACCCAAGTGACACTGTCAAGAAACGGCAATCCGCCCGGCGGGCAACGATGGCCCGCCGGCGGAAGCGTTCCTATCCTTAATTGCTTGACCAGCGAGACCTCGACGCGCGTGACGGGGCGGCGGTTAAACCCGTCGTCGATGGTCTGACGCTCGGTGTTCATTGCATCATCCGTAATGTCGACGTCTTTCGCCTATACAGACTACCAGGACGGCATACTGGGTGCGTCCGGACGCAGTCAGTATACAGTTCACTCAATTAATCCCGAATGCGGCGGACGGATTGCAAGTGTCGTCGCGGCCCGAAGCGTCTTCGTCCCAGACGTCCTGATGCATGATCCAGCAATTTGTCGCTGTTGTCCTTATTCAGGTGTGGCGAAAGGCGCATGACGGAGTCGAGTGTGATCGCGCCGGATCTAAGATCATCCAAAATTCCAGGGAACGTCCCGACCGCCCGCGCCGCGCGGATGCGCAGGAAAGCGGCCGCTTCCGAATAGCGCAAAGTCTTGACGCAATAGTCGAACAGCGTGCTGAAGCCCGCCGATCGACCTCGGCGAGATGCTCGATAATGTCGGCGACGTCGCCGCGCTCTTGCGAGACAAGCGCCCCGAGGCGGATGAAGAGAACGGCACCGGGCAAATGTTGAAGGTTCATGCATACTCACTGCGTCCGGACGCACTCCGCATACGGTGTCTAGACGGCTTTCACTTATCATACGATCTGCCCCCATGTTTTGTTCCCGGGAAATGGGCCATCTTTGGTATGATCACCTTAATGTCCTCTCCTGACGAGAAAAACCTAGTCTGGCTGGACCTGGAAATGACGGGCTTAGACCCCGTCAAAGACGTGATCCTCGAGATCGCCACCGTGGTCACCGACGGAGAGCTTCGCGTCCTGGCCGAGGGCCCCTGTCTGGCCATCCACCAGTCCGACGACGTCCTCAACGAGATGGACCCGTGGTGCGTCGAGCAGCACGGCAAGTCGGGGCTGACCCAGCGCTGCCGTGAGTCGACCGTCAGCGTCCTCGACGCCCAGGCTCGCACGCTCGAGTTCCTGTCGCCGTGGTGCGCGCCGGGCAAGTCCCCGCTGTGCGGCAACACGATCGGCCAGGACCGGCGCTTCCTGGTCAAGTACATGCCGCGCCTGCACGATTTCTTCCACTACAGATCGATAGACGTGTCCTCGATCAAGGAACTCGCCTCGCGCTGGTACCCCGAGGCCAAGTACGTCTACTCCAAGACCAAGCAGCACTTGTCCTTGGCCGACGTGCACGAGTCGATCACCGAACTGACGCATTACCGCAAGACGATCTTTAAATAATTCCCGGGGGCATTCGACATGAATGATCAAGACAAGAAGAAGGCGGTCGTCATCCTTAATAAGATCATGGAGCTCGAGCTCGCGGGCGTGGTGCGCTATACGCACTACTCGCTGATGGTCTACGGCTACAACCGCCTGCCCATCGTCTCCTGGCTCAAGGGCAATGCGGATGAAAGCCTCGTCCACGCGCACAAGGCCGGCGAGCTGGTGACCCTGTTCGGGGGCCATCCGTCCCTGAAGATCGGGCCTCTGCTCGAGACCGAGCAGCACGATATCGGCGACATTCTGCGCGAGAGCCTCGAGCATGAGAACGCTGCGATCGCGGCCTACAACGACCTGCTCAAGGAGTCCGAGGGCAAGTCCGTCCTGCTCGAGGAGTACGCGCGCGAGATGATCGTCGGCGAGGAAATGCACCTCGACGAGGTCAACAAGATGCTGCGCAAGCCCGGCGAGATCGAGCGCTTCGCCGCATAATCGAGACAACGGCTCTCACGGAGTCGGTCAAAAAACGCAGCTCCTTGCAAATAAAATAACGGGAGCTGCGTTTTATTTCGGGAACATTTTTGGCCCCTCAATCGTATGACTAGGACGGGAGTTGACGATCATGGTCACGGGGGTTATACTGAATGAAGGTCCGAGACGTTCTTTATTGGATACGGAGGGACGGATGGGTTCTCGTTCGCACGCACGGAAGTCACCGCATCTACGGACATCCAGAAAAACGGGGCCACGTCACCGTTCCCGGACATCCTTCACACGAATTGGCGCCAGGCACGCTCAAAAGCATTCTGCGCCAGGCGGGACTTCAGTGAAAGACTATTTGATCATCATCGAAAAAGCCCCGCGCAACTACTCAGCTTACTGCCCCGATCTGCCCGGCTGCATAACCACCGCCCGCACTATCAAGCAGACCGAGCTGATGATGAGAGAGGCGATCTCTCTTCATATCGGATTCATGCGCGAGCAGGGCGAAGTCGTCCCATTACCCACGGCCGTCGGCGCCGTCGTCCGCGTCAACGCTTAGACGGTTCCTCAACTGACGGC
>JAYVZL010000256.1:0-4101 GCA_043783505.1 Elusimicrobiota bacterium
TCCGCGCGGCGTGGACGCGCCGCGCGCGGAAATGCTAACCTGAGCCCATGTCCGGCTCCGCCTTTTTTTGGTTTCCGCTCGTCCTCAGCGCCGGCCTGCTGGTCGCGCTGATCCTCGTCCTGCGCCGTCTCTATTCCTTACAAGTGGCCGGGCCGAAGGCGGCGCCGGCGGTCGCGCCCGAAGGCTGGAGCAAGCTCGACGAGCTGCTGACCATGCTCCTCTCCCTCCAGGAGCACGGCGTCTCGCACTCAGGCGCGATCTCGCGCGAGGATTTCGGCCGCGCCGTGCTCGACTGCGCGTGCCAGCTCATGAAGTGCGAGCGCGGCTCCGTCATGAACTGGGATGAGAAGGAGGGCTGCCTGAAGATCGTCGCCGCCCGCAGCCTCGTGACCGAAGGAACCCAGAAGCTTTTCTTAAAACCCGGCGAAGGCGTGGCCGGCAAGGCTTTCGCCTCGGCCTCGCCCATTTTCATCGCCGATCCCGCCAAGGACCCCCGATACCTCGCTCCCGGCGCGGGGGACGTCGAACCTTTCGTCTCCATCCCGCTGCTGGTCAAGGGCAAGCCCATCGGCGTGCTCAACCTCCATGCCAAGGAGGGTGCTGAGCCCTTCAGCGACTACAACGTAAAGTTTCTCAGCATCTTGGCCGGCGAGGCCGCCGTCATGCTCCACAACATGGACATGTTCGACAACCTTCAGATCTTCTATCTGGAGATGGTCCAGACGCTGGCGCGCGCCGTCGACTCCAAGGACGCCTACACCCAGGAGCACTCCGACCGCGCAAGAGTCAAAGCCAGGCGCGTCGCCCAGGAGATGGGCCTGCCCGACCCGATGGTGCGCCACATCGAGTACGCGGCCCTGCTGCACGACATCGGCAAGATCGGCATCGACGAGGCTATTCTCCTCAAGCCGGGCAAACTTACGCCCGAGGAATACGAGGAGATGAAGAAGCACCCGATCATCGGCCACCAAATCTTAGCCCCCGTCAAATACCTCGGCCCCGTCGCCCAGATGGTCCTCTATCATCAAGAGTGGTACGACGGCCGCGGCTACCCCGAGGGACTCAAAGGCGAGGAGATCCCGCTCGGCGCGCGCATCGTCGCCGTGCTCGACGCCTGGGACGCCATGACTTCCGACCGTCCCTACCGCAAGGCCCTCGGACGAGACATCGCCATCGGCGAACTCAAGAAAGGCTCCGGCACGCAGTTCGATCCGAAGGTCGTTGAGATCTTCATGCGCCTGGAGCGGTCTAATTGGGCGGTCGCCTGATGCTCTACGTGGTCCCCACGCCTCTGGGCAACCTCGAGGACATGACCAGCCGCGCCCTGCGTACGCTCAAGGAGTCCGCGGTCGTGTTCTGCGAGGACACCCGCCGCACGCGCAACCTGATGAGCCACTTCGGCATTCCAACTCCGTTGGAACGCTATGATGAGAACGACGCGCGTTGCGTCGACAAGCTCATGGAGCGCCTGCGGCGCGGCCAATCGGTGAGCCTCGTCTCCGACGGCGGGCTGCCCGGCGTCTCCGACCCCGGCCGCCGCGCGGTCGCCGCCGCGCGGCGCGAGGGCATCGCGGTGACAGCACTCCCCGGTCCCTGCGCGGTCGCCGCCGCCGTCGCCGGCTCGGGCCTGCCCGGGGACAGCTTCCTCTTTCTCGGGTTTCTGCAGCGGGCCGCGTCCCGGCGCCGCCGCGCTCTCGAGGAAGCCAAGACCCTGGGACGCACGATCGTCGTCTATGAGTCGCCCTTCCGCATCGTGGAGCTGCTCGAGGACGCCGAGGTGGCACTCGGCCCTTCCGCCCAAGCCGTGCTGGTGCGCGAGCTTTCCAAGCTCCACGAAGAGTGGCTGCGCGGCACCGTCGCCTCGGTCCGCGCCGAGCTCGCCGGCCGCGCGGAAATACTGGGAGAATTCGTCGCGTTGTTCCATCCCGACCCGGAGCCACCCAATGCCTGAGACCATTCACCTTGACGCTTCCGGACAACTCTCCGCCGCCGACGCGGCCAAAGCCGGCGCCGCCGGCAAGGGCTGCCGCATCGTCGCCTTCCCGACCGAGTCTTCCTACGCCCTGGGCTCCACCGGCCTCATCAAGGCCGCGACCCGCCGCATCCTCCAGATCAAGGAGCGCTCGACGCTCAAACCCCTTGCTGTTCTCGTCCACTCCACCGAGGCGGCCAAGGATTGGGTCCAATGGACGCCCCTGGCCGAGGCGCTGGCCGCCAAATTCTGGCCCGGCCCGCTTCTGCTCCTACTCAAGCCCACCGCTCAAGGCCGTCTGCTCACTTTCCCCGAGTATCCGACCGTCGCCATCCGCGTGCCCGGCCACCCCGCGGCGCGCGCGATGATCCAGGCCTCGGGAGTACCCTGGGTCTACACCAGCGCCAACAAGTCCGGCCAGCCGTCTCAATTCGGCGCTCCCGCCGTTCTCGCCGAATTGGGAGCGGAAATCGATCTCATCATCGACGGCGGGACCGGCCCAACGGGCGAACCGACGCTCGTCGACGCGACCGGCGAAAAGCCGCGCGTCACGAAGGTAGGCCTTATCCCCGCCGAGCTGATCAACCAAATAGGAGGCCCTCATGCCCCGAACCCTCGCTGAGCAGGACCCGGAGATTTACGCCGCGATCGCGCGCGAGGCGCGCCGCCAATCCGACAACCTGGAGCTGATCGCCTCCGAAAACTACACGTCCGAGGCGGTCCTCGAGGCTCAGGGCTCGCTTCTGACTAACAAGTACGCCGAGGGCTATCCCGGAAAGCGCTACTACGGCGGCTGTCAGTTCGTCGACCAGGCCGAGACGCTCGCCATCGAGCGCGCGAAGATTCTTTTCGGCGCCGAGCATGCCAACGTCCAGCCGCACTCGGGTTCGCAGGCCAACATGGCCATGTACCTGACAGTGCTCAAGCCGGGCGACGGCGTCATGGGCCTTAATCTCGCGCACGGCGGCCACCTCTCGCACGGCCATCCGATGAATTTCTCGGGCAAATACTACAAGATCATTCCTATCGACGTAAAAAAGGACGACGAGCTCATCGACTACGACAAGGCCGAAGAAGACGCCCGCGAGCAGAAGCCTCGGATCATCTTTATGGGCGCGTCGAACTACTCGCGGGTGATCGACTGGGCGCGGCTTAAGAAGCTCGCCGACGAGATCGGCGCCTACTTCGCGGCCGACATCGCCCACTACGCGGGCATGATCGCCACCGGGGTTTATCCTTCTCCGGTGGGATTGGCGGATTTCACGACAACAACAACGCATAAAACCCTCAGAGGACCGCGTGGCGGAATGGTCTTATGCAAACAACAGCATGCCGCGGCCTTGGATAAGACCGTCTTTCCAGGCGAGCAAGGGGGACCATTAATGCATGTCGTCGCCGCCAAGGCGGTGTGCTTCGCAGAAGCGCTCAAGCCCGAGTTTAAGGTCTATCAGCAGAAGACACTGGCCAACGCCCGGCGCTTGGCGAAGTCCCTGTCCGACCGCGGCTTTCGCGTGGTAGCCGGCGGCACCGACTGCCATCTGTTCTCCGTCGATCTCCGGCCGAAGAACGCCACCGGCAAAGAGGCCGAGGAGGCGCTCGACAAGGCCGGCATCACGGTCAACAAGAACGCGATCCCATACGACCCCCAGAAGCCGTTCATCGCCTCAGGCGTGCGCATCGGCACGCCCGCGGTCACCACCCGCGGCATGGGCGAGGCGGAGATGGACGAGATCGCCGGACTCATCGACGAGGCCCTCAAGGTCCGCTCCGATGACGCGGGCTTGCGGCGCGTCAAGGAAGCGGTGACCTCCCTCTGCCGTCGCTTCCCGATCTATCCAGACATCATGGGGAGACTGCTCGCCGTCAGATGATCGCGCAAATCCTCATCGCCGACGACAGCCCCGACATCGTGCTCGTCCTCGACGATTACCTCACGGGCAAGGGCAACCGCGTCATAACGGCCAACGACGGCTATCAGCTCGCGCAAAAAGCCGACGAGCATCGTCCGCACCTCATCATCACCGATATCCAGATGCCCGGCGCCTACGGCTCCTCCGCCTATCAAGTCCTGCAGAAAAATGAAAACACCACGAACATACCGGTGATCTTTATGTCCGCGCATGCCTACA
>JAYVZL010000257.1:0-23848 GCA_043783505.1 Elusimicrobiota bacterium
TGACGCCGCTCGCGCGCGAGGCCTGCGCGCGGAGTTGGACGATATGGACCTTGTCGGCTCCCTTGGCCCTCGGAGCGCTGGCGCTGTTCACCAGCGAAGGCCCCTCGCTGCGCGCGCGCTGGCGCGCGCCCGTCCGCGTGCGCGGCCTTGCCGCGGGGGCGGCGCTGGCGCTGGGCCTGGCCTGCCTTCTGGCGCCGCGCGCATTCCTGCACGTCGCCGGCGCATGGGAGTCGGTCGATCGCCTCTCGGCCGCGGCCGACCTTATGTGGTGGTGGCCGTGGCGCTGGCGGGAGATCTTAGTCGGCGTGCCGAGCTTGGTCTTAGCGCTCGTCCTCATCGACGCGCGCGAGCCGGGCTGCAAGACCTGCGGTCCCCAGTTTTTCGGCGATCCGCGCGGTTGGCTGGCGCTGGGGCTGTTCGCGCCGGCGGGCATGGTCGCGGCCATCGGCGCGGGAAGCGTCCCGCTGGACATGGCCCTCGCCCAAGGCGCGGCCGCGTTCGCGCTCGGCTCGGTGGTGGGCTGCGTTCTAGCCGTCCTGAGAAGCCGTGTCGAGGCTCGGACTCAAAAGTCCGCTTAACGGCCCGCAGGGCCGATCGAGTTCGAGACGGCGGCGTAGAGGCCGGAGTCCACGAGGAAATCGCTGACGAGGACGTTGATCGTCTCGCCCTCTTGAAACCGGGCCAAGGCGCGCACTTGATGGGCAATGATTCTCTTCTGGAATGTTTCGTCCTCGAAGACGAGCGGATCGTTCGACCAATCGTGCACCAGCATCTTCAGCTCGGTGCGATTGTTCTCATTCGTCAGACGCTTGGCCAGCGGGCTTTTAATCCAGCCCCTCCTTAAGGCACCGTAAATGCCGAAAGACATTTTTTCGATTAATTTGGACGAGTCGGGATCCAATGCTTTCTTCACCTCCGGCGCCGCCCCGGCGAGAACGTCGGCCCAATCCTGGTTGTACCAGACCGAGGCGACCGCGCTGGAAACGGCGTCTTTGTTTTTTTTCTGGGCCAACCAGCGGCGTATCCGCTCCTTCGGAATGCCGTAATCGTCCTTCATCATGGACTGTTGGATGCGGTCGAGATTCTCCTGATAATTGGTTTCGTTGACATAGGCCGAGATGGAGCGATACTCCAGACCGTAAAGCCCAGGCTCGTCATATTTGTCGCTGCCGCGGAAGCCGACCCAGCCGATTTTGTAGTTGTCGCCGATGGGGGAATTCACGCGCCGTGATCCGATGTCGTGGAAATATTGCGTGACGTTCGACATCGTTCCCGGAGAAGCATATCCAAAATAGGTTATTTTTCCGTCGACCGTCATTCCGATCGAGGATTGTTGGTCGATGATGGTAGTCATCTCCGCCAACGGCCTGCTCTTGTCTCTGCCTTCCGGAGCCGGTCTCGAGGTCGGAAGCCGCGATGACGGCTTCCATGAGATTCTTGCTGAACAAAATTCCATTTTGTAAATCGACCAACAGCGCTTTTACGGCGGGATCTTCCAGCGGCATGTCGCGAAGCAGCGCGGCTAAGGTGAGAAGATTTTGCTGGCTTATGCTTGCCCTGGACTTTGCCATGGCCGCGACGATATTTGCCGTCGGGATGGCATGGGCCAAGCCTTTAAGCGTGTCGGATTGATCGTTGGGATGGCGCGCGGCGACGAGCGCGTCCAGCCGGGCGATGAGGGGAATGGGAACCTTCTTAGCGAACAACTCCCATTGATAAGGACGGCGGAGCGACGGACGCGCGCTGGTTTCCGCCGTGATCACCGGATCATTCTCGAGGCTTTTTCGGTCGACGTTTCCGTCGAAGTCGATGGATCCGGCCGTCGGCGAGTGATCGTCCGTACCGGCTGGAACGTGCTTGCTCGCAACGATCGCGGAGCTAGGCGCTTTCGGAGCTTGAGGCGATGACGCCTTCTTCGGCTCGGCTGAAACGACGGGGCCCGCCATCGTCGGGCCGGACACTACGGCGCCGGTGGGCATGATGGCGGCCGCCGGCGCCATCGTCACCGTCTGCGGCGCGGAATTGGCGGGCGGCACGGCTAAAGTGACGGGGCTGATGACGGACGCGTCGTGCGTGGCGCCCGCGGTCTTCGCCGGGTTGCCGACGGCTGAAGGCGGGGCGACGTCGATCGCTTTTGGTCTCTGCGCGGCCCCTCTCAGCGGCAGGAAAATGATCAGCGCCGCAGAAAATAAGGCATGGGGCGTCTTCGACGGTCTGAGACGAGGGGCCATGTCCTAAGCATAACCGGATAGGTCCGATTGTCAAGATTGATATTGACCCGGCATGAGGGACTTAATAGTATCGGGCCATGAGGCGCTTGATCCCCGTCTTTTTCGGTGCGATTCTCGGCGTGAGCGCGGTTAATGACGCGCCCGCTAAGGAGCCTGAGTCCGGCATGTCCACGCAGTCCTTCGGCGAGGGCGGGGGCTACAAGCATCCCGACGCCGAGGTCAGTCCCTATATCGAGGCCGACCCCCTTGCCGCCTCGCGCCGACAGACCTCCGTGTCCGCGCCCGCTCGAGGAAAGGAAGTGCAGCGCGTCGCGCCGCGGAAAGCGCCGACCGCGACGCCCGCAAAAGCCGGGCCGGCGTCGGATCCCGCGGCCTTGGACGCCGCCAGCGACAACGCGCGGCGCGACTATGAGACGCGCTTGCTCGGCGCCGCCCCCGAGGTTCCGCGCGCGAGATTGACCGCCGATAAGGCGAAGACGCCGCCGGTAGCGGCCGTTGCGACGGGCGAAGGAACCCTGTTCGTATCGCTCGATTTAGATCCAGGCGAGGCGGGCTCGCTGCGCGACGCGGTCGCCGGGCTGGGCGCGGCCGCTTCTTTTCGGCCCGACATGAGGTTCACACCGACGCCAGGCGTGGGCGGCTCGGTGCGCATCAGCGGCTGGCTGCCGGTCTCGCGCCTGTGGGCGGTGGTCGCTCGTCCGGGGATCAAGCGCGTTACAGTGGAGCGGTCGTCGCGCCCTTCTGCCTCCTCGCTCAATGGCGACTTCTTGATAGCAATGCGCGTGGCGGACGCGGCCCATTCCGGGGAGTCGATCGCGGCCGGCGTGAAGGATTTAACGGAGCATGCCGGCTTTAAGATTCAGCGCGTGTTCGGCGTGGAGTCCGCGCCCAATGGCGGCTCCTTCGCGTTCGTGGCCGGCAATATGCCCTTGTCCCGCTTGTCGACGGCGATGGGCCTGCCCAACGTCGTCAAGATCAGCGCCCTCATGCCGCCGGCCATCGCGGCCGCGCCCGCCGGACGCACACCCACCTTCGGCGGCTTCGTGCGCTTCGCCAAGACTCAGGGGCTGTGGCTGGTCTTGATCACGCTGCTCATGGCTTTGCCCACGGTCGTCTCGCTCGTCAAGAGCGGCCTGGCGATTTTCGTCCCCTACCGCTGAACCCCCCATATTTCGTAAAATCGCGTTAATGGGAGCGAAAGCTCGAGTTGCGTGGGTGTTTGCGCTCGCCGCCGCGGCGGGCCTTGCCGGACAGACCCTGCTGTTGGCTGAGAGGCACTGTTCTCGTTTGGAGACGTCCCTGCGCGAGGATTTCCGCGTGGTGCTCTTCCTGCGCGCGCCTCTCGAGAAGGGGCGCATCAAAGTGCTCGAGGAAAAGCTTCGGGCCAATCCCGAGGTAGCCGACGTCCGTTTCGTCTCGGCCGACGAGGCCTTGGCCGCGCTCAAGCGCGGCGATCCCGAGCTGGCCGAATCGGTGGCCTTGGTCGCGGATAACCCCTTGCCCGCGGCGTTCGAGGTGAGGCCCGCGCCTCAGGCCTTGACGCGCCTGGGAGCGTGGCTCGAGGGAGTTCAGCGCCTGGCCGATTGGTCGGACGTGCGCTATAAATCGAGCCAGCTGCAGGCCATCCTGCGCCTGCGCTTTTACGCGCACGTGCTGAGCGTGACGCTCAACGCCTTGCTGTGCCTCGCCGCTGGCCTAACTCTGGCCGCTCTTGCCGGGGCCGTGCGCGTCTCCTCAGCGGGCCTGCGGCTGGCGTTTTGGGCGGGGCTGGGCGGAGCCTTCGGCTCGATCCTCGCGACGGCCGTCGCTTGGCCTTTACGCCGAGACGAGATGCTCTGGGCCTTGCCGTCGCCGCCGTCACAGCTGGCACTTCTGGCCGCCTGCGCGATGCTCGGCTGGTCGCTGTCGCTATGGCGCGCCGAATCCTGATCGTGGCCGGTCTGCTCGCGTTGGGCGCGGCTCCAGCCGCGGCCCAGCTCAAGGCCAAGCGCAAGGAACTCTCGCGCATCCAAGTCGAGCTCAAGCAGACTTTACGCGAGCTCGACGGCTTGCGCGCGGCCGAAAGGGAGCTCGGCGAGGACGTCAGGGGCATGGAAAGCCGCGACGCGAAATCCCGGCATCGCGTCGACGGCCTGCAGTCCGACATCCGCCGCGCCGAATCAAAGCGCGCGGACCTCAAGTCGCGCCTCGACGCGGCGCGCAGCGTGACCGGTTTCTGGTCCGCGGCCATCGCCTCCGAGGCCGCGCGTTATGCCGCCTTGAGTGCGGCGAGCCGCGACATGTACGGCACGCGCGATCTGTGGGCTGATGAATTCCGGCGCGACGCTTTAATCGAGAAGGGCCGGCATCTGCGGGGCCTGCGCGGCTTTCGCCTCAAGACCGAGGAGGCCGCCGCCGAGACCAGGCGCCGCGCTCAGGAGCTGGCGGAAAGCCGCCGCCGCGCGGAGACCGAACTCAGCGGCGGTCGGCGCGAATACGAGGCGAAGAAAGCGGCGCTCGAGCAGACTCAGGTGAAGGTCGCGGCCGCGGCGCGGCGCGCCAAGGAGCTCGAGGAGTCAGCTCACGCCCTGACATCCCTGCTCGACAAGATTGGCAAGGCCGGGCGCTACCGCAAAACCGGGCCCGCCGTCCGTTTGGAGTTCCCCAAGCATTCCCTGCCCTGGCCCGCCGAGGGCAAAGTCCTGCGCTCGTTCGGTCGGGAGCGCGATCCGGAGCTGGGCACTTGGACCGTGCGTCAGGGAACGCTGTTTTCCTCGGAGATCGGCGCCGCGGTCGGCTCGGTGGCGAGGGGACGGGTCATCTTCTCTGGGCCGTTTCGTTCCTACGGGCAGGTCGTGATCGTCGATCATGACGGAGGATTTTTCAGCGTCTACGGCGAGCTGGGCGAGATCAAGAAGAACAAGGGCGATTTAGTTCGCGCGGGTGAGACTCTGGCGCGCAGCGACGGGCGGATATACCTGGAGCTCCGGCGCGGCACCGAGGCGCTGGACCCCGAGGAATGGTTGAAGCGATGAGGAGAACGGATATGAAGCGTCATTGGATCGCGGCGGCCCTAGCGGCCGCCCTCTGCGCGCGTCCCGCGGCGGCGGCGACGGCGGATAAGACTTATGAGCAGCTCAAGCTGCTCGTCGACGTGCTCGGCTTCGTCCAAGACAATTACGTCGACGACCCGGATACGCAGAAACTGATCTACGGCGCGGCGTCGGGCATGGTGCGCACGCTCGATCCGTACTCTCAGTTCATGGATCCCGAGCTGCACCGGGAGATGAAGAACGAGACGGAAGGGCAGTTCGGCGGCATCGGTCTGCGCCTGACCCTCAAGGACGATTGGCTCACCGTGCAGACGCCGATGCCGGGCTCGCCGGCCTACCGTCTGGGCGTTCTGCCCAACGACCGCATCGTGGAGATCGACGGCGACGGGACCAAGGACATGAACATGTCCGACGCGCTCAAGAAGCTGCGCGGCGGTCCCGGCACCAAGGTCAAGCTTCGTCTCGAGCGCGGGTCCGAAGACGGCGGCGATGGAAATTGGAAGACGGTGGACGTCGACATCACGCGCGAGTTGGTCAAGATCGAGTCGACGCTCTCCATGAAGCTCGAAGGCGGGGTGGGCTACCTGCGCATCGCCGAGTTCAGCGCCAAGACCGCCGATGACGTGGCCGATGCGCTCAAGAAACTCAAGAAGGACGGCGTCACGAGCTTGATCCTCGACCTGCGCAACGACCCCGGCGGCCTCCTGTCGGCGGCCGTCGAGGTGGCGTCGATGTTCCTGGGCGAGGGCAAGCTGGTGGTCTACACGCAGGGGCGCAAGCCCGACAGCCGCCAGGATTTCATGGCCGCCGCTCAAGCTCCCTATCCGACTTGGCCGCTGGTGGTCCTCATCAACGGCGGCTCCGCCTCGGGCTCGGAGATCGTGGCGGGCGCCATGCAGGACCACAAGCGCGCGGTCGTCGTCGGCCAGCGCAGCTTCGGCAAGGCGAGCGTGCAGTCTCTGATCCCGCTTCCCGACGGCTCCGGCCTGCGCTTGACCGTGGCGCGCTACTACACGCCTTCCGGACGCTCCATCCACCGCGACGAGAAGAACAAGACCGGCGGCATCGTGCCCGACATCACCGTGCCGGTCACGCAGGACGCCGAGGTCAAGCTCTACGCGCAGTGGGAGCTGATCTACGCCAAGGACAAGAAGCCGCGCTCCGCGGTCAAAGCCGAGGAGATGGTGCGCGACGTGGTCCTCGACCGCGCCGTGGAGCTGCTCAAGGCGCGCGAAGTGTTGGGAACGCTCAAGCGCGAAGGGTGAGAATACTCGCTCTGGAGACGTCCTGCGACGACACCTCGGCCGCCGTCGTCGAGGACGGCCGCATGCGCTCCAACGTCGTCTCTTCTCAGACCGCTCTGCACCGTCCTTTCCGCGGCGTGGTGCCCGAGCTCGCCTCGCGCGCGCATCTGGACAACTTGATGCCCGCTGTCTCTCGGGCTATAAAGGAAGCCGGGCCGGGGAAAATACACGCCGTCGCCTATACCCGAGGACCGGGGCTAATGGGCCCTTTGCTCGTCGGCAAGGTCGCGGCCCAGACGCTGGCGCGACTGATGAAGGTGCCTGCGGTCGGCGTCAACCACCTTGAAGGCCATGTTCTCGCCGCCGAGCTCGAGCATAAACTTCGCTGGCCGGTGATGGCGCTGGTCGTCTCGGGCGGCCATACCGATCTTGTGCTCGCGCAAAAACCAGGTCGTTACCGTGTCCTAGGCCGTACGTTGGATGACGCAGCGGGTGAAGCCTACGATAAGGTCGCGCGTCTATTGGGTTTGGGTTATCCGGGCGGACCGGAGATCGATCGGTTGGCGGCCAAAGGCGATTCAACCTTCGTCGCCTTTCCTCGTCCGATGATGCCAGGCTCGTGGGACTTCTCTTTTTCCGGATTGAAAACATCCGTTCTGTATTATCTTCGCGATAGGCCCGCGCCGAAAGGAAAAGTATTGGCCGACGTGTGCGCTTCTTTCCAAGAAGCCGTCGCCGAAACGCTCGTCGACAAGACCGTGGCCGCGGCGAAGCGCTTTAAAGTCAAAGACATCGTCATCGGCGGCGGCGTCGCGGCGAACTCGCGCCTGCGCGCCTTGATGACCGAACGCGGCGAGGCCGCCGGATTCAAAGTGCGCCTGCCCGCGCGCGTCCTCTGCACCGACAACGCGGCGATGATCGCGCACGCGGCGTGGAGACGGTTATCGTCGGGCCGATCCGCGGCGTCCACGGGTTCGTGCGATCCATCTTTGGCGTTGAGAAGTTGGGCGTGACAGCGACGTCGATAAGTTATGCGACTTATCCACAGGAGAGGCTGCAACTAACGTCGACGACAGTTGATAGGTCTCTTGTGGATAACTCGCAAAACGAATGACCGGATTATTTTTTGTCGTTGCCTTCGGCTTCTATCTCGCGGGCGCCTCCCCGGCGATCGCGCCGCGCGACGCGGCCGACATGGCTTCCGCGGCGTTGACTCTCGGGGTGGCGCATCCGCCGGGCTATCCTCTTTACGCCGTTCTCGGTCGGATGTGGCTGACGATCTTTCCGTTGGGCAATTCGGCCTATCGTCTGGCGGTCTTGTCGGCATTAGCGGCTTCAGGCGCCGTCGCGCTGCTTTTTGCCGCGGTTCGCCGCCGTTCCGGCGCTTGGGCCGGCCTGACCGCGGCTACGGTATTGGCGTTTTCCGCCCCGTTGTGGAAGTTCGCGTTGATCCAGGAAAAATATTCGTTTCATGCTTTGTTCGCCGTGGTGCTTTACGTTCTATCAGAGGCCGATAGATCGAGCGTTTGGCGAAGAGCCCGACTGTCCGGATTGCTCATCGGTCTAGGTTTGGTTAATCATCAGAGTCTGTTGTTATTTCTACCTGGATTATTTTTTCTGTGGCGCCGGGAATGTCTTCGTTGCGACGTGCCGTTGATCCGCGCCGCATCCGTTGCCGCCCCTTGGCTCGCGGCCGGTCTATCGTTGTATTTGTTCTTATGGATCCGTCTTGGCGCGTTCAGCTCGGCGCTTTCCACGGCGCTGCGTTCCCAATACGGGATGGGCACCTTATTCGCGGGATTGGCGGCTCCGTTGACGCAGGAAAGAATCGTTCGGCTGATCGCCTGGTCGTTGAAGACCTGGGCCGAAGCCGTGAGCTTCCCCGCGGCTGTCGCGGCCGTGATTGGATTGGTTTGGGCTTGGCGCGCGGACCGTCTACGCGCGGGTGGACTATTGTTGGGTGCGGTCATGGCTGGTCCGTTATTCGTCGTTTTATCGAGATTTGACGTCTCGAACTGGGTCGCGCGCTCGGTGCTCGAGCCCGCTTTCCTTTTACCCGCGCTGGCCGCGGCCGTTTTCGCGGGCGAGTTCGTCGGCCGCTTAAAGATCGGCGGGCCGTGGATGTGCTGGACGCTCGTCGCCGGCGCCATACTCCTGCGCGCTCCGATTCCCGAGCGCCGTGACGATTTCCTCGCCTACGACTACGCGCGCAACCTGCGCCGCGCCGTGCCGCCGGGCGGAGCGCTCCTGGCCGGGGGGGACACGGCGCTGTTCGGCCTGCGCTGGCTGGATTTGACCGAGCCGCGAACGCCCTCGCGCGAGGTTGCGGGCGCGGGGCTGACCGATGCACGGGCTTGGCTGGCGGAAAAGTCCGGACGCTCCGACGTGTTCGCGGCCGGAATCGCTCCGGCAGCGCTCTCACGGCCGTCCGCGCCCGAGGGCCTCGTCGTTCGCGTCGGTACGCGGCCCGGTTCATCCGCTCCGATCATCGTCCTCCGGCGTCCACGCGGCTGGCGCCGCGATGAGAGCTACGCCCGCGACGCCAAACTCTCCTACGCCTTCGCTTCTTGGGTCTCGGCGCGCTTGCTCGAGGCCCAGGGCATGACCGCGCCCGAGGCCTTGGACCTGAACGCCGTCGCCCTCGACCCCGAAGATTACCGGTTGGAATAAACCGTATCTCTTAACCTCGCCGTAATCAATCTTCGGGCCGCGAAAGCTATAATGCGCGCCATGAGACCCGCCCTCAGGGCGCTGTTGGCTCTCTGTCTGTTTATGCCCATGGAGGCGCGCGCGGCCTTCGAGGACTCGGGCTTCGGCCCGCGCGACGTGGCGATGGGCGGCGCGTTCTGCGCGGTGACCGACGACCCCGGCGTGCTCGCCTACAACCCGGCGTCGCTCGGGCAGGCGAGCGCGGTCGAGGCCGCTACCTCCTATCTTCGCCAGTTTCATACTCCGGCCGGCGAATCGGATCGGGACTCCACGCGCGGCGCGGTCATCATCCCCATGCGCCAGGAAATTTTCAACGGGGCCTTCGGCATCGACGTGCGCTATGACCGGCGCACACACGTGTCCGGCGATCGGGCCATCGGCATCATGTACGGCACGCGCGGCGCGAAGGAGTCCGAAGGCGGGGGCCTCGACTTCGGCGGAGGGCTCAAGCTGTTGACCGCTAATTTCGATACCGGCGGCAAAGCCGGGATGCACGCGGCTCTCGATTTGGGCATGCTGTGGCGCTTCAAGAATAAATACGCGCTGGGAGCGTCGCTTATCAATTTCGGCGGCCCCAAGTTCAAGACCGGCGGCCTGTCCGACCGGGCGCCGCTGGTGCTCAAGATAGGCGTGGCCGAGCAGATCCGCGCCGTCACGTTGGCGGCTGATCTGACCAAGCGGGAGCCGTCCTTGAACGCTCCCGGCCAGCACACGATGTCTCTCGGCTTCGAGCGCTGGTGGGCCACCGCGCGCGCGGGCCAATACGCGCTTCGTTCGGGCATGTCCTTGGGCGACAAATCGCGCACTTGGAACTGGGGGATGGGTTGGCGCGCGCAGGGCGCCCGCCTCGATTACTCTATGACGGTGCCCATGACCGGAACGACGCGCATCGGCCACGGACTTTCCTTGACGGTCCGGTTCGGACGGGCCGACGTCGAAGGCGAGTATGAAAAGGTCCTATCCGAAGAATTGAGGTATCGCCGCCAGCTCGGCTCGGCTCTCGAGGCCGGCGAGCTCAAGCAGTGGAAGCTGTCCGAGGAGCTCAACCGCCTGCGCGCGGAGATGGCGGCCCTGCGCGCCGAGGTCGCGAAGCGCAGCGCCTCCGAATTCGACGCCAAGCGCCGCCTCAAGGAGATCGAGCTGCGCCACAAGAAGGCGGCCGATCAGTTCGAGAAAATGAGGAAGGAGCGCGAGGCCGTGGTGAATAAGACCAAGGCGATGCTCTTTGAAGAGGATTGGAAAGCGTATCAGAAGGCGAAAATGTCCGACGCGTCGGACGCCGCGCTCCAGGAGCAGGTCGGACGGCTTCTGCGCGAGTACAAAGAAGCGGGCGTCGATCTCGGCGAAGCCAGCCAGGAATTGAGACGCCTTCAGCTCGCAAAATAGTTTTTCACGGCTTCCCTTGCTAAATCTCTCATCTGGGGCTACATTAACTCTATGTTCAGCCGCATGAGACAACGGTCATCGTGGGCGCTGGGCTTGTTGTTGTGCGCCGGCCAGACATGGTCGCTGGCAGCGGGTTCCGAGCCGGCCGATGCGCGCGGAGATTCGGCTTATGATGAAGCGGCCATTCTTCAAAAGACGGAAAAATATTAGAGACGGCTAAAGGCCATCGCGCTTACGGCCTTGCTCCCACACCTGATCTCATTAAGGCGCCCCAATTCGATTCATACACGTTGGCTTTAACATGGGCGCCCGCCTTTTGCGACGCGAAAAAGCTGAAAACTAAGCTGGTGCAATGCGTCACGCAGACCTCCGAGCGCTTTGACGCGAAGCATCTTTCCCTTCATGGTCTATGGCCGAATCGGGTGAGTGGGGATGGTTCGTTAGAGAATTATGGATACTGCGGCGTTGCGCATGATGTTGAAATGCTTGATAGTGATCGCACGGGATGGTGCGCAATGCCTTCATTGAATCTATCGGAGGAGACGAGCAAAAATATCGCCGTATCCATGCCCGGCCATATGTCCTGCCTCGATCATCATGAGTGGTATAAGCACGGCGTCTGCAGCGGCATGAGCGCCGACGAGTATTTCGCGTTGGCTAGCGCCCTCGTCGTCCAAGTCGCCGATACCAATTTTGGACGTTACATATCGGGCAATATCGGCAACGTCGTCGACTCCAAACAAGTGCTTGCCGAGTTTAGGAAAGATTTCGGCGCGGAGAGCGATAGCTTCATCAGCTTTCATTGCAAGCCCAAACGTGGTACGCACTTGTTATCTCACTTGTTATTGGAAGTGCGGCTATACATGAAAAGCACGCTGTCCACGGGGAGCGCGCTCAAGGACGTGCTGGCCCGCCCGAATTACTCCACACGCGGAAATTGTCCGGAAAAGTTCATTATTAATCCCGTTCAGTGAACCACCGCGCGTGAGCTTGGCCTCGGCGAAACGTTAATAAATCCGACATTAGCTAAGCCCGCCCGGCCTCTATACTCCTCATGTGGGCAATCCTCCGCCTGAAGAGTTGAGCCGCGAGATAGAGCGGCTTTGGTCGCGTCTTGGTTCCGTGTCCACGGAGTCGGCCACGCCCGCGTCCGCGTCCCCTTTGGCCGGCGGATCTGAGATCGCGTGGGAGACGGTGTCCCTGCTCAAGGGCCAGCAGCGCCGGCGCGAGTCGGCGATGAGTGCGGCACTCGAGGCCAAGGAACAGTCTCTGGCGCATTGGCGCGCGCGCGCCGAGGCCCTGCAGATCGAGAGCGCGGAGCTGCGCCTGCGCGCCGACGGCAGCGACGAGCGTGTCTTTAAAGAACTCATCGACGCGCAGCATCGGCTTGAGGACGCGGTGCGCGCCCTTCAGATCGAGCGCGTCGAGCACGACGAGGAGCGCCGCCGCATCGAGGCGGCTTTGGAAGAGGCGCAGGCGCGGGTCGCGGCGGAGGCCGCGCGCGCGCGCGACGCCGAGGCTAGATGGACCAAGCGCGACGCGCAAAGCCTCACTGATCTCAAGGACGTACAGGCCTCGGCCGAGCGCCGTCAGAATGAGGCCGCTCAGGCCGACGCGAACGTGCGCGCGCTCAAGGGCAGCCTGGGCGAGGCCAAGAACGCGCTGGAAAAGACGCTGTCGGAGCTGCTCCTGGAGCGGCAAGAGCGCGAGCGCGTGGAGAAGGAACGCGAGCGGGCGCTGAAGAAGACCGACGAGCTGCAGGTTCATTTCGACGAGCTGCAGAAACTTTGGGACGAGGAGCGCGCGCAGTGGCGCGAGCTTTGGGAGCGCGAGCGCTCGACTTGGGAGGCGCAGCGCCAGGAATTGGCTCAGTGGGAAGAGACCCTGCGCCGAGAGCGCGAGGCTTGGCATGCCGAGCTTCAGGAAAAGGAGAAGACCCAGCTCACTTACACGGACAGCCTCACGGGAAAGCTGCGCGAGACCACGGTCGCCGCCGAGCAGGTCGCCGAGCGCATGAAGATGCTGGAAGTGCGCGAGGAAAGCGATCGTTCCCTCGTGGCGAAGGCCGCCGACGACGTCCGGCGCGCGGCCGCGCGTCGCGCCAAGCGCATGCGCTGGGTGGCGCTATGCGTGTTCGTCCTCGCGATGGCCGCGGTCGCTCCCTCCGCCAAGCGCTGGGCCAAGGAGTGGCGCTACGTGCCCGAGGCCTCCGCTCCGGCGGCCACGTCCAATCCCACCGCGCTCGCTTTTGACGGCGGCATGCTGTGGATGTCGGATTGGAACGGCCGCCTGCTGGCACTCGATCCCGTCGATCCTCGCCGCGTCGTCCGCGAGATCGCCCCGCCCGCGTCCGGGCCTTACCGCCCGACAGCACTCGCCTTCGGAGGAGGACTGTTGTGGACGCTCGACGCCGCGCAAGCCCGACTTATCTCCCAGCGCGTGGAGCGCCCCGTGGCGATGATCTCGTCGGATCCAGCACCGGGTCCCGCGCCGAGCGCGCTGGCCTTCGACGGAGAACTGCTCTGGTCCTATGACGCGGCCAACCGCGCGCTGTACCGCCACAGCGCCAAGGAAGCGACGCACAAAGCCTTCGCTATAGGGGAAGGTGTCGTGCCCAACGCCTTGGCTTGGGTGGAGGGACGGTTGTGGATGCACGACACCAAGTCGCATCGGATCTTGGTGTACACCCTGGAAGACGAGCGTTTAGTCCTGCGCGAGAATCATCCGGCTCCCGATCCGGCCGTGCTCGGCTTCGTCGTGATCCCCTCCAAGAGCGGACGCCGCCTGTGGGCTTTAGTTGGCCCCTCGGCTATGCACGCAGCACCATCGCTTCAACTCTTCAATTTGCGCCGCCGCATGCCCGACTATATATTTAACATTCCGTTAATGCGCGACTGATAAGCTTGCCCTACACTATCGATCACAACATGATTGGACACCAGTGCTCATCGAGACGGATCGCGGCCGTGTTTCTCTCGGCCGCTTTCGCGCTGACGGCCGCGAGGAACGCGGCCGCGCAGGCGACCTCGGTGCAGGTCTTCATCAATACCTCCTTCGTCGCTCCCAGCGGAGGATGCAGCATCACGGTCACCCCGCCTTTCCAGTTCCTCTGCCCGATGCAGACGAACGGCGCGCCCTTCGGTCCCCTGGATGGCGACATATCCAACGAGCCGCACATCGAGTTCGACGCCAACGGCACGTTGCGCTGCAACATCAACCCGTTGACCGCCGCCTCCAATCTCAACGGCACGCCCCTAGCCAACGGCACGGTGGGCTTCAACTACTGCAACGACAAGGTTTTCTTGTGCACCCAGGTCGGCGTGGCCAGCAGCGGTGCCGGCGACGTGGCCATCGACGAGATCAGCTTCGAGGTGTTCAAGTTTCAGGACGGCTCCAATCCCTTGGACCCGGCCTCCACACCGCCGCTGCGCACCTTCTTCATCGACGCGCCCGGCTCCGCCAACAACGCTTCTCCGACTATTCCCAGCAACGGGACGAGTGCCGCCTGCGTGATGTGGGACGGCTCGGCCAATATCCAGGGCGAGTTCGGCAAGACCAACGGCCAGTACGGCTTTCGCGTCTCGGTTAAGACCAACCAGACCGGCGCTAGCGGCAACATCACGATCACGGCCACGCGCGCCTATCCCTCCGGCGCGGCTCTCGACTCCACCGGCGCCGCCGTCTCCGGGAAGCCGATCGCCGTGGACGTGACCAACGTGCACGTCGTCCGCTCCTCGCCGACCGTCGTGGGCCAGCTCACGGGAGTGGCCGCCCAGCCCTACAATTTCACCTATCGCCTGTCGAAGGACGCGACGATGTATGTCACCATCAACAACGGCCTGTCGCCTTTCGGTCAGCTGCGAAAAGTGGTCGCGGGACTGCCGCGCACCGGCGAGGGCACGCCGCAGGGGACTTTGCTCAACGGCGACTCCTGGGACGGCCGCGATGAGAACGGAGCCTTGCTGACGGCGGGCAACTATCTCGCCGTGTTTCAGGCCAACAGCGTCGATCAATACACCAACCTCGCCGCGGGAAGCATCGACGGCTTAGGCGACCTGTCCTTGGCGACGACTCGCCAAGTGGCCATCGATCCGCTTCAGGTCACCGACCTGCGTGTGCAGGCGCTGGCCGGCGGCTCGACCTCCTTGGCGGTGCTGTCCTATATGCTGACCGAGGCGGCCACGGTCTATATCGATGTCTACCCGCCCGGCACCCAGTTCTGCCCGGGCGCCAACAACACGACCCTTAATAACGTAACGAGCTCCTCGGGCGACCCCGAGACCGGCCTAGGCGATCCGCAGACGCCGGTCAAGAAATTCGGCGCCACCCTCGGCGCCTGCGGTGCTGGCACCGCGGTCGCTCCGATCCGAAGCTTCACGGAGATCAAGGGCGCGCGCGTCTCGGTGATCAACTTCTGGGACGGCCGCGACTCCGTCGGTGGTCTCGTGGAGGACGGCGACTACCTCTTCGTGATCTACGCCGCCCTGCCCTCTCAGCGCGGCGCTCCCTATCGGCCGGTGACCAATCCCGGGACCACCGACAAGCGCGTTTGGACCTCGGTCGCCAAGAGTGGCGTCATCGGGGTGCTGCGGGGGCTCGTGGGCATCACCCAGATCACGCCCACGTCGACCATCGTCGGCTCAAGCCCGGCCTTGGCCGGAATCAACCCTTTCACTTTCCGCTACTCCCTGACGCGCGACGCCCTCGTCACGATGAAGATCTTCAACGCCAACGGCACCCAGCTCATCAAGACGCTGGTCAACAGAGAGATCCGGCCCGGCTCCTTCGCCAATTCTGAGTTATGGACCGACGGGGCCGACGACTCCGGCCGCGTGGTCTCCTCCGGCACTTATCTCGTCCAGCTGAGCGCGAGCGATCCGATGCTTCCGGGCAAGACGTCGACCACCACGGCCTCGTTTCCGGTGGACATGTTCCGGATCACCGACGTCACCGTCTCTCCGCTGTTGAGCGGGACCTCCGACAACGTGACCTTGTCTTATCAGTTGAGCCAGCCGATGTTCGTCGCGTGGAACGTCTACCCGCCCGGATCCATCGTCGTCAACAGCAACGTCAACTGGCCTCCGTGCCCGACCCAGTCGCCGGCCGCGTGCACCAGCCCGTCGGTGCTGACTTCCGGCGGCGCCCCGGCATCGCCCGTGGTGACCTTCCGCGGTATGCGCGCGGGACGCCTGAAGATCTCCGAGTTTTGGGACGGACGCGACGTCAACGGCATCTTCGTTCCCGACGGCAACTACGTCTTCACGCTCACGGCCCAGTCGACGACCACGCCCGCGTACTTCGCCACCGATCGCGTCTACGGTAACATGACCGTGGCCCGAGGCTCCATCATCTTCACGCAGTTCAACGTGCTGCCCGACACGCCGCAGATGTTTAATTCGAGCAACACGATCACTTTGCACCCGTTTGCGATTAGCTACGCGCTGACGCGCCAGTCCTCGGTCACCATCCAGATCCTCAATACCAGCCTCCCCTCGCAGGTCGTGCGCACGATCATCGCCGGCTCCGTGCGTCCCTCCGGCCTCCTGCAGACCGACGTTTGGGACGGACGCAACGACAGGGGGAACTTTCCGCCGACGGGCTTCTACCTCGTGCGCGCGGTGGCCGAGGACGTGTCGTCAGCGCTTTCCTCCGGCTCGACGGCCCAGTTGACGATCTCCTTCGACCCTCTGCGCATCTACGACTTGGCGATCACTCCGCTGCGCTCGGACGGCAACGCCGCGGTGTCTTATCAGGTCTCCGAGACGATGAAAGTCGCCATCAAGATCTATAAACCGGGCACCATCTTCGACGGATCCGGCAACCCCAGCCCGCCCGACGCGACGTCCCTAGTCAAGCGCATCGTGGGGGTGCGCCCGGCGCGCACGGCGATTACCGATGTTTGGAACGGGACGGACTTAAAACTCGCCCTGACCAAGGACGGCAGCTATAAGTTCAAGATCGTGGGCTCGACCGACTTGGCCGCGATCGACGACATCAGCGGCGACGTGATCAATCCCTCCGCCCTGTCTTTGGATCGCCTCATCGATGAGATCTCGGTCGTGCGCAACGCTTCGATCTCGCCGGCGGAGGACTTCGCCAACAACACGTTTAATTATCCCAATCCCGTGACCGGCCCTTCGACCACCTTCGAGATCTACTCGCCGTTCCGCGCGCACGTGAAGATGAAGCTGCACAGCATGTCCGGCGACCTCATCTTGGACAAAGATTTCGGCGAGGTCGCGCCTTCCTACCAGTCCGGCCCCATCAGCTTCGTCTGGAGCAAGGTCAATCAATCTGGAAATAAGGTCGCGCGCGGCCTGTACTTCGCGGTGATCCGCATCGAGGAGTCCGAAGGCGGCAAGAACGTGCTGCAGACCGTCAAGAAGGTTCTAATCCCGTGAGAAATATTCTACGCGTCGCCGGCGCCCTGGTCCTCGTAGCGCTCGCGGCTGCTCCCGCGCGCGCTCTTAATTCCAACGCCGGCACCGGCGGCGCCAACTTCCTTAAGATCGGCCAGGGCTCGGCGCGCGCGCTGGCGCTGGGGCGGGCGTACGTGGCCCTGGCGGAAGGTTCCGACTCGCTGATTTGGAACCCGGCGGGTCTGGCCGTGACCCAGCAGCGGGAGCTGGGCTTTTCCTACTTACGCTATGTGCAGGACGTAAACTCGCCCCTCTATATCGGATACGCGCACCCCATGGGCCGCACGACCTGGGGAGCCAATCTCTCCTACATCAGCGTCGACGGGTTCGACGTGCGCGACGCCAACGGCGTGCCGCAGCAGAACACCAACGTGGGCGTGCGCGACGGGTTCGTCACGATGGGCCTGGGCCGGTCTTTTTGGTACGAGAAGCTTTTCCTGGGCGGCGCGCTGCGCGTGGTGCACGAGGACATCGCCAGCTCGATCCACGACACGGTGGTCGGAGACTTGGGTGCTATCTTCAAGCCCAACCCGACGCTGTCGCTGGCCTTCGCCCTGCAGAATTTTGGCTCGTCCTCCGAGAACGTCGCGCGCATCACCCGTGCCGGCGCCGGGGTGCGCATGGGAGAGTTCGTGACCGTGGGCCTGGAGCTGAGCAAAGCCTCCGATAGCGGAGCGCGCGTGGGCCTGGGTCTTGAGTGCCAGCTGCCCGAGGAGTATCTCGACGTCGGCCAGCTCTCCTTCCGCCTGGGCTATCAGAACGGGGACAATCTCGGCCAAAGCTTCGATGAGACCTTGAAATCGCTGCGCATGGATCGCGCCAGCGGCCTGTCTTTTGGCTTTGGCATGTACACGTCGCAGGCGTTCGGTTACGGCGTCTCGCTCGATTATGCGTTCGTTCCCTATGGTGCCTTAGGCACGGTCGATCAGATATCGGTGAAGCTGAAATTTTAATGGTTTCTTAATGGAGATGTCTTGACACCTTATATGCACGCTGTTACACTGACGATGGATGAGGACGCGTTCCTTCCGTCGAATCGCAATGGAGAAAAACGGCCAAACGGCCGTCGAATATCTGCTGACGACCTTGGCGCTGACCATGGTGTTCGCGGGGATGTTCGGGTTCCTTCAGGGTCAGCTGCGCAGGCTGTTCACGATCGCGGGCGTGAAGATCTTGTCCACATATCCAAAATAAGAGGGGGATTGCATGTTCAGGAAACTGGTTCAGGCTGGGTTTTGGATGCGGGCGAAGGCGGCCGATCGACGCGGTCAGAATACCGTGGAGTATCTGCTGATGCTCACGGTGGTCGTCGGCGTCGTCTTGGTGGCCGGAGTGGCTCTCAAGAAGTTCATGCCCACGCTGTTCAACAATATTCAGCAGATGATCACCGGTGCGGCGGGTCAGATGGGCTCCGGCAGCAACTAAGGTTTCCCGAGCGTTCCGCCCTTCTCGGTCGAGGGAAGGGCGGGGCGGATCGGGGGGGGCAGGTGATCGTGGAGATGCTCCTGATCCTGCCGGTGTTCCTGACGATCGTGTTCACGATCATGGAGATCGGCTACGTGTCCTTCCAGCTCATTCTTCTCAACCATGCCACCTACGAGGTGGCGCGCATCGGCGGCATGACCTGGACGCGGCCCCCGGGCCTGGGCTGCGGCAAGCTCGGCGAGTTCATGAAACAAATCCTTCCGGCGGCCAAGGTCGCCTGCGACGTGGAGCCGACCTTGCATGACCAGCAGGCCGACCAGGACAATTCCGATCTCATCATCACAGGCAGCGAATCCGTCCGTCTCATATTTCCCATCAGCAGCGTGATCTTAGCCAGCCCGCGCGGCAGCGGCACGCGGCTGCTGAGTGCGACCGTGCGAATGCCCATCGAAAAGCCTCTTAAAAAATAGGACAGAGCGATTATGGAAAAGAAAGGCGTGTTGGTCCCGATGCTCCTGGCGATGGGCGCGGCCGTGTTCTACTTGATGGTGCTGACCAGCAAGGAGAGCGCTCTGCGCGGCGCCTATGAGACCGCCAAGGTCCTGTCCGCTCGCGTCGATATCCCGGAGCGCACGGTCCTTAAGGAGGACATGGTCGAGGTTTTGGAGATCCCGCGCAAGTTCATGCAGCAGGATTCCATCGAGATCAAGACCCAGAGCGACATGAAGATCATCGTCAACTTAGTGACCCGCACGCGCGTTCCCAAGGGCAACCAGCTGACCCAGTCCGCGCTGATCTCGCTGTCGCCGGAGTCGGGCTTGAGCGTTAAGATCCCGCCCGGCTATCGCGGCACGATCCTGCCCATCGAGCCGGAGATGAAGATCCTCATCAAGCCCGGCGATCGCGTCGACGTCATGGTCACTTTCGACGCGATGATGAATGACGGCCGCAAGGAGAAGGTGACGGCGACCATCCTGCAGAACGTGCTGGTCATCGCGGTGGGCACGAACCTGGGACAAGGCATGAACGCCAAGCAGTTCAAGAATTTGGGCGATAAAGAGGATAAGTCGGCCGCGTTCTCGGAGAAGGCCTCGGTCAGCTTGGCGCTTAATCCCAACGAGGCGCAGTACCTGGCTCTGGCCAACAGCCAGGGCAGCACGACGGTGATCATGAGAGGACTCGGCGACGCCGAGATGCATCCGATGGAGATGGCCAGTTTTCGCAAGCTGTTTCGCTGACGCATAGACTAATTGAAGCGTAGACTCGACACCATGAATCGACAACTGTGGACGGCGATAGCACTCGTGACGGCGCTGGCTGGGACCTCCGTGGCTCAGCCGGAGGACTCGCTCATCGCGGTCTCCGCCGACATCGTGGAGATCTCGGGCTCGGTGCAGCGCGACATCGGATTTGCGTGGACGCCGTTTCAGGCCGGAGTCGCCTTCGCCGAGAAGACGATCCCGGGCATTTATCGCATCGGGGATTTCGCCCGGCAGACGCAGCTGCAGACCACTTTGAAGATGCTCGAGACCGAAGGCAAGGCGCAGCTCCTCTCCAACCCGAAGGTGGTCGTTCAAGCCCAGTCGCAGGCTAACTTCGTCGTCGGAGGAGAGATTCCATTTCCTTCCGCCAACGGAAACGGCACCGTCACCGCCGATTTCAAGAAATTCGGCGTCATCCTCAACATCGTCCCGGTCATCAATCCCAACAAGAAGGACACGATCCGCGCCGAGATGCAGCTCGAAGTCTCCAACGTCGATTTCTCCAAGACCGTCCAGGTCGGCAACACCGCCGTGCCCTCGATCGTCACGCGCCAGATCCAGACGGCCGTCGAGATCAAGAGCGGCGAGACTTTGGTCATCGGCGGCTTGAAGTCCAGCTCCAAGAACGTGTCCAAGACGAAGATCCCGTTCTTGGGGAGCATCCCAATCCTGGGACTGCTCTTCACGACGACGAGCATCGTCGAGGAGCAGAAATCGCTGTTCCTGTTCATCACGATGGAGATCGTGAAATGACCCATGGCTGAGCCAGGCCGCGTCGTTGTCTTCACGGGCCCTAAGGAGGGCGTGGGCAAAACCACGACCTGCCTTAATTTGGCTTTGGCCTGGGCAGGCAGCCAGAACCGCAAGGTCGTCATCGTGCATATGGATCCGATGTGCCGCAATGACCTCAGCTTCGTGCTCGGCGTCAATCCTCCTACCTTAGCCAGCATGGTGCCGCTCGTTGGGGAGAATCCCACAGGAGGTCTTGGACGCCTTCTCAAAGGCCGCATCCCCATATCGCAGTGGGGCGTGGGCCTGCTGCCGCTGGCCGCCAACCGGGCGGAGTTTCAGAAGCTCTCGCCGAACATGGTTGTCAAGATTTTGGGCTCGTTGGCTGAGTCCTACGATTTGTTTCTCGATGTGGATCCATTTTTCCCGATGCAAATCTTCTCTTTTGATTTGGCCGACCTCATTTATTGGACTTGTCTTCCTCAGCGCTCGCACTTCGAGGCGACCTATTCCCTGTTCAACGAGATCAAGGCCCTGCATTTCGCCCTCGACAAGTTCGAGGTCATCGTCAATCAGGCCAACCTGCCCGGCGCGCTGGCACCCAAGGAGGTCGACCGCTTCTTCAACGCGATCCAGAAGCGGGTGCTGGCGTACATGCCCTGGGAGGACTTGATCCCGGAGTACGCCAACACCCAGAAGATCTTAGTCGTCGAGCAGCTTCAAAGCGATTGGGTGAAGTCCCTTCGCATCCTGCTCGGGCGCATGATGGAGATCACGCCCACCGTCAAGAATTGGGAGACGTCCATCGAGGACGACGAGTTCTCTTCCTCGGCCGACATCCTTTGGAAGCCCTTGGCCGCGTCCGCGCCGGCGGCCGAGACGGCCAAGACCGCGGCGACGACGCTCAAGGGCCAGGGACCTCTTCCCGAGTTCTGGGACGAGCTCAAGGGCAAGATGCACAAGCTCGTGGTCGGCGCGATGGAGACCGAGCGCATCCGCATCTCCGACGATGCCAACGCCAATCAAGAAAATCACGCCAAGGTCGCCCAGATCATCGACAATCTCCTCCATCGCGAGCAGAGCCTGGCTTTGACCCGAGCCCAGCGCGAGCAATTCACGGGGGAGCTCGTCGACGAAATCCTGGGCCTGGGCCCGCTGCAGCAGCTTCTGCGCGATCCGACCATCAACGAGATCATGGTCAACGGCTACGACAAGATCTATATCGAGCAGAATGGCCAGCTCATCCTTCTGCCCATGCGCTTTCGCAACGACGAGCAGGTCGTCCAGGTCATCAAACGCATCGTGGCTCCGATCGGGCGCCGCATCGACGAGTCGGTGCCGCTCGTCGACGCCCGCCTCAAGGACGGCTCGCGCGTGAATGCGATCATAAATCCCTTGGCCATTTCCGGGCCCACGCTCACGATCCGCCGCTTCTCGGCGAAGCCCTTCACCCACGATCAGCTCATCAAGTTCGGCTCCACGACGCCGGCGATCGTCGAGCTCCTTCGCGCCGCGGTCATCGTCAGGAAGAACATACTGATCTCGGGCGGCACCGGCACCGGCAAGACCACGTTCCTCAACATGCTCTCAAACTTCATCCCCAACGACGAGCGCATCATCACCGTCGAGGACACCGCCGAGCTGCGCCTGCTCGCCGAGCACTGGATTCGCCTCGAGTCGCGCCCGCCCAATATCGAGGGCAAAGGCGAGATCACGATCCGCGACCTGATCAAGAACTGCCTGCGCATGCGCCCCGATCGCATCGTCGTCGGCGAGTGCCGCGGAGGTGAGTCCTTGGACATGCTCCAGGCCATGAACACGGGCCATGAGGGATCCTTGGCCACCCTCCACGCGAACACGCCGGCCGACGCGATTTCGCGCCTCTCGGCGATGTGCTTGATGGCGGGCACCGACCTGCCCATGAGTGTGCTCACCGATATGATCTCGAGCGCGGTCAACCTCTTTATCCAGATCACGCGCTTCGCCGACGGCAAGCGCCGGACCACCTATGTCACCGAGTGCGTGGGCCGCGACGGCGTGAAGATCCAGACCCGAGACATCTTTCGCTTCATTCAAACTTCGATGGATGGAAAGGGCAACAGCTACGGCTATTTCACCGCCTGCGACTACGTTCCGCGTTTCTTCGAGGAGATCAAGCTCAAAGGCCTGACCATCGACAAGAACGTCTTCATGAGCGAGCGCACCAAGAAGAAGAACGGCCTGCCCAACGCGATCGACGAGATGATCCGCGCGGGACTGACGGTGCCCGACGACGCGGAAGCCGTCGCCATGGCGCAGGGCGGGGGGGGGCGCTGATGAAAGCCCCGCTTTTGGCCCTGCTGCTGCTGGCCGCGGTCCCCGCCGGGGCGCAGATCTTCAGCCGCGATGAGATCGAGTTCCTCGTCGGCTCGGGAAAATCCACGGCCGCGGGGCAGCCCAAGAAGGAGGGTGCCATCACTCGGACCCAGATCTTCTATCACTACTTCAAGCGCGATCGCGACGCCAGTCTCAAGATCCCGAAATGGGTGGACCAGACGCTGGAGGCGATGCTCAAGCGCCCGGTCTGGCAGGACCCCGATGAAGGCATCCTCAACGAGGCCCAGCTCTGGCAGGCGCCGGCGTCGGTGCTCTACGAGTTCTTCGAGTTGGTTCGCCAAAGCCTTCCGCCTTCCGACGGCGGCAAGCTGACGCCGCCGGGAGTCCTTATTAAGGAGTATGAGGACAACCGCATTCGCTTCCAGGTGTCGTTTGACCGTCTGCTGCGCGCGCGGCTGGGCGATTCTCTGGGCGGGCGGGGCCGGGCGGTGATCGCGCACTTCGAGCTGATCAACAAGCAGTACGACAGCGTGATGGATGGCTTGGTCAACGGCGACACTCAGCGATACAGGGAAGCGGTGATCGGCGTGGGCGCGCTGATGAACGGGGCCTTTGAGACTCTTCAAAGCCCGCCGCGCGGTTATAAATTTCAGCAGGGGGACTCGCAGGCGACGCGGATCGCGGCGCTGCTGTTTAAGATGATCGGCGGCGGGCTCATGTTCGCCTGCTTCTGGTCGATCGGCTCGCTCAACGCGGATCAGATCGCCGAGGGGGGCGAGCGTTACAAGCTCAAGGCCAAGGAGTGGGCCCACGAGTACGAGCGGCAATTCGTCGTGATCAAGATCCACTACCTCGTGGGAGCGCCCGTGATCCTGGGAGTACTCATGGGCTTGCTCACGTTCAATCCGTTTGGGCTGATTATTTTCACGGGCTTTGGCCTATACGCGGGCTTGATCCTGCCCAGTTGGCTGCTGCGCAACATCCGCTTTCGCCGCGGCCAGCAATGCGAAAGCCAGCTCATGGACGCGATGATCTTGATGTCCAACGGCCTTAAATCGGGCATCGACCTCATCGGTTGCCTGGAGATGGTCCAGA
>JAYVZL010000258.1:0-10147 GCA_043783505.1 Elusimicrobiota bacterium
CAACGACAAGGAAAACGGATCAAGACACGGCCATAACGGCAACAGCAAAGACCACCTTAAATCAGGTCCATAGTGGTCCGAAGAACCCGGAGCACCTTACTCCCAACTCTGTATGGTTGGGGGTGAGGGGTCGGAAAGCGCCAGTGGTGCAACCACTGGCGAGGTGGGGGACAAAGAGCTGCAAAACACGGCGTTTCTTTTTTGGACCAGTCGCGCGAGGCTGTCCAACTCGTTGGACGTCCTGTAGGACGGCTGGTCCGAAGTTATCCACAGTAATATTGTTCACTACTAGTGCATAATTATTTCGAAAAAAAGGGGCCACCCTCACGCCTTAGCCTCGTGTTCAAGGATCGCCTGAATCTTGCCGCGACGGTCGCTATTGAGCCACTTCTCAAACTGCCGGCTCATGGAAAACAGGACCTTCTCCCTGATCGTTTCGTCCTGCATTCGCTCGTCGCCATGATCCTCGTCCAGCGCCTTAAGTACCCGGCAGACCTTGTAAAACAGGAAGTCGCGGACCTCCAAACCTCGGCCGAAGAAATCCATAAAGTCGGTTAGTTCCTGCGGGGTCAGAACGTCCTTGAGCAGGAGCCCATAGTGCCTCGCGGGGTATACGCGGAGCAACTTGCGGATGGCTTTGAGAGGCATAAATAGCCGGGTGCTGAGGTAGAGGATCGCGGTCAGGCGCTGAGTATGCTCGGGGTTGAGGTAGTAGGACTTATGCCCACCCCTGTAGATGGGAGGCGGCAGGAGCTTGCGCTGTGGGGAGCTGTAGAGCTGAAGAGTGCGGCGCGTGACCTCGAAGCCGTGGGCGATGCGGATCGCGTTGATGAGGTCTTCCGTCTCCATCAAGAACTCGGAGTCGGGCTCGAAGCGGACAGAGGACACGGCGTCCGGGCCGGTCTTGATCGGGCGGTGTAGGTAGTCCTCGCGGCGCAGTGTATCACGCATAGTTGATGAATTATACACTAGAAGTGAATATATGTCAACAACTTTATTGGACGCCTGGAAGAGCTTCGGGGGGCCGTACCGGGAGGGCTCCTACCAGCGAACGCTGAGGCTGAACCTGTGCGAGCGCCCGAGTTCACCCGAAGGAAGCACGGCGTAGTCGAGGCCCCACTTCTCGTTGCGGAAGCCCAGGCCCATCGTTAAGCCGCGCGCCGCATCGAACCCCGAACCGCCGGTGATTGCCGTCTGCGTCGTGTAGCCCGCGCGCAGGTAGAAGTTCTTGACGGCCTGGTATTCGCCGCCAAAGGCGGCGTTCGTTCCTGTGCCGTGCGGGCCGTTGACCAACTCGGCCGCCGCCGTATGGCCGCCACCGAACCTGTAGGCCGCGCCCACGGCCAGTCTCAGCGGCAGGTCGTTGCGTTGGTCCTGGAACTTGAGGCCGGGGCCCAGGTTGCGAAGCGCCGTGCCGACGACCATGTTCCCGAACTCGCGCTTGGCACCCACGTCCGCCGCGACCGTCTGCGCCTCGACCGAGCCGATGTGGCTGCGGATGTACTTGAAACTCGCACCGATCTCCGCGAAATCCAGCTTGCGCGCATATCCGGCGCTCACGGCCGCGTCCGACGCATCGAAGCCCGCCGTCGGCCGTCCCAAACTGTCGCGGCCCTCGATTTTGCCGTGACTCAGGTAGGTCAGTCCTGCGGCGAAAGTTCCCTGCTGCGTCGGGTGCGCATAGGCGAGAAAATCAAGCCGTGCGCTCTCGAACATCTCGGCGTGGCTCGCAGTAAACTCGCGCTTTGGAAGCTTGGCCAACCCTGCCGGATTCCAGTAGAGTGAATTGGCGTCGTCGGCTAGCGCCGTGTAGGCCCCGCCCATGCCCAGGCCGCGCGCGCCCACGCCGATGTCGAGGAAAGACGCAGTTTCCGCCGCCCAGGAGGCATGGGCGGCTAGCACGAGCAGTCCGGCGAGTAGGTGCCTTCGCATTTACTTTATGACGGCGACCTTCCCAGTCCTGCGGATATCCTGTTCTCCGGCCTTGCGGGCGACCACAGTGAAAGTATAAACGCCGGACCCGACCCCCGACACGCCCCATACGTGTTCGTAAGTGAACTGCTGTCCCAGGCCGTTTCCATCATCGAAGGCACCCAAGGACCGGAAGTCCGAGGAGGAGTGAACCTTGCGTCCCGAGAGATCGTAAACACGGACTTCCACTGAGTCGGCCAAACCCGGCTGGACGCGAATCGTGACCGTCCCCTGACCGCGTACTGGATTGGGGAAGGCATAAGCCGCCTTGAAGCTTAGGGGGACATCGGCCGCCGCCACGCCTGTACCCGGTCCCATTGTCTGATAACTCGAAAAATGGGTTGTTTGGGCGCTCACTGTCTTGTTGATCTTGTCCACAACCGACGGCATGGCCTCCCAGTCGCTCGTGACGGCATTCCAATAGTAGACCTTCAGCGTCGTCTCGACGATCCCCCGGGCGGCCGCCACGGATGGATCATAGGCCAAGCTAATCGTCACCGGCGCGCGGAATTTCGTCCCCGCAGGGCCGAATTCAACCGGCAGAGAGACCGCCTGCAATTTACTGATCTCGGCCTGCCGTACACGCATTGGCTCGTCACCGGCGTCAGGCTGGGCAACCGTGATTCTCAGGTCCTGGTCCAGGGCGCCGACCGGCACACGCACTCCCGAACCATCCGCGCGCAACACGGTACTCTCCGTGTCTTTTTTGACGAGAGCTTGGGCCGGTGGCGGGGTGCTTGGTTTATCGATCGCGGCGGTACCATAGGACCCGGCGGCAGCAGTCTGTCCGAAAATAGCAGCCCGAAGTACTGGGTCCAGCGCGATGGCCTCACGGTAACGTTCCTTGAGATCGGCGGGCATCCCTTTGGTCAGAAGTTGGAATGTGATGCTGTCCATTGGTGTGGACTCAACGGCCCAGGCCGATAAGGCCAGCGGCCGAGAGAAAAGCAGACAAAGAGACGCAACCCTAACTCCATCGCTCATAACTCGGATCATCCTCATGGTTGCCCTGTAGCGACATCTTCCGCTTTTATCGTGTTCACAATCTTTTCGAAGAATTCCCACTTACGGCGGGTGTTATTTTGTTGCTGCTTGGTTCGGATTTTGTCCAGGTAAGCTGCCGAATCTCCAACGGGAATAGACTCTTGAGGTTGGAATGCAAATGTTAACTGCACACTCATTTCTTTCGGATAAAAAGCCGCAGCGCCGACATACCAGCCGACGAGGTCCGTTTCTGAAACATCACCTTGGCAGTCTTGCAGTCCATATATGACCTTTACCCCGTCACCCTTCTTGAATCCTACCAGTGATGAGATGGCGGAACGCGTTAACGTGAGAGCCTTGCGTGCGTCTTGTGCGGAACGGGATTTCCCGATCGCCTCACGCTGTTCCAGTGCAAGTTCTTTGCTCGAACTGCCGCACGCGCCACCAGCATCGCGAATCGATTGAATGGCCTGCTGCGAAACCTGAAGGCAGTGAAGCGCGTCTCCGCAAGCAGCAGATAACTTAGCGCCAGGAGGTACCAGAAGACTGAAGTCCCATTTCGGCGCCTTTAGTCTTTGCCAGTTCTCTTGTGGGATGCTTGCTGCTTGGCTTGATAAAATGATGGCTACATAGGATTCCTCTCGCTTCACGGGTTCAGGTGAGCCTTCATTGGCTCGAGCATTTTCCGCCAAGGTAAAAAATTCCATCCAGGTGAAAAAACCTGAGACAGCAAGCAGCGATGTTAGCGCGTTTTTAGGCATTTTTTTAGAGAGGCACCACTTGCGTCAGTCATGGGGCTTCCACCAAGGCTATCGGCCAGAAGAAAAACAGACCAAGAGCAATAATCTTAGTTCGACCCCGCATTGCTTGGATCATCGTCATGGCGCTTCCACCTTCGCGTCGCCGGTCATCTCCGCCACTGCGACGTGAACTCTTCCGATGATTCGCGTCTGACCTGAAAGATTTATTCTCGCCGTGGGAGCGTAAAGAATTGCGCGCAACTCCGCTGTACCCGACGATGACAGCGTTCCGGTTGTGTTGCTGAAGATAGTCAGCGGGGAAGTAGCCGTCCCCGCGATGGCCTGACCGGTTAGATCGACACTCTGGCGTACGAAAATACGGACGGGCCCGCTTGTGATGAGTCGGGAACCGCCGGATAGTTCAAGGCGGTCCACAAGGTAATCGCCGGAAGCCAAGGTCAATGTATTCTTGCCTGTGACGCGAAGAACGCCCGCGTTTAGGAATCCAGCAGGGATATTCGCGTTGTCATTGCTTGCCGTCAGCAACTGAAGGGCCGCGGTCAAATCAGCCGGGAAACAATTCAAACTTCCAGGCGACTGGATTATCTGGCCGGTCACGCTGGCATGTCCGGTCGTATTGATAGTGGCCGCCGTGACATCGCCGCTGATAAGCGCATCTCCCACCAAGTTGACGGCACCATTTGCCCGCACCGGACCAACAGCGCTCGCGTGGCCGCTCAGAGAAATGCCTCCACACGATGCCAACGAATTCTGATTTAAGGGGGCTGTGTTGAGCACTGGACGGATGATGGGCAGCGTTCCGGGTGCTGGAGAGTAACTGACCGTAAATTCTTGAGTCGCCCCCTGTGCAATCGTTCCTTGGAGATCAACTATCGTGCGCGCATGTGCCGAATCGTAGCTGTCAATGCCCAAATAGAAAACCGCGTTGGTTGAAGCAAAAATATTCAGTCGGTATAGACCCACCGCTGGTCTTCGGACATTCACGCTCATGCTCTGCGGTTGGGCATCACCAGTGACATCGTCGCTGGGGCCATCATGAGCCGTCCCGGAATCTAGAATTTCCTTCAGTTTCAATCCCGCGAGGAGATTTTCTCCCGTTCGTTGGGATGAAGGGCTCGTCAACATCATCGAGACGCCAATCGGGTGTAACCTGGCGGTTATATCGAAATTGAGCGAAGACCTGTCTGCTGCATGGACGGCCGAGCCGCTAACACAGACGCTGAGAACCGTTAAACCGGAAGCAAGCAATCTAAAATAATTTTTATTGAGGCTCATAGCGGTGTATCCCCCTTAAGGGAAGATCGAATTCATTTGGATCGTATAGTCGGTTCCCCGTTGGAGAAATAGGGTCGGCAATGACATATTGTCCGCCGCACCTTCCGACCACAAGCATGAAGTGATATCTGCCGCTCCCGGCAGGAGGATGTTCACCCGGGATGATGACCGGCCGTCCTTGCGCGACATCCGCATCTATGTCGGTTATTAAATCAGCGCGTGTTGTCCCAGGCTCGATTTCGCGGTCTCCGGCTGAGGCGATTTGGGCCTGAGTGAAATTGGCCACTGCTCCCCAGCGTATGTCGTCGTTGTTGTTGTAACCCCTTTGCGCAATCATGTCCGCATTAAGCTGCAAGGGATCGGTTCGAACGGCCGAAGAACTCGCTGCATTGTAGAAGTTGATCAAGTTGGCCACCGACGACAAGGCGCATCCAACTCTTCCGATGGGATTGTTCGGCGCGTGATTGCCCAGAGTCGTGGTACTCCATGTAATATCGTTTTGCCTGAACTCGTTCGTGCCTAATTTCCCGCAGGCAGTGAATGTTGCGGAACTTCCGGCAGGTCCGCAGGTGGGGCAGTTGCACGTCACTTGGTATTCAATGGGCAGACCGCCGACCTGGAAGATGGTCGAGGCGATTCCGTTGGGAAACGTGCTTTGCGTGGTCGTGGGAGTCACGCTTGCGCCAATTTTCGGCGTCGGCGACGAGACGGAAAAAATGACGGGTACGCCCAAGGCTGGCGCGCTGCTTGCATCGAGCACTCGAACCTCAAGCTGAAAGGATAGGGGCGCGTTCACTTCACCAATCTGCTCGTTTCCAGAGTGGATCGAGAGACGACTCGTCGCAGTGGAGGCTACGGGAGCGAAGCGGGCGACGCGTATATCGCCGATTCTCTCAACGCTCGTAAAGATGCCGTTTGTAGCATCCACCGCTACGCTCAAATAGCGTTTAGCCGCTGGGTCCTCGAATTCGACCGTGACGGCGTCAGCCGAAGACGCGCTTGCCAGGGCGGCCTGGCCTGGAGAACGACGCCCGCTCACATATGAAGTCGAGCCCCCAGTTATCGCCACACCAGAAGATTCGGGAAACGGGACGATGGCCTCCCCGAGTGCGCTGCCGTCCGGCGCAAATCGCAGGACGCGGGCATCGAGGGTTCCGCGCTGGCCCAGAGCGGCGACCACACCTTGGGACGAAACGGCCACCGATATGGGCATAAGCCCCGAGGTGGCCGCCGTCGCCGTCCAGACGAGATTTAAGTCCGTATCGTATCGGTCCAAGATCATGTTCCTCCCGCGCGATCCCAGGGCATAGACGGCCGCGCCGCTTGAAGCCATCGCAATGTAAAGCGTCCCGTCCGTGACCAGTGGGAACGTACGAAGGCCCGTGACGGCCCCGCTCGTCTCATCGAGGCGGACGAGGAACGAATTAAAGTTGGCGGGGATGAAGGCGCATGAGGGGGGGGAGCCGGGAAACGGCGTGGGCGGAACCGCCCTGCCCACGCCGAAGAGCGCGCCCGAAGTCGTCGTGCAGCCTTGCAGGAAATTAATGCCGCACAGTCCTAATTCCGCATCACCGAGGACTTTGCTCCAAAGTGTGCTCCCCGACACCGAGAATCTAACGGCCAGCCCATTACTCACCCGGCCAGAGACGCCCGGGATGATCGCCGGTGCCACCGTTACGCCACAGGCCGTCGCGCCGCCGTCAGCGGCAGCGGCCCCTGCCGATGGGAAGCGACGATTCACGTCGGCGCCGGCGGGGAATACACCTGACGCAAGTATGTTCCCGTCGCGGTCCAAGGCGGCATAGCTTAAAAGCCCGGAGTTGTTATTAGAAACGATACGAGGGTTGCCTGTCGCATCAAGGACGACAAAGGCATTTTCGATGGCGTTTGGAATGACCATTTCCCAGACCTTGTTCACAGCGGGCCACGCAGGAGTCGTCAGGATCAGCAGGGTCGCGGGAGCGATCCAACGACGCAGCATAGACGCCAACATGCTGGTCAATGTAACCCCGGTACCGCAGCCTGTCAAGGCCCCAGCCTTCAGGCCCCAGCCTTCATGCTGGGATCTCAAATGTTGCCAAAGTTAATAGCCAGTCTGGCCGGGCGGTCGTCGCCACCAGCGCCGAGACTTCCTGGTTGGAGGGGGTAGCCGGAATCGGGTCTGGAAGGTTCTTTCTATTGAATGACTCGGGCAGCCAATTTGGACGAGAGAGCCCTTCGGCCAGCAAGCCGAAGGGTTCTTTGTATACAGGGACTACGTTTTCTCCGGTTATCGTCAAGTTCGATATCACGAACCCTGCCAAGAGGCGTTTTTCGGACAGGCTTCGAACTCGGTAAAGGTCGTAGGCGCGGCCGGCGGTATCAAGCAGGGACAGCCCCAGCTCGAAGTATTTCTGGTTGGCTCCCTCGTGACGGGCCACGGCGTCTCGCGAGTCCTGCTGTTCCTTGCGCCAGGCGGCCGACTGCTTCTCCCAGAACTCGGGTGTGATCACGCCGTCGATCTTGTCGGTGTAGGCCTTATCGATTTTGTCCTGGAGCTTGCGGTAGGTCTGGTGTAGGCCGACGATGGCCTGGTCATGGTAGACCTTCTCGGCCTCGTGGCTGTCGTGCAGGCCGGTGGTCAGGTAGTCCAAGATCTCCGGATCGGCCTGGACCGCCTTCATGGCCTCGCCGATGAGTTGGTCCACGCGCTCCTCGCGTAGGTACTTGTTCTTGCAGCGGCCCTTGGCGGAGGTGCAGTGGTAGTAGGTGAAGCGGCCCTTCTTTTGCTCCGCGGTGAAGGCGCAACCGCACTTGCCGCAGGATAGCAACCCTCGAAAGACGAACTCCTTCTTGCTGACGCGCGGCTTGTTGTAGCGCTTCATCACGGCCCGGCATTGATCCCAAAGCCCCTTGGAGATCAGCGGCTCGTGGATGCCCTTGTAGAGCTTCTCGCGCCAGCGGAACTCGCCGTAGTAGAACGGGTTGTTCATGAGGAAGTGAAGATGGCTCACCCCAAGCTTGTTCCCCGCGCGTGAGCTGAGTCCTTCCTCGATCATGCGCCGAGACAAGGTCAGCAGCGAGTATTGGTCGGTCGCGTAAAGCTCGAAGATGCGCCGCACCAGAGGGGCTCGCTCCATATCGATATCAACACGGTGGGTCTCCTTGTTGTTGCGGTAGCCCAGCGGCGCGCGGTCCGGGAACTCGCCTTGTTCGGCTTTTTCCTGCATTCCTTTTGACGTCTCTTCCTTCAAGTTGTCGATGTAGTTCTTGGCCAGCAGGACCTTGAAGCCATGGACCAGCTTCTCGTGCGAGCGCGAGTCCTTGTTGAGGATGGCGTTCTCCTTGACCAGGATCACGGTCAGGTTGCTTTGATCGACGTCGAGATCGATGTAGTCGTGGAAATTGCGGTAGAGCCGGTCTGTCTTCTCGCAGAGAATGGTTTGGACAGTCGTATTCGAGCGCAGGAAGTTGCGCATCTCGGCGAACTGCGGCCGCCCCGTCACACGCGCGCGCGCGCGTGCGCGCGCAATGGTGATAACCGGAGACTCGGCCCTCTGAGGCCCACGGTCGTCACAGCATCGGCTCCTGGACTTCCTGGCCCTTGAGGGCGATGCCCTTAAAGCCCTTCTGGCTGTTGGACTTCCAGCGCGCGAACCCGCGCTTGGCTACGTCCTCCGAGAACTTGCGCATGGTTCCCATGAACTCGCCGCCGCGCTCGCTCCAGATTTTCCAGGAGGCGAAGAGCTCGTTGGTGGTCGTGGCGGCGCTGGGGTTGCGGTCGCAGCATTCCTCTAGCCAGCGCCCCAGGGCGTCCTCGGCTTCCAGGTATTCCTCGGTGGCCTCGACGACGCGGGCCGGAGGCTTGAGCCCCACACGCTGCCACTCAAGACAGCCGTCGATGGCCCAGCGTAGAATCCCATCCTTCTCGGCCAGAAGCTTCTGCGCCAAGCCGTGGTCCCGTCGGTGAGGCGGGATGGTCACGGTAAACGGGACCATGTGCATGCGGCGCTTCATGGCCTCATCCACGTCGCGGATCGCGGGCTTGTTGTTGCCGGCGATGAGGAGCTTGAACTGGGGGACGTACTCGAAAAAGTCCTGACGCATGAAGCGAGCCGAGATCTTGTCGCCGCCCGTCAGGGATTTGATCTTGGATTCGGCCCAGCGGCGGCCTTTCTCGACTTCAATGGAGGTAACGAGCCGGGCTCCGCGCAGACCGGCCATGTCCGTGGGGTGGCGGTCGGATTTGCTCTCCAGGAACGTGTCCATGGGAGCGTTGGTGGCGTAATCGCCCATGACCGCGGCCAAGGTGTTCAGGAAGACGCTTTTCCCGTTGGCTCCGGTGCCGTAGAAGAAGAACAGGGCGTGTTCGGTGGTGACGCCCGTGAGTGCGTAACCAGCGACCCGCGCCAGGTAGGCCTGAAGCTCAACGTCGCCGTCGGTGACATCGTTGAGAAACTCAAGCCAACGCTGGGGCTTCTCCGCCGGGTCGCCCGGCTTTCCCAGCGTGATCTTGGTCATGGAGTCTTCGCGCTGGTTGGGACGTCCCTGGCCCGTAAGCAGGTCCATGACGCTGCCCTGGGTGTTGAGAAGCCAGGGGTTGGCATCCCACTGGTCGATGGTGGCCGCGTGGCGGCGGTCGGCCCGCGCGAACCTCTCCACGGCCGCAACCACGCTGGCGGTGGAAATCTTGGCCGCGGTCTTTTTGTTCGGGCACTGGGAGGCGGCGCGGCGGCAGATGAGGCGAGCGAGGTCGAAGGCTCTCAGCGTGCTTTCCTTGGTCCACACCAGGCCGGTCCAATACAGCCAATAGCCCCAGGCCGCGACGTATTTCCAGTTCCCGCCATGGCGGGCGGTGAAGTCCATCGCCAGCGCGTCTTCCGAAACCCCGCGTGGCGCATCCGTCTCGGCCTCATCATCGGTGTAGCGGGCGATGCTCGCCGCGATGCCGTTCACTTCGTCCTCAGGCAGGGGCGGAGCGCAGCGCTTGGCGTTGACCGCCTTCAAATTCGCGGCGATCTCGTCTTTCTCAAGGCCGTTGCGACGCATGCTGCCTGCGAGACTGGCCAGCTTAGCGTTGCGATTACCCTCCGGTATGGCGGCGCTGACCGGCTCCGAGGCCTTGTGGCTCTTGCCGAAATAGCCGCGAAGCTGCTCTAGGATGTCCGGCGGCAAAG
>JAYVZL010000259.1:0-10135 GCA_043783505.1 Elusimicrobiota bacterium
ACCTGGAGCTCGCCGATGGCCTCGATGTCGTTGTTTCCGGAGGCGGGGAAAAAGCTCGCGTGCTTGGGTGCGCGGCGCGTGAGCGTCTCGTAGCAGCGCTCGAGCGCGGCGTCGAGCTGGTTGTCGAGGTGGCGCAGCTCGAGCAGCTGGACCTGGCCGAACTCGAGGACCGCGCGCGTGTCGTCGGCGACTTTGTCGAAGACGATCGCCGAGGCCCAGTCGACTAAGGTCAAATCATCGGCGCCGTACGATATCGGGCAGGCAAGAGCGTCCTTGATCTCCTGCTCCGAGCGCAGGTCTCCGTCGGCGCGCAGGACCTGCGCCACGCTCAGGGGATTCTCCTGAAGGAGCCTTTCGCGCGCGCCCTGCTCCTCGAACTCGCGCAGTTGGAAAATGACGTAGTCCTCGTAGAAGTGCGCGATGTGAGGACGCTTAACCGAGGTCTCGATGCCCGCCAGCAGTTCCTCGACCAAGCGGCGGCTGTCGGCTAGAAGCGTCTCGTTGTCGTACAAGGCCTCCGACAGCGGCAGCAGGCCGGAGAAGGGACCCGTCAGCGGGATCTGGTAGGTCACGCACACCGCGCCGAAATCGTAGAGCACCGTCTCCACCGCGGGCAAGGTCGAAAAGCCCGCGATCTTGTGCACCGTCGAGACCTGTGTGACGCGCAGCGGCGTGGGCTCGAACTCAAAGTGTTTGGGAGCGCGGCGTTGGTGGCGGATGGGCGCGCGCTCGGTCATCGCCTTGACGTTTTTTTCGGCCGCGTCGAGGCCGATGCCCAGGCCCACGTCGTAAGCGAAGAGCACGTAGGCGACGCCGTCCTTGACGGCGGGGTCGAAATTCCTCACGCGGCCTCGGGGCGCAGCGGAAAATCCGCGGGAACCGGTGCGGTGAAGGTCAGCGGCCGCCCGTCGCCGGGATGCGCGAAGGATAGACGCCAAGCGTGCAGAAGCTGGCGATCCGCGCCCAGGGCGTCGAGGTCGGCGCGGGAGACTTCCTTGCGCACCGCCTTCATGTAGACTTCGCCGTCGCCGCAGTACAGCTTGTCGCCCACCAGCGGATGGCCGATGTGGGCGAGATGGGCGCGGATTTGGTGAAGGCGCCCCGTTCGCGGCATGGCGCAGACCAGGCTGACGCGCCCGTCCGTCTTCAGGCGGCGAAACTCGGTGATCGCACTTTGACCATCCGCGCCGCCGACGGCGCGACGCACCCTGATCGCGCCGCCCTCGGCTCCGAGAGGCGCGTCGACGACCTTTTCATCCCACGCGGTTGCGCCGAACACCACGGCCAAATACTCTTTGCGCACGCATCGGGCGACGAACTGTTCGTAAAGCCCGCGCGCGGCGTCGGCGTCCAAGGCCAGGACCATCGTCCCGCTGGTCTCGCGGTCGAGCCGATGGGCCAGGTAGACCTTGCGGCCGATCTGCTTGGCCAAGAGATGGGTGACGGTGTTGTGAAGAACCTTATCGGTGGGGTGACTGAGGGTGCCCCCGGGCTTTGAGATCACCACGATCTTTTCGTCTTGAAACAGGATCGGCATGGTTTCGTGCGGGACCGGCGGTTCCGCGACGCGCGGATAGCGGATGAGCACCGTTTCGCCTTCGGCCACTCGGGCGGCGGCCTTGACCGAACGGTCGGCGCGCGTCACTTTGCCTTCTTCGATGAGCTTTTGCACCGCCGCTCGGGAGTACTTCTTGCCCAAGCGTAGAGCCAAAAACGCGTCCAGGCGCCGTCCCTCGTGCTCTTTAAGCACTCGAAACGGCACCTCGATCCATTCGACCGGGCTGTGCGAAGGGCCCATAATGGGCTTAGTATAACACCTGCCCCATTCGGTCACAAGGCCAGTTTTCATGCAGGAAATCATTGACTTTTTGTTGTGAAGAGTTGCATTCTTACCAACATGATTCTAAAAAAGACGGGGACGGCTCTCTTGACGGCGGCGTTGATCCTCTGCGGTAATCCCGTCTTTGCCGCGGAAGTCAACGGAGGGTGGACCGATGACTCAACGCGGACCTTAACAGAGTCGTTGGGCGGGATCAAAGCCAGGGGCTGGGTGAGCGCCTACTACAATTTTCGCGCCAATAACGCCAATCAGGGCACGGTCATCCCTGGCCGAACCTTCGACGTTAAGGATCAAACGTTCACCCTCGACCTTGCCGAAATCGAATTGGAGAAGGTCCCCGAAAAGGGAAAAGGCGGCTTTAAACTGGATCTGGCCTTCGGCGATACCCAGGATCAGATCCAGGCGGGAGTCCTCGCCGCCCAGGGCCCGGGCTCCCTCGGCGCGGGCGAGCGGCACATCCAGCATGCCACGGTGGGCTTTCTCGCCGATATCGGCAACGGCCTGAGGTTCGACGCCGGCAAGATGGCGACGCACATCGGCTCCGAGTACACGGAAGGCATCAAGAACAACAACTTCTCCCACGGCTACCTGTTCAGCTACGCCATTCCCTTTCAACAGACGGGCGTGCGCATCAACTATAGAGTCAATGATCACCTCACCACGGAGCTGTACGTTCTCAACGGCTGGAACGCCACAGTCGATAACGATAAGGGCAAGACCATCGCGCCCTCCGTTATCTGGAACTTCGGCCCGGTCTCCGGAGTGCTCAACTACATGGGTGGCCTCGAGTCGGACGGGGGCGTCAGCCCCACGACCGCAAACGGGAGCGTCTTGACGGGACCCGGCGGCTGCGTCTACGGAGTGAACTGCCCGGTCGGCAGCCGAAGCACGATGAGGCACCTCTTCGACGCTTCGATCGGCTATTCCGCGGGCGCCTTCAACGCCTTAATCGCCGGCGATTACGGCATGCAGAAAGGCATCGCTTCTCCCGGCTCGGACCCGGTGCTCACGCCCGTCGCCGGCGGCGACGGCACGCGCACGGTCAAGTGGTACGGCGGGGCTCTCTATGCGCGCTACAAGCTCAATGACTCGCATGAGCCCGCCTTGCGCCTGGAGACCTACGTCGACCCCAACAACTTTACCCTGGCCCAGGCCAATCGGACCAACGGCGTCAACTCGACGGCCACGCGGATCAACTCAGTGACCGTGACGTGGAACTGGAAGGCGGCGTCCGGCCTTCTCATTCGTCCCGAGTTCCGCTTGGACCACTCCAACAGGAGAAGCTCGTTGTTCACCGATGCCCGCGGCATGCCGACCTCGTCCGTGTCGACCGTCGGCTTAAGCACGATCGCCTACTTCTAAGCGCGCGCGACCAAATAGAGGGGTCCCTTAGCTTGCCGCCGGTGAGCGATTCGCCGAGCGCCCCAATGAGGCCTCTTTGATTCCGATATCGGGTTATCGGTCGGTCCCTTTCTAACGGCGTTTGGAAGGGACACTCCCTCGCTTAGGCTCGGTCGCAAAAATTTAATAATTTTTCGCCGCATTCATATTACCCTGCGGCGGACATGGCCTTCGACACCGGCAACATAAAACCGGCCCGCAATAAAGAGCTTAAAGGCAGGCTTGTATTTTTGAGCGTCAGTTTTTTGCTGACGATCGGGACGGTGTCTTATTTGTTGAACACCGAAAAGAATATAGCGATCGATTTCGCCAGAAAGGAATTGGCGGGGAACCACTACCTGCACGCGCTAAGACTCATGTATGAGGATGTGCAGCAGCACCAGATGCTGATGGACGGCTCATTTCGCCAGGGCACCGCGCCTTCCGAGGCGATTTTAGGAAAACGGAATGAAATCGAAGAGGATTTAACGCAGGTCCTTGAGATCGACCGTGGGCTTTCCGGGTCTCTTGAGACGGCCGACAGATTGAGGACGCTGACGAATGCCTGGAACGATCTGAAGTGGAAATTGGCGGGCATGAACCAAAAGGACAGCGACGAGTCTCATGACCGGCTCGTCGTTGAGATACGCGGGCTGATCACTCAAGTGGGCGACAAGTCGAATCTTATTTTGGATCCGGACCTCGACAGCTATTATGCGATGTCCATGGTTCTCCTCGAGCTTCCCGAGACGCAGGGTCTTCTATTCCAAACCATGCGGACGGCTTCGCTCGCTGCGAACGAAGCGCATGATTCCGTCGCCGAGAAAAGGAATTTGGTGGTGAGGCACAAAACCGTCGCGCGGAAAAAGACTTGGACCGGAGCCTCGCCGCCGCTGACCCTGAAACCGCTTTTTTTCTCCATACGCAATGAAGAAGCCTGGAAGCGGTTGTGGGAGAAGACCAGCGCTAAGCCCGTCCCGCGGGTGAATTTCGCGGAGGATATGATCGTGGGCATCGTCGCCGGCTCCGACGCCGAGAGTGTCGCCCTCGAAGATATTCGCCCGACGACGATGTCCGTTCTGGCGGTCGGGTACCGGCTTATCCCCCGCGCGCGGCTTTCCGACGGAAAAAAGTCCGCGCCGCAGAGACGGGCGCCCTTCTCGTTCGTCGCGATCGCGCGCACGGAGTCGAAGGTGAAGTTCGAGATGCTCAAGGACGCCATCGGGGTTCAAGCCGAAGAGCCGATTTCAAGCGCTGCGGACGAAGTTCATATTTCCGACAACGTGAAAACAAAGCTGATCATTTTATCCGGCAACTTGAGATTTAATTTGGAGAAGACAAGGCATTCTTTGCAAAGCGCCATGGAGAACAATCCTTCCAATACCATGAGGACGGCCCTAGAAGGGCCCTTTAGCGCCTACATGATCGCGATGGAAGGACTGTTGGGTCCTATCCAGCAAATGATCTCGGGCAATGGCTCAGCGGCGATGGCGCCCGATAAGATGCTTGCGCTCGGGCAGAAGGCGTCCCAGGAGATTTTTAGTCTTTGGGACAAGACCTTCGTCGAGCTGGACGTTCTTCTAAAGGCCCGCATCAGCGGTTTCCAGACGCAAAAACGCATAGCCTTCACGATCATTCTGTTCATGGTGGCTCTCACGGTCATGTCCAGCTGGATCATCATGGGCACCATGGGCGAACGCAACCGGGCCCTGGAGGATCTGCAGAAAAGCGAGGAGAAGCTCGGTTTCTCGCTTAAGTCCGCGTCCATCGGCACCTGGAGCTGGAGTATTCCTGAAAAAAGCATGAACTGGGACAACTACATCTATCCCCTCTTCGGGTTGGAGGCGGGACTTTCCCTGGTGCAGTTCGACGACTTCATCAACTACATTCATCCCGATGACAGAGAACGGGTCAAGAGCGAGCTGGCCGCGTCGGTGGACAGCGGCATCGAGTGCGACACCGAATTCGAAGTGGTTTGGCCGGACTTGAGCGAGCACTCTCTCGCGCTGCGGGGAAGGGTGTACCGCGACGCGCAGGGCCGGACGGAGCGCATGGCCGGCGTTTGTTGGGATATCACCGCGCAGAAGAAGATGAAAACGCAATTTCTGCAGTCTCAAAAGATGGCCGCCGTGGGACAGCTCGCCGCGGGCGTGGCGCATGAGATCAACAATCCGCTTGGGGTGATCCTGGGATTTGCCGAGGGCATGGTGGGCATGCTGAAAGCCGGCGATGAGCTCGAAATGCCGATTAGATCTATCGAGCGGGAGGCCATGCGCTGCAAGGCCTTGGTGGAGAATCTGCTGACGTTCGCCCGCACGTCCCAATCGAATCAGATCGCGATGGACGTCAACCTGGCCGTCGAGCAGGCCCTCGTCCTGATCCAGCCTCAGGCGAAGATCGGCCGCGTGAAAGTTTCGGCGACCCTGGCCGAAGCGCTGCCTCTCATTTTGGGAAATAAGAGCCAGATCGAGCAAGTGATCATGAACCTGGCCAAGAACGCAATCGACGCGATGCCCAATGGCGGCTCTTTGGCCTTGACGTCGGAGCTGCTCAAAGAGGGGTCGCGCTCCTGGGTGTGCCTGAAGTTCATCGACGACGGTACGGGCATTCCGCCCGGCGTCATATCGAAGATTTTCGACCCGTTCTTTACGACTAAGCCGATCGGGCAAGGCACAGGACTGGGCTTGAGCCTCGTCAGCGAGATCGTGGAGAAGCACTCGGGAGAGATCTCGGTGGAAAGCGATCCGGGCCGGACCACGTTTACGGTGAAGCTGCCCGCGCAAAAAGGGATGGTGTCGGCACTGGCAAAAAAATGAAAAACTGTTATCATACGAGCTATGAATGACGCGCCCTCCCGGACTCAGGTGCTGATCATCGATGATGAAAAGGGCATGCGCGACATGCTGGCCTTCACGTTGGGAAAGAAGAATTTCGACGTGACCGTCGTTGAGAGCGGCGAAAAGGGCGTGGCTGCCGCTCTCGGGGGCGATTTCGACGTCGTCGTGTGCGACATCATGATGCCCGGCTTGGACGGCATCAAGTTCCTCGAGATTCTCAAGAGGGAGCGGCCCGCGATCGAGGTCATCGTCGTCACCGGATATCCGCATCCCGAGAGGTACGCCCGCGCCAAGGAGCTCGGCGCCTTCGATTTTCTGTCCAAGCCCTATGCGATGGCGACGCTCTGCCCCCTGCTTGAGGCGGCGGCGGCGCGTAAACGCGCGCGCTCCATCCCAAAGAGCTAGAGCCCCTTTTATTCTGTTACAATTTTTACATGAAAACCATAGAAGACGTTCGCGGCCAAAAAGAAGTGCCGATGCTGATCGCCGACCAGAGCGGAGCCGTAGCCGAGGTCAACGCCAGCTTCACGGCGGTGTTCGGCTGGGAGGCTTCGGAGGTCATCGGACAGTCGTTGTCCGTCATCATCCCAAAGCATCTGCGCGACGCGCACAACCTGGGTTTTTCGCGTTTTTTGACCACCGGAATGCCGACGCTGCTTGGCCGCCCGATCACGCTCAGGGCAGTCACCAAGGAAGGCCTCGAATTCGACGCCGAACATGTGATCATCGCGGAAAAGATCGGGGAAAACTGGCACTTCGGCGCCACGATACGCCCCTTGCCCGGAAAATAAATTGACCCCAGCAGACGGCATTAGTCCTTTGATGCACGAGCTGCGATCGACCCTCGGTAAGATGGAGCTCGCTCTTGGCGCCATCGACGACGCCATCGTTTGGACCGGCCAAGACGGCCGCGTGCAGTGGGCCAACGCGGTCTTTAGCCGGCTGTTGTGGCGTCCGTATGTCGAATTCGTCGGCAAGCCCTTGGACGAGCTTCTAACGCTGGAGCAGGACGGCCGGCCTCTAGATGCCTCCCGCCATCCAGTCAGGCGCTTATATCAAGGCGAGACGAAGATCGTGGGAATCTATCGTTTCTACAGCGAGGGAAAAGATCTCATGCTGGAGATCTCGGGACTGGCCGTCAGCATCGGCTCCGATCGGACGCTGATTCTGGTCATGCGTGACGTCACCGAGCGCGTGAACGCGGAATTGGCCATGGAGAAGGCCAATCGCGAGCTGCGTGAGACCCAAGATAAGGTGATTCGTTCGGAAAAGCTCGCCTCGATAGGTCAGCTGGCCTCGGGCGTGGGTCATGAATTGCGCAACCCCCTGGCTGCGATACGAAACGCGGTGTACTATGTGCGCGACGCGGTCAAGGAGAGCGCTCTGGTCAAGGAAGATCCGAGCCTTGTCGAGTTCCTCGATATGGCGGATCGGGAGATCCAAAGCGCTACGCGCATCATCGGCGACTTGCTGGATTTCGCCCGGACGCCGCAGCTCGTGCTTCAGCCCACGGACATCAACGCCCTGCTCATCGAGGCCAAGGGAATGATCGAGATTCCCTCGGTCGTGCGCGTCATCGAACGGCTGGGCGTCGATCTGCCGTTGATGACGGTCGACCGGGAGAGGATGCGCCAGGTCTTTATGAATCTTTTGCAGAACGCGGTCCAGGCCATGCCCAAGGAAGGAGAAGTTTATATTTCCACGAAGATCGCGGGCCTGCCCGGGGACTCGACGTCGAGATTCTTGTTCATCGAGATTCGCGACACGGGACTCGGCATCACCGATTCGGACCGACGGAAAATATTCGAGCCGTTGTTCACGACAAAGGCGAAGGGAACCGGCCTTGGCCTGCCCATTTGTCTTGGGATCGTGCACACGCACGGCGGAGAGATCACAGTCGAAAGCCGAGCGGGCGCGGGCGCCACTTTCATCGTGCGTCTACCCGCGGGAGACACCAACTAATGATGACTGAAGCCGCCGTCGAACTGCCGCGCATACTCGTCGTTGACGACCAGGCCGGCATGCGTCTGAGCCTGAAGGGAATCTTGACGCGGAAAGGCTACAACGTGTCCGTGGCCGAGGATGGAACCCAGGCGTTGGAGATGGTCCGCCAGACGCAATACCGGCTCATCCTCATGGACATCAAGATGCCGGGATTGAGCGGCGTGGAGACCTTTATCCGCATCAAGGCCATCTCTCCGGGCACGACCGTCGTCATGATGACCGCCTTCGCCGCGGATGATGAGATCCGGCAGGCGATACGGGAAGGGGCCTACACTATCGTCCACAAGCCCTTCGAGATAGAGAAGATGCTCGCAGTCATCAAAGACTGCCTTGATGGGCGCACGCTGGTCCTGATCGTCGACGACCAGACCGATATTTCTACGGGGCTAAAGGCCCTCTTTGAGACACGGGGGTATCGGGTCGGCGTCGTGGACAGCGGCGAGGAATGTCTCAATGAGGTAAGGAAAAAGCGCTATCAGGTCATCCTCCTCGATATCAAGATGCCCGGCATAGATGGAGTGGAAACCCTGCGGCGAGTCAAGCAGCTGCGTCCTGACGTCGGGGTGATCATGATGACCGGCCACGCTCCGGAGGAGCTGCTCCAGAAGGCTCTGCAGGAGGGCTCTTTCGCCTGGGTCCATAAACCGCTCGAAATCGACCGCATCATCGAGGTGATCGACAAGTGCTTGAAAAAAGAAAGTGGAAAGGGAACCGGCGATGCTTGAGTCGCCCGTCGCTTTCAACATCCTGATCGTCGATGATGACAAGTCGACTGGCGCCACCTTGCTCGCTATATTGCGCAAGGCGGGGCACCAGGGTCAATGGGTGACGACCGGCGCGGACGCGGTCCAGGTGGCGCTTGACTATCAAACCAGCGGGCGACAGCTCCATGCGGCACTCATCGACGTCCGCTTGCCGGACACCAGCGGCCTGGACGTCCTGCGCGGCGTCAAGAACATGCATCCCGAGATCGGAGCCGTGATCATGACGGGATATGCCGATACGATGACCGCTATCCACGCCATCAATGACGGCGCCTTCGCCTATGTCCAGAAGCCCTACAACATCGACGAGATCAAGGCTATCCTGGCGCGGATCGCGGAACGGCAGAAGCTGGTGCGCGATAAGCGCGAGGCGACCGTGCTCCTGGAGACAACGGTGGCCCAGCGCACCTTGGAGCTGCGCCACGCCAACCTGCAGCTCCTGGAAACGATCAAGAAGCTGCAGGCGGCCGACGCCGTCAAGTCGAAGTTCGTCGCCATGGTGTCCCACGAACTGCGCACACCGCTGACGATCATCATGGGCTTCTCCGAGACCATCATGCGAAAAGTGGGCGTTATCGAGGTCGCCCAGATGCAGTCTTACGCGAAGGTCATCCATTCCTCGTCGCTGCGCCTCTCGCGGCTGATCGAAGACATGCTCAATCTCTCCCGGATGCAGGATGAGAGTATGAGGCTGGTCTGGGCGCGCTTCAACTTTAAGGACATGGCTGTCGGAGTGATCGAAGGCTTTAAGATCACGCACCCGGCCCTCCGCTTCGAGCTGTCGGTCGAGGAGGGGCTCGCGGACATCTTTTCGGACAAGGACCGCGTGGAGCAGATCGTCGTGAACATTCTCGGCAACGCCGTGAAGTATTCGCCGACTGAGGGAAGCATCCGCATCACGACGAAGATCGCGGGATCTGAGGTCGTGACTCGCGTGGAAGACGAAGGCTTCGGGATCCCCGAGGAAGACCGAGCCAAGATTTTCGAGGCTTTTTATCGAACCTCGGACGCTGTCAACTTGAAGACGCCCGGGACAGGACTGGGGCTGACGATCACCAAAGCGGTCGTGGAGGCGCTCGGCGGCTGGATTCGCGTCGAAAGCGGGCGCGAAGGACGCGGAAGCGCCTTCGTCTTTGCTTTGCCGAAGGAGCCTAAGGAGCATATCAAGACGATACAGGAGAGCAAGGGTGGCTAAGAAGATCATGGTCGTAGACGATGAGCCGTTCATTATCGAGATGCTTCAAGTCACTTTAATGGACGCCGGCTTCGAAGTCGTCGTGGTGTGCGAAGGCACCGGGGTTTTCCCGATG
>JAYVZL010000260.1:0-10098 GCA_043783505.1 Elusimicrobiota bacterium
GTCGTCTGCGTCAAGAGCACCCCCACCAGCGTCAACATCGGCGTCGACTCCGCCACCGGCCTGCCGAAAACCGCCGGCGTGCCGACCGCTCTTAACCCCTACGACGAGTTCGCCGTCGAGGAAGCCGTCCGCCTAAAGGAGCGCGTTCCCGGCTCGACGGCCACCGCGCTGACCTTGGGCCCCGATGCCGCGGCCGAAGTCCTGCGCGAGGCTATCGCCCGCGGCGTGGACGCCGGCGCCATCGTCACCGGCCCCGAGTTCGACGGCGGGGACTCCTACGCGACCAGCTTTGCCCTGTCCGCCGCGATCAAGAAGCTGCACGCCGAGAAGCCCGTTCATCTCGTCATCTTCGGCAAGAACACCAGCGACGTCGGCGCAGGAGTCGTCGGAACCCAGACGGCCGCCTGGCTCGACTGGCCGAGCGCCTCGGCGATCAAGAAGATCGAGACGATCGACGAGCAGACCGCGAGCGTCCAGCGCATGATGGAAGACGGAGTGGACACCCTCAAGCTGACCTTGCCGGCCTGCGTCTGCACCGTTAAAGAGATCAACGAGCCGCGCCTGCCCTCGCTCAAGGGCAAGATGGCCTCGAAAAAGGCCGTCTTCCAAAAATGGACCTCCGCCGAGCTCGGCATCGCGGCCGCCCAGGTCGGCGCCGCCGGCGCCGGCACCACCGTGCTCAAAGCCTCTCTGCCCCCCGCCCGCCCCACGGGCATGAAAGTCGAAGGCTCCTCCGCCGCCGAAAAAGCCGCGAAGCTCGTCGACATTTTAATAGAAAGGAAGCTCATCTAATGGCCAACACAATCTTAGTCGTCATCGCCGCCCAGCGCGGCGCCCTGTCTCCCGCCGCGTACGAACTTCTCGGAGCCGGCCGCCAAATGGCGGACGCCCTGAAGCAGCCGCTGATCGCCGCCGTCATCGGCGGCAGCGTCAAGGCTCTGGCCGCCGACGTCGCCGCGCGCGGCGCGGACAAGGTCCTGGCCATCGAGCATCCCTCGCTGGCGAACTTCATCGAGGAAGCCTACGCCAAGGCCGCGGCGCTTGCCGCCCAGCAAACCGGCGCTTCGCGCGTGATCCTGCCCTCGACCGTCGCCGGCCGCGCTCTGGCCGCGCGCCTGGCCGTGCTGCTCAAGGCAGGACTGGCCACCGACGTCTCCGAGATCCTGCCCGACGGCAAGGTCCGCCGCGGATGCTACTCGGGCAACCTGATCACTGACGTCGAGTTCAAGTCCCCGGTCGCCGTGCTGAGCATCGCGCCCATGACATTCCCCCGCGCCGAACCCAAGAGTGCCTCCGCCCCGATCGAAGCCGTCGCCTTCGACCCAGGCGCGCTCAAGAGCCAGTTCGTCTCTTTCCAGGCCGAGGAATCCCGCGAGATCGACCTGGGCGCGGCTGAAAAAGTGGTTTCCGGCGGCTTCGGCCTCGGCGGACCCGAAGGTTTCAAGCTCGTGTTCGAGCTCGCCCACGCGCTCGGCGCCGCCGTGGGCGCCAGCCGCCGCGCGGTGGACTCGGGCTGGATCGCCTATCGCCATCAAGTCGGCCTGACCGGACGCACCGTGCGACCCAAGCTTTACGTCGCCGTCGGCATCTCCGGCCAGATCCAGCACTTGGCCGGCATGTCGTCATCCAGCACCATCGTGGCCATCAACACGGACAAGGACTGCCCTCTCATGCAGATGGCCTCGATCTCGGTGCAGGGCGAATACGCCGAGCTCCTGCCCAAGATCGTCGACGAGATCAAGCGCCGCAAGGGCGGCGTTCCGGCCGCGGCTTAAGACTCACCCGCTTTCTCGCCGTCCACACGCAGCGCCCGCCCTCGCAGCGCACCTTCGCGAACGGCTTCCACGCCGACTGCCGTCCCACGAACAGCCACGGCATCAGTTCTTTGGCGATCATGTAGTCCTCCGGACGGCCGCGTCAGCGACAAACATAATATTATTTATAAGCTTTTATAATATATGTCAATAGATTTAGTGACGTTTTTAATTATGTCGTCGGCATACGGCAAATATTTCGCAGCTCTGATATACTTGAGCGAGATATGAAGAGATTCGGCGTAGTCATCCTGCTTCTAAGCGCGGCCTGCGCGACGCCTCGTCCCGTCTTCTATCCCAACGAGAAGCTCAAAGCCTCCGGTCCCGACGCGGCACAGCTTGATGTCGACGAATGCCTGGCCCAATCCAAGAACTACATCAAGACGAACAACCTCAAGCCGATCGCGCGCAAGACGGGCTGGGGCGCGGCCACGGGCGCGGCGATGGGCACGGTCTTGGGCCTGATCACCGGCGACATCGGCCGGGCGGCAACCCAGGGAGCGGCCGTCGGCGGCGTGGGCGGGGCCATGGGCGGAGTCTACGAGAACAGCAAGCCCGACGGCCTCACGCGCGCCTTCACGGAGCGCTGCCTCGCGGAGAAGGGCTACAGCACGTTGGGCTGGAAGTAGGCAGGCTCAGCGCGGTAGGACCTTTGGCCGTCTATTGTGCCCTTTCGGCCCTCGTCTAGAACGGCCAACGCCGGCATCCTGGTTGTGTGGAGACCAGAGCAAAGAAACGCCGCCCCTCGACTGTCCGGCATGTCCTTCTGATCGCGTGTTTTATGCTTCCGGCGACTCGCGACGCCTGCGCCCTGGTTTTCAGTCCGCCTACGCCGATCTCTTTTCGGGTCCCCCCCTTACTTGCGGCGACGGTGCCCGCCGCCGGCGTCCCCGTTCCTATGCGGGTCGTTTTGCCGCGCGCCATAGCGTCGAACGCCGATCTCGTCGTCAGAACGGCGTCGCCCGTCTCACAAGCTCCGGCCGTTAAGCCTGCCCATGCTCCCGGGACTATCGCGCTGATCCAATATGACGGCGATGCGCATTTCGGAGACTACGAGCACAATCTTCAAAGACTGACCGCCTTGGCCGAGGAGGCCGTCGCCAAAGGCGCTAAGATCATCGTGACCCCGGAAGGGGCGTTGTACGGCTACGCCAGCAAAGACGAGTTGTGGTGCCGCCCCGGCATGACGAAGTATGGAGGCCGAAAATGCCGTGATGTATCGAATGTCGCCGAGTCCATTGAACGCGGCAGAACCGCGGAGTATTGGACCAAGTTCTCAAGAAAGCATGGAGTGTACGTGCTGTTCAATATTCCCGAAAACGACGGAACAGCTTTCTACAACACGACGGGGGTCGCCGGCCCCAAAGGCCTGACCGCCAGCTATCGTAAGCGCATGCTTTACAAGACCGACCAGGCTTACGCGACAGCCGGCTCCGAACCCACGGTGCTCCAGACTGAATACGGCTCATTCGGCCTGTTGACCTGTCTGGACGCCTACCCGAAATCGCCCTACTTCGAGGAATACAAAGCCCTCGGGGCCGAAGCTCTAATTATCTCAATGAACTGGGACGACGATCCCTCTGGCGACTACGCGGCGAAGCTGAAATTCCGAGAGTGGGCGCTGCTTCACCGGATCGACATCTACGCTTCCGACTCTGCTCCCTGGGACGGTTCCGCCAAGTATCTCTCAACAGGTGAGGAGCGCCAGCGCGGCGGCCTGCCGCGCGACGCCGTCGACGTTGAAGGCGTTTCGCTCCACCGATTTCAATACTAGGCGGCGCGGAAAGGCCGGCGCCGTTCGGAGGCGTCGAGGCCTTGGTTGGCAAGGAAGTCGTTGACGATCTTTTCCTCGGCCTCGAGCCACGCGGTTTCGGGCGCATCAACGCCGACTTCCACCGAGCCTCCGGCGATCATGCCGTGCCCGCCTCCCCGGTTGCCGCCGCCGAGCAGGCGCTTGAGCAGGCGCCCCGCGCCCGCGCCCGGATCGTTGGCGCGCAGGGACACGTGCAGGCGCCCCTGACAGCGGGCCGTCACGATGGACCAGGACATCTTCTCGAGCGTCAGTAAAAAGTCAGCCATCTGCGCCACGCTGTCCGGCGTGTTGACCTCGCCCAGGTTCACGCCCACCACGCGTCCGGCCACGAACGAGTCGCGGATGCCGCGGGCGAGGGTCCTCAGGGAGTCCTCTGAACGCTGCGGGTAGGAGATGCGCCACAGCGTCTTCATGTTCGCCTTCGGCCAAAACGCCTGATAGGCGGCCATGTCGCGCGGCGTGGCCTCGCGGCCCAAGTTCTGCGTCTCCGAGCCGATCCCGTAGACGATCGCGGTCGCCAGGCGGCCCGGCACGCGCACACCCGATTCTAAAAGCGCTTCGACGAGGATCGTAGTCGTCGCTCCCACCTGTTCGTCGATGAGAGCCATATCCGAATGCGTGTCGTCGTGGCGCGGATGATGATCGAGGATCAGGTCGGGGATGCGGCGCGGAGGACAGCGATTGTTCTTAAAAGGCGGCTGGGTGTCGATGAGGGCCAAGTGCGGCACGCCGGCAAGCTCGCCTTTGCGCAGGGGACGCGCGGGAACCAGAAGGCGCTCGGCCATCAAGCGGTTCTCGGCGCGGCCGATCATGCCTCCATAGACGATGCGCGTGCGGATCTTCCCCAATGCTTGGGCCAGATGCGCGAGCGCCCAGGCGCTGGCGAGAGCGTCGGGATCGGGATGGTCGTGGGTGAGGATCGTCAGCGGCGAGAGCGAGCGGCCCTTCTCCGTCAAGAGCTTGACGAGTCGGCGCGCGTGAAAGCCGGGCTTCACCTCGCTCCCCCTATGCCCACGAAGACCACCCAGAGAAGGCCCGCGACCACGGTCGCGATCACCTTCTCGCGCATGTTCTCAGTTAGGAAGTGGTACACCCGGTTCTGCGGGGTCTTGGGAAGATGTTTAGTCAAGAAAATCTCGATGCCGTCCTGCAGCTCCTCGAGGTCCTGGACGGCGACTAGATCGCCGCGCAAGGCGAACGAGATCTTGCCGGTTTCTTCGCTGACGACCAAGCACATCGCGTCGCAGCGCTCGGACAAGCCCAGGGCGGCGGAATGGCGCGTGCCCAGGTTGGTGATCTTCGAAAAATCCTTGGACAGAGGCAGCTGGGCGCCGAAGCGGCTCACGCGCCCCTCCTCCACGATGAACGCGCCGTCGTGGCCGAGCGAGTGCGAGTCGAAGATGCTCTTGATGAGCGCCTCGGAGAGGTCCCCGTTTAGATCCCAGCCGCCCTCGACGTGCCGGTCGAGGGGATCGAGGCCGCGCAGGACCATGAGCGCGCCGATGTGCTCGCGCGCCAGGTCGCCCAGCGAGCTCACCAGGATCTCCACTTGGCGGTGCGTCGGCGCGGTCTTGAGCACGCCTCCGGTGAGACTCCACACCGCCAGGCGCTCGAACATGGAGCGCAGCTCCTCCTGAAAAATAATGATGACCGCGACGATGAAAACCGCGAAAAAGCCCTGAAAGATGCGGATCGTCATGTACATCCCGGCCACCAAGGCCACGACGTAGATACCCACGAGCAGAAGCAGGCCAAGCGCCACGAACGCCGCGCGCGTGCGTTTAAACCACAGCAGCAGGCCATAGACGAGGGTGCCGACGAGGATCACGTCCAGGATGTCGGCGACGACGATGGGTTTCAAGCTGGGAGGCATTGCGGTGCTCAGTATAGCGGAAGAACCAGCGGCTGGCCAGGGGTATCGATTTAATCAATTTTTTGCCGCAATGGTCTTTGAGAGAGTGGTTTCAGGCACTCACCCGGCCGTCGCCGGGAACTTTTCATACGCCGACGAGTTGGGACAACCTATCTACTCATTACATGTCTAATATTATAGACATAGACGGCCAGAGAGGTCCTATCAGCTCACGCTTTAGGCGAGCCTTGCAATTCGCAGGACGCTGACCGGCCCGGCCGCGCGTCAAAAAGGCGAGCTTAGTCTCTTAGGTTTATCGCCGAGAAGCTCGGGCATGTCCCAGATCATGTCTTTGCGGTTGTAGGACGAGAGCTCGACCTCGTTGGCGTCCATGTGGATGGCGTCGACGGGGCAAGCCTCCACGCAGTAGCCGCAGAACACGCACATGCCCAGGTCGATGTCGAAGGTCTTGGCGCGCTTCTCGATGTTCGGGTCGGGCGCGTTCTCGGCCGTGATGCGGATGCACTTGGCCGGGCAGATGGTCTCACAAAGCAGGCAGGCGGTGCAGCGCGGCGCGCCGTCGTCGCGCTTGAGCAAGCGGTGGCGCGTGCGCGCGCGCTTGCCCAGAACGGCGGCGTCCTCGGGATACTGGATCGTGACCGACCCCGGCAGATAACCTTTGATGCCAAGCGCCTTCATCGAATGGCGGAAAAGGTTCACGAACAGATGGCGGAAGGTGATGCCTAGGCCGCGCCAGACCTCGACGAGATAGATCTGCGTGGCGAAGGTGCGCTCCGGACGCGAGACGGGACGAACGATTATCGCCATAAATAGACCACCCACACGGTGACGAGAAAATTGACCATGGCCAGCGGCAGGATATTCTTCCAGCCCAGATCGAGCAGCTGATCGAAGCGGAAGCGCGGCAAGGTCCAGCGGATCTGCATGAGCAGGAAGAGCAGCAGCATCACCTTCGTAGTGAAGCTCCCCAGCATCAGCGCGCCCCCGAGCAGGCCCATCGCGGACAGGTCGAGAAACGGAATCGCCCAGCCGCCCAAGAACAGCGTCGTGATCATCCCGCAGATCACGATCGACTCGAAGAAATCGGTCATCAGGAACATCCCGAACTTCATGCCCGAGTACTCGACGTGATAGCCGACGATCTCGCTCTCGCCCTCGGGCAAATCGAAGGGTGTGCGCTTGGTGACGGCCGCGCCCGCGGTGAGAAAAAGGATGAAGGCCAATGGCTGAAGAACTATACCCCAGGCATGGTGCGACACCTGCCACAGCACCGCCTCCTGCAGGTCGAGCGAGCCGTAGATAAAGAGGAGTCCCGCCAGGGAAGAGGCCAGGCACACCTCATAGGCGATCATCTGCGCGGCACCGCGCAGCGCGCCGAGCAGGCCGTAATTGGAGCCTGAGGCGTAGCCCGCCATCACCACGCCGTGCACGCCGAAGGCAAGTGCTGCGAGGATCAGCGGCACGCCCACCGACGTCGCGATCGGCTGAAGGTCCCAGGCCCGGCCCGCGAACTGGATTGTCCCGCCGTAGGGAAGCGCGGCCAGACAGAACATCGCGCAGCCAAGCGAGATCATGGGCGCTAAGCCGTGCAGCCCCTTGTGCGCGCCCTTGGGCACGAAGTCTTCCTTGGTGAGCATCTTGATCGCGTCGGCGATAGGATGAAACAGCCCCAAGATCGTGATGCCGAAGATCGAGGCGCGATTGGCGCCGATGCGGTCCTGCATCATGGCACTTTGCTTGCGCTCAACCCAGCCCAGGAAACCCGCGATGTTGAGCCCGAAGCCCACGATGGCGAACAGGACCTTGGCCGAGGTGAAGAGGACATCGTTGAAGGGAATGGCAAAGCTCACGCCACGACCTCCTTTATCTTCACACTCAATGCCTTTTGAATCTGCGTAAAAATCACCCAATCGGGCTTGGAGTCACCGATAGGGTCTAAGGCCTTTTTGTACGCCTGCGCTTTACCTTCGAAATTGGTGAAGTGGCCCTCTTCTTCGACATAGACCGTTGCCGGTAAACGGTAGTGATACGTGTCTCCTAGCTCCCCTTTATTGGGACCTTGAAGAATGGCCAGGCTCGCCTTGGACAACAGGGCTTGAGCGCGGTCTCCAAATACCTTAGTGAGATCACGTTCGATCACGTACAGTCCCCAAACTTTTCCGGATTCGATGTTTTTGGCAAGGTCCGCGAATGATCCGCTCTTCAGGCCATTGGCTTCAGCGCCTTTAAGATTGGGAACCTTGTCTTTCTTGCGAAGCAAATCGTCTTCGACGCCGATCTGATCCGGCTCGGCTGTAAAATAGTGGTGCTTGATCTTCAACGTGTCGTTAAACAGGGCTTTATACGCCGCCCAGTCTTCGTTGGACAACATTCCCGAGGAGACCACGGCCAACCCCTCGATGCCGTTTTCGGCGATGCCCTCTTTGAGCCTCCCGGCCAACTCAACGGCAATGTCATCCCAAGACAATTCGACTTTTTCCGGATGCAGACGCAACACTTTTCCCAATCGATCGACGTCGAGATCGCCGAAGCCGTAGCGCCCGTCGTCGCACATCCAGTAGCCGTTGACGTCGGGGTTGAGCCGCGGCTTGAGGCGCGCCACACGTTTTCCGTCGTTGTGCCAGGGGCGCTGAGTGTTGGTGTGCACGGAGATCGCACAGCCGCGAGAGCACCCCGGGCACACGGAATCGGTTTTGTCCAAGTACCAAACTCGAACTTTATATCGGAAGTCGCGGTCGGTGAGCGCGCCCACGGGGCAGATGTCGACGACGTTGCCCGAGTAGGCGTTGTCGAGCGTCATGCCCGGCGTCAGGTCGATCCTTTCCTCATGGCCGCGCTGAAAGATGCCGAGCTCGTGGGTCTTGGTCACGTTGTCGACGAAGCGCGTGCAGCGCGTGCACAGGATGCAGCGCTCCTGATCGAGCATGACGTGCGGCCCCGCCGTGATGCGCTTGCCCTTGTGCTCCTTGTCCTCGCGCACCTGGCTCTGGTACTGCCCGACCTTCATGTAATAGTCCTGAAGACCGCATTCGCCGGACTGATCGCAGACAGGACAGTCAAGCGGATGGTTGACGAGGTGCAGCTCGAGTGCCGAGGCCTGGGCGCGCTTGGCCACGTCGGAGTCGGACTTGACGTCCATGCCCTCGCGCACGCCGGTGCGGCAGGACACCTGCGGCTTGGGCGCGCCGGCGACTTCCACGATGCACATGCGGCAGTTGCCCGGGTTGCCGAGAGCGGGGTGATAGCAATAGTGCGGGATCTCCACACCGGCGTTCTTGGCCGCGTCGATGACGAGCTGGCCCTCGGGGGCCTCGACTTCTTTCCCGTTCAGCTTGAACTTAACCGTTTTACCCATTGGCCTTTGCCACCCGCTTATTAAAATCTTCCGGGAACTTGGAGATGTAGGCGCGCGTGACCATGCCCACCGTGTCGCCCAGCGCGCAGATCACCTTGCCGGTGATGTTCTCGCCCACGCGGGTCAAATTCTCGATATCCGCGGCCTCGCCCTTGCCCTCGAGCATGCGCTCGAGGATGCGCTCCGACCAGGACGCCCCTTCGCGGCAGGGCGTGCATTGGCCGCAGGACTCGTGATTGAGGAAGCGTTCGATGTTGTGCGTCACCGCCACCGCGTCGACAGTCTCGTCGAGCACGATCATCCCCCCCGCGCCCAGGAAAGTGCCGGCCGCGCGGATGGCGTCGAAGTCGAGGGTGAGATCGAGATCCTTTTCCAAAAGCGGCGGCATGGACGTGCCGCCGGGGATGACGGCCTTGAGCTTCTTGCCGTCCTTGACGCCACCCGCCAAAACGAGGACGTCGCGCAGTTTAGATCCCATGGGGACTTCGTAGACGCCCTGCTTCTCGACGTGGCCCGAGACGGAGAACACGACGGTGCCGCCGTTCTTGGGAGAGCCGATTTTGGCGAACGCCTCGCCACCGTTGAGCGCGATGAACGGCAACATGGATAATGTCTCCACATTGTTGACTACCGTCGGCTTGCCCATCAGGCCCGCCACCGTGGGGAAAGGCGGCGGCTGGCGCGGCCACGCCTTCTTGCCTTCCATCGTCTCGAGCAGCGCGGTGTCTAGACCGGAGATGTAGGCGCCGGCGCCGCGCATCAACTGGATTCGACAGGAAAACTTCGAACCTAGGACTTTATCGCCGATGAGACCGGCCTTCTCGGCCTCTGCGAGCGCTTTCTCCAAAATGTCGTATTGATTCTGGTACTCGCCGCGGACGAAGATGAACGAGTTGACCGAGCCGATCACGTAAGACGCGATCAGCAGGCCCTCGATGAGCTGATGTGGCGCGCGCGTGAGTAAAACGCGATCCTTGAAGCAGCCCGGCTCGGACTCATCGGCGTTGACCACGACATAGCGAGGCCCGGGCACTTTATCCTCGGGCGGCACCGTGCCCCATTTCAGGCCAGTGGGAAAACCAGCGCCGCCGAGGCCGCGCAGGTTCGACTTTACGACTTCATCGAGAATCGCCTTGCGCTCCATGGAAAGCGCTTTCTTTAGACCCTCATAACCGCCCAGACGGCGATAAGTCTCCAGCTCGTGGAACTTGGGCTCGGTGTCGAAATGCTTAGTCAGAATTTT
>JAYVZL010000261.1:0-10095 GCA_043783505.1 Elusimicrobiota bacterium
GTCACGCCCGCGGTCGGGGACACAGGAATCGAACCTGTAGCCTCTCCCACCCCAAGGGAGCGCTCTACCATTGAGCCAGTCCCCGACCGCGAGCGCGACGTGCGGCCGGTCGACCGCGAACTCGTCGGGGTATTTTATGTTTTCCCCCGCCTTGACGCAACTGCTTCCTATCGGCCCATCTCCTCAAGGATCGACTTGAGCTCCTTGCGGACCTCGCGCAGGAGCTTGCCTTGAGCGCTGTCGCTTGGCGCGGACCCAGTGAGCGGGGCGTCGAGCGCCGTCTTGCCGCGGCGCCGGTCGATGAGCGCGCGTCGCGCGCCGGCCACGGTCATCTTGCGGCGCTGAAGCAGATCCTTGATCTCGAGGATGAGCTCGAGATCGGCGCGGCTGTAGCGCCGGTGCCCCCCCTGCTTGCGCGAGGGGCGAAGATCTCCGAAACGATTCTCCCAATAGCGCAGGGTGTGCGGCGGCACCTGAGCCAAGCGCGAGGCCTCGCGCATCGTGTAGAAATCCCGATCGGGGAGAAACGGCAGCTCCACGTTTATTCCAGCAGGTTCTTCGAGGCCTTGAAGCGCACGCCGCGCCGAGAGGGAACGCTGACCTGCTCTCCGGTCTTGGGGTTGCGGCCGGTGCGCGGCTGGCGGGCCTTCACGCGGAAGGTGCCGAAGTTCGAGATCACGACTTTGTCGCCGTGGTTGAGCGAGCCGCGGATCGTCTCGAAAGTGGTTTCAACGGCCAGGGCGGCTTCACCTTTCGTGGTCAAGACTTTCGCGACGGCTTTGATGATGTCGAGGCGGTTCATTTGACGTCTCCTCCTTCTTTTCCTTTGGGCGGTTCCTTATCCCCGGGCTTCTTCAGGTCCTTGAAAATATCTTCGGGCTTGAGACTCTTGAGTTCTTCCTTGAATTTGGAGACCTCGTCTTCCGAGATCGGCTTGGTCAGCGTCTGGCAGCGCTCGAAGACGCTTTCGTGCACGAGGATCGGACAGCCGGCGCGCACCGCGATCGCGATCGCATCCGAGGGGCGGCTGTCGAGCTGCACGGTCGTCTTGCCGTTGGAGGCATAGACGCGCGCGTAAAAAGTGTTTTCCTTGATGTCGCTGACGACGATTTTTTTGACCTCGTAGCCGAGCTGCTGGATCGCGGCCAACAAAAGATCGTGCGTCAAGGGACGGGGCAGGACGATGCCGGAGAAGCGGATGGCGATGGCCTGGCCTTCGGTGATGCCGATCCAGATCGGCAGAAGCCTCTTGCCCTGCAGCTCCTCAAGGAAGATGATGCACTCATTGACGGTCGTCGCTAGGGAGTAGATGCGGACTTCTTTCTCCCCCTTGGAGGGCTCAGGCGTCTTGTCTTTGTCGCTCTTGTCGCCTTTGGCCATAGGTGTTCTCCCTAGTGAAATCCCATCGCGCTCAGCACGCCGGCGGCTTTCGCGCCCCGCGTGGCGCCCCAGATCGACTCGAGCAGGGGCGCTTTGACTTTGTATCTGCGGCACAGCTCTCTCGCGCGCGCCGCGGCTTCCACGCCCTCGACGACGGTCGCGATCTGCGCGCGCGCGCGCGCCGGCGACAGCCCGCGGCCCAGCTTTTCGCCGAAGGCGCGGTTGCGCGACTCCGAGGAGGTGCCCGTGGCGATGAGGTCGCCCAATCCCGCCAAGCCGTAGATCGTGCCCGCGCGCCCGCCGCGCGCGGAGATGATCGCGCCCATCTCGCAGAGGCCGCGCACCAGCAGCGCGGCTTTCGTGTTGGCGCCCACGCCCAGGCCGTCCAGGATTCCGGCGCCGATGGCGATGGCGTTTTTAAGAGAGCCCCCGAGTTCCACGCCCACGCGGTCGGCGCAATGCGTCACGTTCATCGCGCCGCCGTCGAACAGAGAAACAAGCGCCTTCGCGCGGGGCCCGGAGGGGCCTCCCAGCAGAAGACTCGTGGGCACGCCGCGGGCGACTTCTCGCGCGAAACTGGGGCCGGTCAGCGTCCAAACCTTGCCGCGTAAAGCGGGAAGTTCGCGGGCGATGATGTCGCCCATAGTCGCCAAGGTGACCGGCTCTAGGCCTTTAGAAGCGTTGACGGCGACGACGGATTTTGACGGACGGCACTTAGAACCGATAGCTCGGGCCGTGGCCGCGAGGGCATTGGAAGGCAGAACGAAGAGCAATAGATCTGCGTCGCGGCAAGCCTCGACTAAGTCATTGGTGACGAGAACCGAGTCATCGAGCCTAAATCCGGGAATGTGCTTGAGTCTTCTGGTTTTTTTTAAGATTTCCGTCAGTGCCGGCGCGAACTCCCAAAGCCGAACCGAGGATTTACGAGCGAGATGCTGGGCCAAAACGCAGCCCCACATGCCTCCGCCCAATACGCTGACGTGTAAATTAGCCATTATTTTCAACGCAATCCTAGCATTCGGCGAGGACGGACTGCAATCGCTTCCAATTTTCGGCCGTGACCCGCAGACGAAATCGGATCTTGTCGCCGACGACGCGCCGTTCCACGATCTGCGCGGATTCATACAGTCGGCCCGTCCACTTGCCGGCGCGGGCGGCGGGCGCGTCGATTTCGCGCAGCAGCCAGCGCTTGGAGAGAGCGTCTTCGACGAGAGCCAACGCTTCTTTAAGCCCCGTGCCGGCGGCGGCCGACATCATGGCCGCGGCGGGAAAGCGGCGAGATAGATCCGCGCGCGCTGCCGCATCCAACCGGTCGACCTTGTTGAAGGCGTGCACGCGCGGGATGTCGACGGTGTCGAGCTCGCTTAAGGTCTTGACCACCGAGGCATATTGACCCACGAGTTCCGGCGAGGAAGCGTCGTGAACGATTAACAGACAGTCCGCGGCCTCGACTTCCTCGAGCGTGGAGCGGAAGGCGGCGATGAGCGTGGTGGGCAGGCGCTGAATGAAGCCGACCGTGTCGGTCGCCACCGCCCACCCGCCGCCGGGCAGGCGCACGCGCCGCGCGGTGGGATCAAGCGTGGCGAAGAGCTTGTCGTCGGCGTAGGCCGAGAGCTCACCGGTCAGCGCGTTGAGCAAAGTCGATTTCCCCACGTTCGTGTAGCCCACCAGCGCCACTTGCGGCACGGGCACGCTTAAGCGGCGCTCGCGGCGCAGGCGGCGGGCGGCGCGCACGCGCTCGAGGTCGGCGCGCAGATGCACGATGCGCGATTGAATGTGGCGGCGTTCGTACTCGAGCTTGCGCTCGCCGGGACCGCGCGTGCCGATGCCTCCGGCCTGCTGGGAGAACGCGCGCCATGCGCCGGTCAGGCGCGGAAGCATGTAGGACAGTTGCGCCAGCTCGACCTGCAGGCCGCCCTCGCTGGTGCGCGCGCGCCGGGCGAAGATGTCGAGGATTAAGCGCGTGCGGTCGACGATCTTGGTCTTGGGCAGGGCCTTCTCGAGGTTCTTCTGCTGGCCGGGCGAGAGCTCGAGGTCGAAGATCACGGTGCCAGCCCGTAGCCCCGCGCACATCCCGGCGATCTGAGCGACTTTTCCCTCGCCGACGAGCGTGGCCGGGTTGAAGCGGGCCAAGGCTTGGGTTGTCTCGCCGACGACGAGCGCGCCGGCGGTCTCGACGAGGCGGGCGAGCTCGTCGAGGCTCGAGCGGATCACCTCGGTCTGCGCCTTGGGCCCCACGCCGACCAACACGGCGCGTTCGATGGGCGCGCGGGTCTCGAAGGGTTTCAGTTGAGCAGGACCTCAGGCATCGCCTGCTGCAGAAGGCGGCGCCAGCGGCCCGCGGTGGCGGCCATCAGCGTGTCAAGCGGAGCATAGTCGTCTGTGAGGACGGGGACCTTGGAGAGCTCGCCCGCGCTCGGACGCAGCTCGCGGCTGAGCATGAGTGCCACTTCGCGAGACGTGGGCTCGGGAGATCTCGGAGCGCCGGCCTCGAGCGGGCCCGCGGAGGCGAAGAGCAGGACGTTGGCCAGGCCGTCGGCGGGATCGCTGGCCATGAAGGCGCGCACGTTTGGAAAGGAAGCGGAGAGCGTGCGATACACGGCTTTCCAAGGGCGGGCGTCCGGGCCGGAGACGACGCTGACGAGGTTGATCGCGAAGACCCCGTCCGGCGCGAGCCGCTCGCGCACGCGCGCGAAAGCCTCGGCGGTGAACAGATGCGCGGGCGGTGACTCGGCGCCGAAGGCGTCGAGGAAGGCGAGGTCCCAGGTCCCGCCCTCGTTTTCCAAAGACGCGCGGCCGTCGCCGATGACCACGCGCCCGCGCGGCTCGTAGCCGAAATACGTCCGGGCCGTCTCGGCGATCTCGGGGTCGATCTCGTAGGCGTCGATGGTCAAGCCGCGGCGCTCCAGGGCTTTGGGCAGCAGCCCCGCGCCGAGGCCGATGAGCAGGCCGCGCGCGGCCTTCGGCCGCAGGGCGCGCGTCCACTCCAGGCCGCGGATGTACTGAGACTCGCTTTCGCCGCCCTCCATCTCCATCACCGATTGGGCCGTTCCGTTGACGAGCAGGAAACGTTTTCGCCCCGAGTCGAACACGACGATCCGCCCGTAAGCCGACTCGCGCGCGTAGACGCTCGAGGCGGGCTTGGCGGACGGAAGCAGGCTTAAGACAGCGCATGCCGCGCACGCCGCGAGTTGACCGAGCGGCAGCGCGCGCGTCGACAGCCACGAGCCCAGGGCGCCGAGTGCTAGCAGGATGACCGCCGCGCCGAGGAGGATCTTCGAGATCGGCAGCAGGGCGATGAGAACAAAGCCGGTGAGTGCTGCGCCGAGCACGCTTCCGGCCGTGGATACCGCCCAGGCGTCGCCGGATTTTCGGCCCGAGTCGGCGGCGCCCGTGGCCGTCAAGCGCACCGCGAGCGGGCCTAATGAGCCGAGCAGCGTCAGGGCGGGTCCCAGCAGGACGGCGGCGCTGAGGAAAGCGCCCAGCTTCACGCCCAAGGGCAGGCTCGCGAGAAGGACGCGCTCGCGTAGCCAGGGGATCGCGGCCACGGTCAGGCCCGCGGCGCTCAGCAGGCGCGCGAACTGCGTGAGATACGGATAGCGGTCGGCCAAGCGTCCTCCCCAGGCGTAGCCCAAGGCCAGCGCCACCAAGGTCACCGTGATCATGGCCGACCAGGTGTAGATCGAGGATCCATAGAACGGGCTGATTAGGCGCGCGCCGGCGATCTCGAGGGCGAGCGAGATCGCGCCCGAGAGGAACAGGCTGGCCATCAGATATGGCGTCGCCGACGGCGGCTGAGTCTGGAATTTAGACGGAGGATTTTTCACGGGCTTTCTCCCAGGCCTGCAGGGCGCGCGTCAGCAAGTCCTCGGCGGCGCAGGAAGCGTCCAAAGACGTCGCGGGCAATTGATTTCGGAACCAAGTCCGTTGACGCTTGGCGTAAGCGAGGGTAGCGCGGATCATCGCAGTTAAGCCTTCGTCGGAAGAGATCTCCCCGCGCGCGCAGGCCAGCGCCTCGCGATAGCCCAGGCTGGTGAAGCCGGGCTCGTCTCCCAAGAAATGGGCCGGGATCAGGGCGCCGATTTCCTCGAGCAACCCAGGCCACATCGCGCGGGCGCGCGTCTCGATGCGCGCGCGTCCCTCATCCTGCGGCAGATCCAGGCGCAGGACGAGGTCGGCGGGCATTCCCGCGCCGCGACCCTCGCGCCAATGCTCGGAGATCGGCTTGCCGGTGAGCTCGAGGACTTCCAAGGCGCGCATCACTCTCTGCAGGTTGCCTGCCGGGATCGAGGCCGCGGCGACGGGATCGGCCGCGGCCAGGCGCGCGTGCAGGCTCTCGCGTCCAAGCCGCTCGGCTTCGGCGGAAAGCCGCGCGCGCGTGGCTTCGTCCCGGGCGGGCAAAGGCGAGAGCCCGTCGAGGAACGCGCGCAGGTACAGTCCCGTGCCGCCGCAGACGACGGGGATCTTTCCCCGCTTGCGGATGCCGGCGACGGCGGCCGCGGCTTCGGCCGCCCAGCGCGCGGCGTCGAAGGTCTCGCCGGGATCGGCGCAGTCGATAAGCCAGTGGGCGACGCGCTTGCGCTGCGTTTGGGAAGGTTTGGCGGTGCCCGCGTCTAAGCGGCGATAGACCTGGCGGGAGTCCGCGGAAACGATCTCGCCCCCGATTTCCGCGGCGAGAGACACGGCCAAGTCGGTCTTGCCGGAGGCGGTCGCACCGGCCAAAACGATCATGCGCGGCTTACTTGTTCCAGTGAGGCGCCTTGGCCGCCTTGGCGCACAACGTGTTGAAAGTGCAGTCCTGCACGCAGGCCTCGGGCAGGCGCAGGGCCACACGCGTCTCGCAGTCGGCGGTGTCGTTGGCCATGGCCTCGATGCGGTCCTGGATCTTCTTGGAGATCTTGAGGAAGGACAGTCCCACGCTGTAGGTCTCACCCTTGCGCAGGACGCGCACGATCGACGCCTCGATGGAAACGCGATCCAGGCCCGGGATGGATAGCACCATGTCGAAAGACTTGGCGTGGGGCGGCTCAAGGAACATCAGGATCGACATGCCGCCCGCGGAGAGGTCGGTCATGATGGCGGGCTGCTTCTTCATCACCTCGTCGGGCCCGCCGAGCTCGATGGTGATCGGCTCGACCATGCCCTCAACGACGTTGAAGCGGCGATGCTTGCGGCGCTCGGCTCCGGTCTTCTTATCGCTCATATCTCTCCCCTTTCAACACGCGCTTGCTCGCTCCGGTTATCCGGACTGCGGCCAATCGTCCGGGCGGCCCAGCGTCTATCCATGATACCTTGAATCCATCACGCGTGCGGCCGAAACCGCCATGCTCGTCTAAGACTTCCACGACGGTCCCTACCCTGGCCGCCAGCGCGTCTGCGGTCAGCTTGTCGCAAAGGGCATTAAGGCGCTGCAGGCGTTCTTCCTTCACTTCGGCCGGAATGTCGTCCGCCATCCCGGCCGACTCGGTTCCCTCGCGAGGCGAGTACTTGAAAGTGTAGGACCACGAGGGTCGCAGGGCCTCGACGAGCTCGAGAGTGCGCGCAAAGTCGTCGTCGTTCTCCGAGGGGAATCCTACGATAATGTCGGTGGACACTTCAACGCGGGGGATGGCGGCGCGCAGGCGCGCGGCTTTATCAAGAAAAGAGGCCGCGTCATAATTTCGGCGCATAATCTTGAGCAGGCGGTCGGAGCCCGACTGGGCGGGCAGATGCATCTGCTCGCAGACGGAAGATGTTTCGGCCATCGCGGAGATCATGTCGTCGTCCATGAAATGCGGATGCGGGCTTTCGAAACGGATACGATTGATTTCGTTGATTTTCCCCAAACGCCTCAGCAGTTCCGGGAACCGGACCTGCCGTTGTCCTTCTACAACGTGATAGCTGTTCACCGTCTGTCCCAGCAAGGTTATTTCTTTTGCTCCAAGCGTTGCTTTCGCCCGCGCCTCGGCCAAAACCGTCTCAAGCGGCCGGTATAATTCCCGCCCCCGCACCGCCGGCACTATGCAGTACGAACATGAATAATTGCAGCCGCGCATGATGGTGACGAAGGCGGAGCAAGATGAAGCCCAGCCCGTAGGGGATTGGGGAGCGTCGGACGCGACGGTGAAAGCCGAACGCGTCTCGCTGAGGGCGTCGAACCGGGCGCCGAGCGCTTCTTCCACGATCTTGGGATAATCCTCGATTGATTTGGCGCCGACCACCAGATCCACGTACGGGAACCGTTTTTGAATCCATGGACCAAGGCGCTCCGCCGCGCAGCCGGCGACGATCAGCACTCGGTCCGGATTTTTGTCTTTCCACTCGCGCAGGCGCCCGATCAACGACAGGGCCTTGTCCTCGGCATGCTGGCGCACGGTGCAGGTGTTGAGGACGATCGCGTCCGCGTTCTCCGGCTCCGTGACGGCGGTGAAGCCGCGGTCCTTTAGCGGCGCGGCCAATTCCTCGCCGTCTGCGACGGACATCTGACAGCCGAAGGTGACGACGTGCAGGCGCATCACTTTTTCCTGGCGTCCTCGAGGTCGCTCACCGTCGAGGATTATAACAATTCCGAAGTCTGCTTGGCGCAGCCCCTGCACAAGCCGAACACCTCGTGACGGTGCCACTTGGGCACGAAACCCGCCTTGCGGCACGCCTCGTCCTGTATCTTCTCAAGGGCCGGCCAGCGGACCTCGGAGATGCGCCCGCACTTCACGCAGATCAGGTGATCGTGATGCGGCCGATCGAGCTCGACTTCAAAGCGCGAGCTCCCGTCGCGGCCCACGACAGGGGAGACGAGACCGCACTCTTGCAGCATCTTAAGAGTGCGAAACACCGTGGCCCGGCCCACGCCCTGCGCGCGCAGCGCGAGATAGATCTCGTCTTGGCTTAGGTGATGGTCGGTCTTGAGCAGCTGGTCGAGGATCAAGCGGCGCTGTCCGGTCAGACGCAGACCGTTCTCGGCCAAGTATCCGGTGAACGTGCGCACGATGCGCTCGATGTATCCCTTGCGGTCGTCGCGGCCGCTCTCGTAGATGACGAGCTCTCTCACTCGGATATTTTACTTTTTGTCGGTCCGGCATTGAGACATATCCACGGACCTGGTGAGATGTCGCATATGTGATACATTGGGACAAAGGGGACATATCTAATTGGGCGGGACAGACGCCTTGCGGAAATTCAAATGCGGGGTTAACATCTTAGATATGAAGCATCTTTGGCCATTGTCCGCCGTTCTTTTTCTTGCATTCGGAGCGCGCGCTCAAGAGCCCGTGACGGAGTCCGCTGCCTCCGCTCAAGAGGAGAAGGAAGCGCCAGTGGAGAATGTCGCGCCCGAGGACAATGCCGCGCAGGTGGAGGAAACGGTGCCGGCTCAGGATGTGGTGCCGGCCGACGCTCCTATTACATCCGAGGATCAACCCACCGACATCGTGCCGTTCGAAGACGGCAACGCGTCGAAAGTCCGCAAAAATGAGGCGGAGGAAATAAAAGAAAGCATCATCGTCGAAATGATGGACAAGCCCGCGCCGAGAAAGAAAAAGCGCAAGGCCGGCGCCGCGCTAAAGAAGGCCAAACGCAAGACGGTCTCCGCTCCGGTTATCGAGAAGATCGCGCCCGTGATCGCGAAACAGGTCTCTACACCTCCCCCGGCCAAGCCGCTTCTTTCCGCCCTGCCCCTGACGCCGATAGCGCCGATCAACCCTTAGCTTAGAGGCGTTCAACCGCCGAGGCGAGGATCCATCCCTTCACGCCTTCTTTCAAGAGGCCGACCTCAAGCCATGGACCGCTGTCCGACAGCACGCGCACGCGCCGGCCCTCGGGCGCGGTGTAGCCCACGGTGAACTTCTCGCCGGGGCCGTTGCGCAGCTCGGCGCGACTGGCGGTGATGACGCCCCGTCCGGGCGGAAGCACGGAGCGCAGGCCCGTCCACCACAGTCCGAAAAAAATCCAAGCCGCGCCGGAGACGAACAGCGGGGCCATGAGATTGGCGCGGCGCGGACCCGCCCAGAGCAGGGCGAGACCGGCGAGAATGAGCGTCAGCCACGCCGCCAGCCAATGCAGCCCCGCGAGCTCGCGAGAGGATAGGGCGGTGAAGGCCGCAAACGCCAACGGCGGGATGCCGGGCGCAACGAGCTCCTCGCCCGCGCGCTTCAGCGCGAAGTCCAGGTTGCGGCGTCCGTCCCCGTCGCGCGGGTCGAGATCGAAAGCGCGCTGATAGGCGACGGAAGCGCCGCCGAGCCTCCCGGATTTGAGCAGGGCGTTGCCGAGGTCGTACTGGAGCGCGGCGTCGCGGGGATTCTGAGCGGAGAGAGCCTGGAAAGATACGGCGGCTTGGTCGAAGCGGCCGGCGTCGTACAGCGCTTTGGCGTCCTCATATGGAGCCGCGGAAGCCGGCAGGCAGAGGGCGGCGGCGAGCAGGGCGATGATCACGGCTGAAGCTCCTTGTCCAGGGCGAGCGTCAGGGCGCGGATCTCGCCGGCTAAACGCACGATCTCGGCTTGGTTTGCCGCGTTGGGAGCAAAGCGCAACAGATCAAGCTCTTCCCAAACGGGCTTGAGGCGGGCGAGATGAGGATTGCCGGGCAAGCGTTCGCTCACGGACTTGAGCGTCAACCCGGCGAGAGGCAGGCCCAATTTATCGGAGAAATATCCGGACACGGCCTCGGCGAGCAGATTGACAGCCCGGGGCCGATCCGCGTCTAAAGAAGCCTCGGCTTCGCGCAGGCGGCGTTCGGCCGCG
>JAYVZL010000262.1:0-4018 GCA_043783505.1 Elusimicrobiota bacterium
CCTGCTCGGCGCGGAGTGGACGATCGCCAGCGTCACCGAAACCGATTCCACCACGTCGCGGCCCAACAGCGTGCTTGAATCCCTTCTTCAGGTCATCGATATCCGTGGCTCCTACCTGTCGCGCGAACAGCGCCGGCAGACTAATTTCGTCATCGAGCCTCCCGTCGGCGACATCGGGATGTTCGAGGACTATCGCGTGGGCGAATCGATGGAAAAAGGCCTGATCGCCGCGTCCAAGAGCCTCGACGCCGCCAAGGAAAACCTGATCCTCGCCTCCGTTTCCCGCCTGACGCCCGGCTGGACGTCCAAAGAGGGATCTCAGTGAAGCGCGCGTTCCTCGGCCTCGCTCTTATTTTCGCCGCGTCGCCGGCGTGGGCCTGGCGCCTATTTGGCGAACCCTCGGACAAGAAGATAGTCCCGATCCAAATCCTCTCCGATCAAAACAAGTCCGCCGAGGTCCTGGCGGCCCTCACGCCTGACTTCGTGCAAAGCCTGCGCGGCACGGACCTGCGCCAAGCCTACATCCTCAAGGGCGACAATCTTGACCGGCTCGGACACAACGACGAGGCGCTCGGCGTCTATCAACTGGGCGTCAAGCTCTTCCCCAAGAACGTCGACCTGCTCACCCGCCAAGCCGGCCTGCTTCACCGAACGGGGCTCGACGAGCAGGCCCAGCCGCTTTTTCTCAAAGCGCTCGAATACGAGCCTCGTCACTTCGGCGCGCATCTGGGCTTAGCCGAGATCTACCGCCACTTGGGCTTTCTCGATCGTTCGGCCTCGCACTATGAGTCCGCTCTCGAGACGCTCGATGAGCGCGCGGCGGTCTGGCGCGACTATGCCGAGACCTTGCTCGCCCAGCGCGACTGGACGACCGCCGATCTGGCCCTGCAGCGCGCGCTCACCCTCGAGCCCGCCAACCCCGACAGCCGCGTCCTTCTCGGCTTCGCCCGCCGCGCGCAGGGAGACCTGCCCGGCGCGCTGTCGGCCCTAGACGACGCCCTGGCCCGCGGCGCCGGCGTCGGCGCCAAGCGCGCCAAGGCTCTGTGGCTCATCGAACTCGGACGCTATTCCGCGGCGCTGGCCGTCGCCGATGAGATCCTGCGCGCGGTTCCCGGCGATGCCGCCGCCATCTGGGCGCGGGCCCGCGCCCAGATGGCGAAGGGCCAGACGGCCAAGGCCGTCGCCGAGCTCGCTCCTCTGAGCGTCGGACCGCGCGCGGACTTCTCCGCCCGGGCCGCCCGCGTCCTGCGCGACGCCCTCACCGCGGACACGGCGCGCCGGTGAAGACAAAATTCTGGAAGATGTCCGGCGCCGGCAACGATTTCATTCTGATGACCGCGCGGCCAAAAGGACGTTCCGGTCCGGCGTTGGCGAAGGCACTGTGCGACCGCCGCCGCTCGATCGGAGCGGACGGATTGATGATTCTCTCGCGTCGCGCCAAGAGCATCCGTCTCGACTATTGGAACGCCGACGGGTCCTCCGCTTTTTGCGGTAATGGGTCTCGCTGCGCGGCGTTGTGGGCCAAGGCCAACGGCTGGATCAAAGGCACAGAGATCGTCATCGAGACGAACCGCGGACCTCTTCAGGCGCGCTTGACGTCGAAAGGCAGGGCCGAAGTCACTATGCCCGCGCCCAAAGGTCTCCGTCTCGGCTTGACGCTCAAAGTCTTGAATAAAACCGTTCAGGTTCATTTCGTCGACACCGGAGTGCCTCACGCCGTCATCTTTGTCCCGGACATAACAAAAACGGAAGTGGAAGAACTCGGACGGGCCATACGATTCGACAAGACTTTCGGCAAGCCTGGAGCCAACGTCGATTTTGTTCAGATCAAAAAAAATAATTTACTTGTGCGCACTTACGAGCGCGGCGTCGAAGGCGAGACCCTTGCCTGCGGCAGCGGCGTCATCGCCGCGGCTTTCGTGGCGCGCGTCCTGGGGCACGGAGGTTCGCCGATGTCGGTCATGACGAGAAGCGGGGACCATTTGTCCGTTTCCTTCGACTCGAGCGCGCGCCTGGAGGGTCCGGGCGAGATCTCGTACACCGGGGAGATCGATCTATGACATTCGAAGGCTCTTACGTCGCGCTCGTCACGCCGTTTAACGCGGACGGCCGCCTCGATGAGGACGCCTACCGCCGGATGATCGCCCTCCAGCTCAAGGCCGGCACCCGCGGTCTCGTGCCCTGCGGCTCCACCGGCGAGGCCGCGACTTTGACGCATGAAGAGTACCGGCGCGCCATCGAGATCGCCTGCGACCAATCGCGCGGGGAGATCCCCGTGATCGCCGGGATCGGGACCAATGCCACCTGGAAGGCCCTGGAATCCGCCCGCGAGGCCGAAAGCCTCGGCGCCGACGCCCTGCTCGTGCTGGCGCCTTACTACAACAAGCCGACGCAAGAAGGACTCTATCAGCATTTCCGCGCGGTCGCTTGCGCCTCGCGCCTGCCCATCGTCGTCTACAACATCCCCAGCCGCACGGGAGTCAATATCGCGCCCTCAACGCTGGCGCGCTTGGCGAAAGATTGCCCCACCGTCGTCGCGGTCAAGGAAGCGGCGGGAAGTCTCGACCAAGTCTCGGAGATATTGTCTCTGAGCGTGCCCTCCTTCACCGTCCTGTCCGGCGACGACAACCTCACCCTTCCCATGATGGCCGTCGGCGCCAAGGGGGTCGTCTCCGTCGTCGCCAACATCGCGCCCAAGCAAACGCAGGCTCTTTGCGCGGCCGCGCTGAAGGGAGACAACAAAACGGCGAAAGCTTTGCATCGCAAGCTTTTTCCGCTGACCAAGGCGCTGTTCGTCGAGACCAACCCCATCCCTCTCAAGGCCGCGCTGGGGATGATGGGCGTCTGCCGTCCCGAGCCGCGCCTGCCCCTAACGCCGCTGTCGGCCGAGTTCCGGCCTGCGCTTAGAAAGGCCCTCAAGGAGTTTGGACTTCTATGACCACTTCCGCCAAAGCCGACCATTTCCCCCCTCAGATCAAGTACATCGTGGGCAACGAGGCCTGCGAGCGCTTCAGCTTCTACGGCATGCGCGCGATCTTGACCGTGTTCATGGTCAATCATCTGCTGATGCCCAAGAACGAGGCTTCGGCCGCCTACCACTGGTTCGTTTCCGCGTGCTACCTGACGCCGCTGCTGGGCGCCTACATCTCGGACCGCTTCTGGGGAAAATACCGCACGATCATGACCTTGTCGGTCGTCTACTGCGCCGGCCACGCGGTGCTGGCGATGTTTGATGGGAAAACGGCCCTTTACTGGGGCCTGGGCCTCATCGCGCTCGGCTCTGGCGGCATCAAGCCATGCGTCTCGACTCACGTCGGCGATCAGTTCAGCGAAAAAAACAAGCATCTGCTACAGAAGATCTACGATGTCTTCTATTTCGCGATTAATTTCGGCTCATTCTTCTCAACGCTAATGATCCCGTGGGTGCTGGTTAAGTACGGCCCCTCTTGGGCGTTCGGCATTCCCGGCATCCTTATGGCGATCGCGACCTTGGTATTTTGGCGCGGCCATCCGCAGTACGTCAACGTGCCTCCGACAGGAAAGACCGGCAAGACCGGGTTTCTTCCGATCCTATGGGCGGCGATCATCGGCAAGCGCAAGGCCGGCGGCGACTTCTTTTCCGCCGCGCTGTCCAAATACTCGGCCGAGGAGGTCGAGGGCGCACGCGCGGTCAAGGACGTATGCAAAGTGTTCGCCACGATCTCAGTGTTCTGGGCGCTGTTCGATCAGCACGGCTCCTCATGGGTCCTCCAGGCCGAGCAGATGAACCTCGACGTGCTCGGCGTCCATTTCCAGGCGTCGCAGATCTCGGCGCTCAACCCGATCATGGTCATGCTCCTGATTCCGGTGTTCGCGAAATGGATCTACCCGGGGATCGAGAAGGCCTTCAAGTACAAGATGACGCCGCTGCGGCGCATGTCGGGCGGCATGGTCATCGCCGCGATCTCGTTCGCGGCCGCGGCGCTGATCCAGGTCGCGCTCGACGGCGGGAGCAAGATCTCGGTGGCGTGGCAGTTCT
>JAYVZL010000263.1:0-10049 GCA_043783505.1 Elusimicrobiota bacterium
GACGTCGTCGTCGCGGCGGGCAGCCTTGACGTATTGATGCGGCGGCTCATGGGGAACCCCACGTTAGGGCTTATCGGCGCGCGCTTGCGCTATCCGGACGGCCAGCTCCAATCTTCCTGCCGCCGGCTGCCCACATTGCGCGGCGTCCTTCTGCGCGGCTTGCTATCGGAAAAAAGAGCCGCGCGCTTCGAGCTCATGCGGCGCTACTTAATGACCGGCGAGACGTTCCCTGCGCCGACGCGCGTGGATTGGCTGCTGGGCTCATGCCTGCTCATCAAGCGCGAAGCTTTGCGCCAGGTGGGCGGCTTCGACGAAGATTTTTTCATGTACTACGAAGACATCGATCTTTGCTATCGGATCGCTCAGGCAGGCTGGCTCGTCGAGTATCACCCGGACGTGGAATGGGTCCATGATTATCGCCGGCAAAGCGCGCTTCCGGGACAATGGAAGCTGCGCCTGGCCCATTTTCGCAGCGCCTTGCTTTTCCTCACTAAACATCTGACCAAGCGAGGCTGGCGCGCAAGCTTTTAACGTCCATATCATCCAATAGGAGCACTAAAATGGCAGTTCCTCGATCAAGAATTTCCGCGTCGGAGACGTACCGCTTGGTGTGCAGCGATTTCCATGCGATCTGCGATTTCCACAGAAAGGAGCGCAATATAATATCCGTCGCCAATTTTCTGCTCAATCCCGGCTTTCTTGCCATCACATTACATCGGATCGCTCATTACTGGCATCGCCGCGGCATGAAGCTTTTGACCCGACTAACTTATTTTCTCGGCCAGCTGTTGACCTCCGCTGATTTCGCGCCGTCCTCCCGCATCGGCGAGCGCTTCGTCATGCTTCACGCGACAGGGTCGATCATCGCAGGAAAGATCGGCAAGAACGTGCTTTTTACCGCGGGCAACGGTATGGGTGGCGACGGCAGCAGCGAGGATATCGGCGCGGGGCCCGGATTGCCAGTCATCGGCGATTACGTCGTTTTTGGCGCACGCGCCAACGTCTGCGGACCATGCGATGTAGGCGATCACGCTTTCATCTCTGCAATGAGCCTCGTCCTTAAGGACGTGCCCGCGGGAGCGACCGTATTTGGAATCCCCGCCCGTGTCATTAAGATGCACGGCCATAATAATCTTCAAGCGCCGAGGAACTGAAGGCCGTCGCATGACGGCGAAAATACTAGAATCGCCGCATGGCTAAGAACTTCGTCCGCCTATTCGCCGACCCGTTTTTGGGCGCCTACGACCGCTTCGCCGGCGCCATCCCCACTTTCGCGGCCGCGCTGCTTCTTCTGCTGATCGGCATGTTCACCGCCCGCGCCGTGCGCGCGCTTATTGAGGGCATCCTGGGCAAGGCCCGCCTAGACGATCACACCAGCCGCGTGGGCATCAACGAGATCTTAGCCCGCCTGGGCCTGGGCAAGTCGCCGACCTACGCGCTGGCCTTCCTCGCCCACTGGTTCATCCTCTTCCTCTTTTTCGTCTCCGCGGCCAACGCCGTGAACATGACCGTGGTCTCGGAATTACTCGAGCGTTTCCTGTCCGTCCTGCCCTCCCTCATCGCCGCGCTGCTGATCCTGTTCGGAGGGCTCCTGTTCGGACGCCTGGTGGCTCAGATCCTCAAGAACGCGGCGGCCGCCAACTCCATCCGCGGCGGCTCCGTGCTCGCCGTCGCCGCCCAAGCCGCGGCCGTCGGCTCCTCGGGCGTCATCGCCCTCGAGCAGATCGGTGTAAGGCCCCAGATCTTAATCCCGACCGTGCAGATCCTCGTTGGCTCCATCGGTCTGGCCGCGGCCATCGCCGTGGGCTTCGGCGCCAAGGACCTAGCCGCCGAGTATTTCCGCGACCAGCTGCGCTCCAAGCACTGACATGGCCCGCCTGCTCATCGTCGACGACGAACCTTCTCTCGTCCTGTTGATGCGCTTCGTGCTGGAAAAATCCGGCCATCAGATCGAGGAGGCGCGCCACGGCAAGGAAGCCCTGGCCAAGCTCGGCGTCAGCCCCGACAATCCAGGCATAGTCCTCCCCGAGCTGGTGCTGCTCGACGTGATGATGCCGATCATGGACGGCTTCGCCGTCGTCGCCGCCTTGCGCGACTGCCCGCGCACGGCCAAGCTCCCGATCTTGATCGTCACTGCCAAAGGCGACATGCGCACGCTCTTCGAGGCGATGCCCCAGGTCGCCGGCTTCTTCCAGAAGCCCTTCGACCCGTCGGCGCTGCGCGAAGCGGTCGCGCGCGCCATCGCGCCGCGCTGACTTTCCAACACTTCTAATTTGCCCATGGAGAATATTCGTGCAACTCCACATCAATCGCCGGGCCAAGCTTGGACAGTTCATCAAAGAATCCGATTACATCGGAGTTTTTATATCGAAATTCGTAATCGGTGACGTATAGAATCAGTTTTCCATGCGGCTTCTCGGGCCTCGGATCAAGAGTCTGCCAACTAGGATCGTCGGACCTGCTGTCCCAAAAGAAGAGATCGTAACGCCAACGACCAGCCTCCCTCACTCCCGGCAGATATTTTCCGACCCAGTTAACGTGGGTTATATCCTTTACCGAGATGGCCTTTGAGGATCGGTAATCGTTGTGCCGTATGAGGTCATTTTCGATCTCGAGGTACTCGCGAGACTGCAGCCCGGCACAAACCAGAAGCGCGATTCCGGCCAGGCCAAAGCCGCAAATCATGTACGGATTGCCCAGAGTCTCATCTCCGACGCAGCCGTAGGACGCGAGCAACAGCGCAAGCCCTGTGAAAATAAGCAACCTGAATTTAGCGCGAATTCTCATTTGATTTAGGATACCCCTTCCAATTCACAATTAGCACCCTTTCACAAATAAGCCGGTATGACACATTTCTGTAATAGATGTAAGCGCATACTATAAAGCGAAGATAGCGCGCCTTCCGGCGCGCGGAGGTTTTATGAACGAACCCTCAATCGCTGATTCCGTCGGGCTATATCTGTCCGAGATGGTCAAGGTCCCCTTGCTGAACCGCCACGAGGAGACCGACCTGGCTCGCGAGATCGAAAACGCAGGCGCCGAGCTCAAACGACTGGTGCTGGGCTCGCCCGTCGCCGTGCGTCAAATCCGAAACTGGGCCGCCCTATTGAAGCAGCACGAGATGGATCCCAAAGAGCTCATGCCTCGCGGAACTCCCCCGCCCGCGCAGATAGCCGCGATGAAGCGCCGCGTTCTGTCGCTGGCGGCCATCCTTCCGCGCGGCGAGCCGGGCGAGCCTTTCTTAAAAAGAGCCCTGGCGCTCGGACTCCATGACGACAAGGTTCGCCGACTGGCAAACCGCATCCACGACCAAGCGCGGCGGCTGCGCGACGGCAGGCCAACAGATCCTCTTCCGATGCCGGCGCCGAACCTGCTTGATCTCGATGAGCGGATCACGGTACTCCAGGAGAGGATCGACGCGGCCAAAGTCCGCCTACTTCGGGCGAACCTGAGGTTGGTGGTCTCCATCGCGAAAACGTTTAGGTCCGAGAGCTTGGAGCTCGCGGACCTTATTCAGGAAGGCAGCTTGGGGCTGGTGCGCGCGGTGGAGAAATTCCGCTGGGCCCGGGGATTTAAGTTTTCCACGTACGCGACCTGGTGGATCCGGCAATCCGTGCGCAGGGCCATCTCCGACAAGGAGAAGACGATCCGCATTCCCATCCACATCCAAGACGACATCTCGCGCTTCAAGAAGGCGACCCGTCACTGCATCCAGGAACAGGGGCGCTTTTCCGACAGCGCGGAATACGCCCGGCGTCTGCGCTTCTCCGCGCCCAAGCTCCAGAATCTGCAGCTCGCCATGCAGGAACCGACGTCGTTGAACCACTCGTCGGCGGAAAATGAGGAAAGCGGCGGCTTGGAAGCGCTCTTGGAGGACAAAGAGGCGCCGGCGCCGCAGCAGCGCGTTGAAGAGTCTCTGCGGCGCGATGAGATCGGGAAATGGATCTCGAACCTCGATAAGCGCGAGGAGAAAGTCCTGCGCATGCGCTTCGGGCTCGACGGAGGCTCGCCGCGGTCCCTCGACGAAGTCGGCCGCGTCTTCCGAGTCACCCGCGAGCGGGCGCGGCAGATCCAATTCCGGGCGCTCAGCAAGCTTCGAGAGTCACCGAACTACGAGCGCATGCGGGATTACTGGATCTAAGCTTTCGCTCCGCCGCGGTACGCGACGCGCTAAGGAGCGGGAACGGCGCGCGGCTTGGGCTTGCGGCGCTCGATGCGCGTCAGGCGAACCCTGGGCACCGACGACACGGAGCGCTCGCTCGTGCCGATCGCCACGCGGGACGGCTTGGGATCGGCGGCCGGCGGATTGGCCGCCGCGGCGGCGGGCGGCGCCGATTGGTGGCGCCGCCACAGCTCGCGGGCGACGAAAACCGCCAAGAGTAAAGCCGCCGCGAAGACGGCGATCTCGAAGGCGGGATGGCGGTCGCGGCCGCGGATCATCGTCTCAGTCCAGATAGTCCCGCAGTCCCTTGCTGCGAGACGGATGGCGCAGCTTACGGATGGCCTTGGCCTCGATCTGCCGCACGCGCTCGCGCGTGACGCGGAAGATTCGGCCGACTTCCTCGAGCGTGCGGGGATAGCCCGAGTCGATGCCGAAGCGCAGCTTGATGATCTTCGCCTCGCGATCCGTCAAGGAAGAGAGCACCTTCTCGATCTCGGTCTTGCGCAGAAAGCTCGACGCGGTATTTGAAGGCGCGGCCGTGGTTTTGTCCTCGATGAAATCCTCGAGGTAGCTGTCCTCGTCCTCGCCGATCGGAGTCGCCAGGGACACGGGCTCCTGCATGATCTTCAGGACATTTTTGACCTTGTCCATCGAGATGTGCAGCGAGCGCGTGTACTCTTCCAGGGTGGGTTCGCGGCCGTATTCCTGACGGTACCTGCGCGTGACCTTGGTAAGCTTGGAGATCAGCTCCTTCATGTGCACCGGGATGCGGATGGTGCGGGCCTGGTCGGCGATGGCGCGGTTGATCGACTGGCGGATCCACCATGTCGCGTACGTGGAGAACTTAAATCCGCGCTTGTACTCGAACTTCTCAACGGCCTTCATCAGGCCCAGGCCGCCTTCCTGAATTAAGTCGGACAGCTCCAGGTTGGAATTCACGTGCTTCTTGGCGATGGACACGACAAGGCGCAGGTTCGCCTTAATGAGCTTGAGTTTGTCTTCGAGAATGGTGTCCTCGAGGCGCACGATCTTGTCGTTGAGCTCGAGGAAACGGTCGATGGGGATTGGCAGCGTGTTTTGGATGCGGCCCAGGCGGTCGACGACGACCTCCATGTTCTCCATCGCGGCCTCGACGGCCGAGGGGGCGTAGCCGGTCTTGGCCCGGAACGCCTCGGGACGCATCTTGCCTTTCTTGATCTGGGCGAAGTAAGTCTTGAGCTCTTCGTAGGAGCAGCCGTAGCGGCGCTGGTAGCGCTCCATCTCGTCGCGGCACTCGTCGATCTTGCCGGCCAGATTCTTGATCTTGTTGGTCAGGCGCTTGATCTTATCCTGGTTGAGGTTGAGACTGACGATGCGCGCGATCACGAGCTTGTTGATCTGCTCGATCTTCTTCTGCAACTTGATGCGACGCTGGGGCTTGAGCTTGGGATTCTCGAGTTTCACCCGCACGGCGAGCATCTGCTTCTCGGACTTGGTGATGAACTGGGCCACCGACTTCATCTTGCGGCGCATGCCGGAAAGCTCGGCGTTGGTCTTGCGGCCGCGGGGCATCAGCTCCTTGGGCGTCATCTCCTGCGCCTCGATGAGCGTCTCCCACGAGCGGATCTCGCGCATGGTGACTGGGCTTTCGAGCACCAGCATGCGCAGCTCCTTCTCGCGCTCGCGCACGTTGCGGGCCAAAGTGACTTCCTCTTCGCGGTTGAGCAGGGGCACGCGGCCCATCTCGGAAAGATACATGCGGATGGAATTGGAGATGTCCGACGATCCCCCCCAATCCTCGGAGAAGCGCTCGCGCTCGCGCTCCACGACGGGCGAGGCGCTGGGCTTCTTGCGGTCGACGACCTCGATGCCGAGGTCCTCGAGTGCTGTCATCAGCTCGTCCATCTCCTCGGACTTCATGTTCGCCGCCGAAACGGTGCGGCTGATCTCCTCCAGGGTAAGGTAGCCGTGCTCCTTTCCGAGGCCGATCAAATTCTTCATCGCCTGACTCGTCTGAATCGCCATATCTCTCCTTACGTCAGCGCTTCGTGCCCTTCAGCTCCGCGACGAGGCGTTGGAACTCGTCGCGAAGTCCTGGATCCACCGGTGCGTTTCCCGACAAAACGAGAGGCTCGATCTCCTTGAGACGGCGCTGAGACCGGCGCTTGGACGTCATCGCGCGCAGGGTCGCGGCCGGGTCATCGTAAGCGAGCTCATCGCTCAATAGACGCGAGGCCGCCGCCCGTACGTCGGGCTCTAGTGCGTCGAGCAGGCGGGGCGCCCACTTTCCCTCGAGCGAAAGCCCCGCGAGCGTGGCCACGATCTCGCGCGCCGAGGCGGACTCGAGATCGGAGGCCGCGACCTCCGACGCGGAGGCGGGCGTCTTGAGCAGCAATCCGAGAAGCTGGAGATCGGCGGCCGGAATGATCGCCGCCTTAACCGGCGCGGCCGCCGGCGCGGGGGCGGCCGCATTCGCGGGTCGCCGCGTGCTTTGCGCGACGGACTTGCCGCCGGAACGGCGCAGGGACTCCTCGTTGAGGCCGAGACGGGAGGCTAGGCGCCGCACCCACTCGTCTTTGAGGACCTCGTCGGGGCAGCGCACGATCGTTGACATTACATCCTTGGCGATGGCGGACTTCGCTTCAGGCGTAAGCTCGCCGGCTCGTTTAATTAAGAGCTCGGTCTTGAATGCGACCAAGTCCTGGGCTGAGTCCAGTGATGTTTGGAAAGCCTCGAGGCCTTTGGCATGCAGGAACTCATCGGGGTCCTTGCCTTCCGGCACGGAAGCCACGCGCGTGGATAGGCCGGACTCAAGTGCTACTTCCGCGCCGCGCACCGCCGCGTTCTGGCCGGCGTTGTCGGCGTCGAAGACGATCGCGACGGCGTCGGCGTAGCGCTTGATGAGCAGGGCGTGCTCGGGCGTGAGCGCTGTGCCCAGCGGAGCGCAGGCGGTCTTGAGGCCGTGCTGGTGGGAGGCGATCACGTCCATGTAGCCTTCCATCAAGTGCGCCTTGCGCGCCTTGCGCGTCTCGGCCAAGCCCTCGTAGAGGCCGTAGAGGACCTTGCTCTTGGAGAAGACGGGGGTTTCGGCGGTGTTGAGGTACTTGGGCTCACCGTCGCCCAGCGTGCGGCCGCCGAAGCCCACGAAAGCGCCTTTGACGTCGCGGATCGGGAACATCAGGCGGTCGAAGAAGTAATCGCGCAAGGATCCGTCCGTACGTTTGGCGGCGAGGCCGGCCTTAAGAAGAATTTCCTCGGAAAAACCCTTCTTGAGCGCCGCGGCGACGAGAGTTCCGTTGCGCGGGGCGTACCCTATCAGAAAACTCTCGACGGAGGCCTTGCTCAGGAGGCGCTTGGCGACGTACTGGCGGGCGGGCTCGGCGGAGGCGTCCTTCTTGAGCTGCTCGTGGTAGTGCGCGGCCGCGAACTCGTTGGCCTCGCGCAGTTTGATCCGTTCTTTGTCCTGCGGGCCCAGTTCACGGTCGGCCTCGATCGTCACGCCCGCTCGCGCGGCGAGCTTCTCGGCGGCCTCCATAAACGACAAGCTCTCCGATTTCATTATGAAAGAAAACGCGTCGCCGCCCTCGCCGCAGCCGAAGCAATGAAAGGTCTGGCGCTCGGGGCTGACGATGAACGACGGGCTGCGCTCCTGGTGGAACGGGCAGCGCGCCTTCATGTTGCGGCCGGCGCGCGTCAGAGGGACGTACTCCCCCACCAGCTCGACGATGTCGAGCCGGGACCGGATCAATTCCAACGTCTCGGGAGGTATCAGGGCCATTTGAATCTCGAAAAATTGGACGAGCCGGCGCCGCGCGTGAGCGCGCCGCCGGCTCGTCGCGACGGATTTAAGGGACGCGGCGGCGCTTGGAGCGACGTAGCTTGCGGCGGGCCTCGGCGGCCTTGAGCTTGCGCTTGACGGCCGGAGACATGTAGTGCTCGCGGCGTTTGACCTCTTTGAGGACGCCGTTTCGCTCGCACTCGCGCTTGAATCGGCGCAGGGCCTCTTCGAGTCCTTCGCCTTCGCGCAGTTTAATGAAAACCATTTAAAAATTCACCACCTTTTCGTTTCGGAATACGTTCAACCCGGGGGCCAAGCCATCGGCCGACCGGCCAACAAATGATAGTGCAGATGATCCACGGACTGCCCCGCCCCGCGCCCGCTGTTCGTCACGAGCCGGAACGAGGAAAGCCCCGCGGTTTCCGCGACCTTGCTCGCCAACCTCTGCAGATGCCCCAACACGCCGGCGTCCTCGTCCGTCGACGAGCTCAATGACCCGATATGCTTCTTCGGGATCAATAAGACGTGCGTCGGGGCCTGGGGTGTTAGGTCCACGAAGACCAGCGCACACTCGTCCTCAAGGACGATCTGGGCGGGAATCTCGCGTCGGACGATCTTACAGAAGAGGCATTCAATCACGGGCAACAACGGATTATAGCCTTCTGGGTCCCTTTGGACAAGGGTCCTATGCCCCCCCTCGGAAGTAGGTCTAAAGGGTCAAAACCCGGGGCCGATCAGCGCCGCCGTCGAATTCGCCAGAGCCGTGGCGATCGCCGCGGCGTAGCCGAAATTCAAGCGCTCGTCGACGACGTCGCAAGGCCGGTGGTAGCAAGAATCGGAGTCTCCTCCGAAAAAATTCTCCGAAATCGCCACGGCGGGAATTCCCACTTTCCAGAACGAGGCGTGGTCGCTTCTATCCGTGCAGGCCTTGACCCGCGTCAGCGGAAGTCCCATGGTCTGGGCGGTCCCCATGAAGGCCTCCGTCAGGAACTTCGAATCGGCGCGATCGCAATCGATGACGTGGAAACGCCCGTCGCGTTTGGAGTTGTAGGAGATCATGTCCATCTGGAAAACCCCGATGATCTCTTTTTTGTCCAACGTCCTGGAATAGGCGTCGGAACCCACCAAGCCTTTCTCTTCCGCGTCAAACCCCAGTATTTGGAGGGTGTGCACGTTGCCGGCATTCTTGAGCGCGGACGCGATCAACAGCGAGGCCACGATACCGCTGCCGTCGTCGTCGGCCCCGGCATTGTTGACGGAATCCAAATGCGCCGAAAGGATCAGCGTCTTGCCGCTGGTCCCGGGCTTTTTGGCGATGAAATTGACGCCCCGGCTGAATTGATGGGTCGACGTCTGGAAGCCGATCTTTTGATATTCCTGCGCCAGCCACGCGCGGGCCAATTCCAGTCCCTTAGCGCTTCCCCGCTGCGGGATCCGGATCTTGGCGCCCGCGATCACGACTTCGCGCACGCCGGTCAATTCCTCCAACTTCTCCTTAAATTCCGCGGGGCTGATGGAAATGGAGGAAGCCGGGGCGTGCTGAGGACGCACATAAATCATCGGATCGAGCTCGGCGCTCTCGAAGGCCGCTTTGTCGTTGCGCCAGTCCATGTCGGGAAATGGAGAGTAGTCGACGATCATGGCCGGCTTTGCCGCCGCGATCTCAAGCTCGGCCGCCACGGGAACTTGTCCCCGTTTGCCGTCAAAATCCGGAGTCTGAGCGAAGAGACCGATGGAACACGCGAGAACGCATGCCGGCGCCGCCAAGTAATATCTCATTGCGCCAGGCTAGCAAAATATCGCGGTTGCCGGAGAATAAAAGCCTGGCCTACGACAGGATTTCTTGGGCTTCGGCGGTCAGCTTCTCGGCGGAAGGCCAATGCGTCACCAGGAAACCGAGAAAAAGCGCGTAGGGGACCATATTCACCCAATAAGCCGGATAGACGCGGAGCACGCCGCTGCCTGCGGCGATGTAGGCCGCCGTCATGCCGAGCAGTGCTGCGCCCTCGCGGCAAGCTAGACGCACGAGGAAGGCTGTCTGTGCGCGCGCGTCGAGTTCGCTGGAAGCTCGGCGCAAAATGGCGCGCCACAAAAATTCAGAGACCCCGATGGTCACGACCGCGGCCACCA
>JAYVZL010000264.1:0-4001 GCA_043783505.1 Elusimicrobiota bacterium
GGATAGGGCAGGCTCTGTTTTCATTCTGTTATATTTACATATAACAGACCACGGGCGCAAGCGTTCACGCACAGCGAATGCGAATTTGCTCAGGGATGGTCTGCGTAACGACTATCGACGGTGGCAGGGGCGGCTATTCAAGGGACTGCGGAATTACTGCATGCTTTACACATTATACCATACCCAGGTATGCTATAGTCAGCTTGCCGTTCATGAGAGGAGTACCGCCATGGCTCATACCATCGAGGACAAACAGGGCCTGCTCAACAGGGTCAGCCGCATTCGCGGGCAGATCGAGGCCATCCATCGGAGCCTTCAGGAAGAAGAGGACTGCAACGATATACTGCATATGATCGCCGCCAGCCGCGGGGCAATCAACGGACTCATGCGCGAGATCATCGAAGGCCACATCGAATCGCATGTGGTCGACCCCAAGGAAGCGCCGGGATCGGAGCGCGCTAAGGCGACCAAGACCTTGATCAAGGTCATGCGCACTTACCTGAAATAGCGGAGAATCCATGTCCACGCCTAAATCCGTCCATGGCCCGCACGGCGGTCCTTGGGTCAAAACCGAAAACGGCCTTATCGAACTGAGCGTATTCGAGACCGACGTTCCCCCCCGCTTCCGGATGTATTTCTTCGATCTCGACGAAGCGTCCGCGCCATTGCCGCGGGACACGGAGATCGTCCTCGAGACTTCTCGCCCGGAAGGGGGCGCGCAGGTCTTCGCGTTCACGCCCCAGCTCGATTACCTAGAAGCAACCGCTGAGCTGCCGGAGCCGCATGAATTTAAAGTCCGGCTCAAGATCACCCATCGAGGGCATTCTCACTCCTATCAGTCGCAGTTCACCGAAGCGGGCCATACTCATGGAGCGGGCAACGACCACCACGGCCATGAGCACGGCGAAGGCCTCCTGGGGCGCCTTCGCGGCTTGTTCGGCCACTCGCACGACGCCGCCGACAAAGTCGATGCCGCGATGGAGTCGAACGCGCTCGGCATCCGCACCCTCAAGGTGACTCTCGTCATCATGGGGATCACCGCCCTTCTCCAGGCTGGGATCGTGCTCATTTCTGGTTCGGCCGCCTTGCTCGCCGATACGATCCACAATTTCGCCGACGCCCTGACGAGCCTGCCCTTATGGCTGGCGTTCGCTTTGGCCCGTCGAGGCGCGAATCGCCGTTTCACCTACGGCTACGGAAAACTCGAAGATGTTGCCGGAGTCTTGATCGTTCTTATCATCTTCTCTTCCGCCTGCGTGGCGGCTTACGAATCGGTGCTGAAGATCATCCATCCCGCGCCGATGGACCACCTGGGCTGGGTGACGGCGGCGGCCTTCATCGGCAATGTTGGCGTCGTAGGCGCTTGGGCCGGGTATCCGATCGTCGATCCGCTTGTCGGCATCGGTATTACCATCGCCATCCTGCTGATCGTCAATGACGCGGCGCAATCCGTCTGTATCCGTCTCATCGACGGAATCGAACCGGAAATCCTGGCGGAAATCGAAAGCGTGCCCGCTCAAGTGCCCGGCGTGGCCGCGGTCGGCGATGCGCGCGCCCGTTGGCTCGGACATCGCGTTTACGCGGAGGTCGCCATCGAGGTTGACCCCGCCCTTTCGATCCGGCAGGCCGACGACATCGCCATTAACGCGCCGGCGCTCTTCCTTCTAAAGGTCGCCGCTTTGTCGCACATTGGCTGGACGGGAGAGTACTGCGTTTCATGAATCGCCGGAAGCCGTTTCCGAGAACGTCCTTAAGACGCTCCTGGACATTTGAGTCCGGCGTGGTGCTGTTCCGTTCATACCGGATGATCGTGAATGGGTGAACGCGCAGAGACTTAGCTAGTTACTCCTGAAAAAGTCGTCCTGACTTGTGACCCATCTCTCGACGAGAACAGTTGATTTCTCCGTCGAGAAACAATTCGACGCGCACGGCCTCTCCGTCGTAGAATATCCCATCCTCCGACGGAGAACCCCATACTCCAACTGAAGCCCGAAACGCCGGACCTCTGGGACAGCATTCTTCCCGAAGAACTGCGAAAGCTCCCCGAGGAACTGGCTCGCGTCGACATCCTTCTCCAGGACGACCGCCTCATGGAGCCGTTCGTACGGCGCTTCAGTCAAACTCAGGGACGCCCCGGCCTGCCGATCTCGACGTACCTGCGTCTGATGTATCTCAAGTTCCGCTACAAACTCGGCTACGAAACTCTCGTCGAGGAAGTCTCCGATTCGATCGCGTGGCGTCGTTTCTGCGGCATCGGCTACGGTCAGCGCGTTCCCGACGCCTCGACGCTCATCAAGCTGACGCACAAATTCGGCGATGAGATGCTCACCGAGATCAACCGCCTCATCATCGCCAACCTTCGCGAGCGCAAGCTGGTGCGAGGGCAAAAGATTCGAACCGACACGACGGTGATCGCCTCCAACATCCACTACCCGACCGACGCGAGCCTTCTCTTCGACGGCCTTCGCCGTCTGCGGCAGAAGCTTGTTAAAGTTCCTGGCATTGGACTGCGTCTGGGCCGGACGATGACGAAGGCCAAGAAGATGATCTTCTCTATCGCCCAGGCGCTGCGCAAGCGCGACGGCAAGTCGCGAGAGCGGGTCAAGACGATCAACCGGAACATCCTGCGCATCGTGCGCAAGACGGTTATCAAGGTCAAGCGCATCCTGCGCCGGGTCAAAGACCCTCGGGTGCGCGGGCATCTCGAAACGACGCTGGGTCTCACCGATCGCGTCGCCGACCAAAGCGCCGAGCGTCTGGCTGGGGGCAAACCAACGGATCGAGTCGTCAGTCTTGCCGATCCAGGCGCTCGCCCTATCGTCAAGGGCAAACTCGCCGTACCCGTCGAGTTCGGCCGAACGGGGCAGGTCACGCAGGACGGTTGTTCATTCGCACCCAGACCTGGAATGTCGTCACCGTCGCCGGCCGGCCATCGGGTCCCTATCACCTGGGTCAGGCTCATAATGATTACGGCCGCGGCGCGGATGTCTGGAAATAGTAAGGCGCCGGCGGCCAACGCGAAATGGCGTAGCGGCAGCCACAGCGGAGGCGCTATGCGCATAAACGGTGCGCCGCGACCCGGCGGCGCGGCTTCAGCCGGCTCGCAGCTCGCGAGCCCTCCACACGCGCAAGACGAAACGCCCTGGTTCGTCGGCGACGGTTTCCCATGAGGCGCCGCGCTCCTCGAGCATGGCAAAAAGAGGCACCGGCTCATGCGGAAGGATCGCCACAAGCTCGTCCCCCTCGCCGAGAGCGGCGAGCGCGGAGAAGATACGCACCATCGGCTCGGGCGGCGTCAAGCCACGCAGGTCCATCGGCTCGGAGCTCATGCCGAACCTCTTGCCGCGGCGCAAAGCTCGTCCAGCAGAATCGTAAGATCGACGCCATGCGCGCGAGCCGCCATCTCGACGGAATGCACGCCTCCGCAGCACAGGTCGAGCCCGCGCGACGCCAGGACCGCGCGCGTCGCCGGCCACCGTTGGATCGTCTCGCTCACGCTCAACTCGGGACTTGGAAGGGTTTCTTTCATATGGGCTGCCGCGTCGCCGGCTCATAGGCGCAGAAGGGGTCGGAGGCGAGATAGTCGCCGGTCACCGCATAGGCGCGGGCACGGGATCCGCCGCAGATACCGGAGAACTCGCAGCGTCCGCATTTGTCTTTCAGAAGTTGCGAATCACGCAATTCGCGAAATATCGGCGAGTCGCGATAGACGTCGGACAGGCTATGCGTCCGGATATTTCCTACCGGGATAGGCAGAAAACCCGAGGGACAGACATTGCCGTGATAGTCGATGAACATGAAGCCCTTGCCGGAGTTGACGGCCTGCGGCGACATGCCGATGGTGCCGCCCACGCCCCGCGGCCGCGCCAGAACACGGCGAACCTCGCTGCTGGTCTCGGCGGGAGCTGAGCCCTTGCCGCGCTCCTTCTGTATAACGAAGCGGCGGTAATGCTGGGCTTCGGTCAGCTTCACGATAAAGGGCTCTTCATCGTTGAGCCGAC
>JAYVZL010000265.1:0-3976 GCA_043783505.1 Elusimicrobiota bacterium
TGCGCCTGTTGCGTCGATTGCGCGGACTCATAGGAGCGCAGATCGGCGCCCGACACCAGGCCGGCCCCGTCGGAGCTGATGATGAGCGCGTACATCGTCACGCCCGGCTCAAGCTGGGTGAGCAGCATGCTCTCCAAAGTGCCCGGCAGGCCCGGCGTGGGAGGATTGCCGCCGCCGACGGGCGCCGGCAGCGAGCGCACGTCGGTGGCCAGGTTCCACCATGTCATCGTGCTTCCGCCCGCCTCGAAGACGGAGAAGGTGGCGATGCGGACCTGATAGGCCGCCGCGGCCGTCTTCGTGGAGAAGTAGTTTGCGTTCGAGTCCGGCGCCGTCCACTGCAGCAGCATCTCTCCTTCCGCGCCAGCCAAACCGGTGAGGTCGGTAATGGGCATCGGCGGCCAGACGTCGCTCTGGATGAACTTGACCGTCGGCGCGAAGTTGACCGCGCCCACCGAGTTGATCGAGCCGACGCGGAAGTAGAACGTGCCCGGGCCGCCGAGCGAGTCGATCGTCAACGTGCTGAGGGCTACATTCGGAGTCTGCGAGGAGGCGAAGAGGGGGGCGAAGTCCGTGCGGCTTGACACCTGCAGGATGTAGCCCGCCGCGGAATTAGACGAGGCGTCGGGAGGAGCGAGGGCCAAGGGCAGCCAGCTGACCGCCACGCTCGTGCCGTAGATCTGATAGACGGTCGTGCCGGCCACGAGCTTGGACAGCGTCGTCGTCGACAGCACCGTCGCCGCGTAGATCGTCGTATTGCCCCAGAGAGCGCCCGTCCTCAAGAAGTAGGTGGTGTTGGGATCCAGCGTCTGGGGCGCCAAGCGGATGGCCTGCGCCGTGGTGGCGGATGTGTACAGCACGCCGCTGAAATTAGCCATCGTCGAAGCCTGAACCACGTAGCCGTTGGCGCCGACCGTCCCATACTCCACGGTGACGCTCGACGAGCCCACGTCGTAGATAAACGGCGCGGTCGGCGGCAGCAGATCGCCCCAATCGATCAGCGAGTTCGGGTCGTTCTCATACGAAGGCCCGGTCTTGACCCCGGAATCGGTCCGCATCAAGATGCGCGAGGCCAAGCCGAGGGAAGCTCCGTTGACGTTGACATTTATATTGTTGTCGTTGAAGCCGACCGCGGTAAACGTCGATGCGAAGGTCCCGCCCGTGAAATGGATCGCCGTGGCCCCAGGCTGAAGGCTTACGAAGGTCATGCTCGCTATCGAGACGTTCCCGTTGCACGCCCCGCACGTCATCGTGGCGATGGACACGCCGACGTTTCCGCCGGTGATGGTGTTGCTCGTCAAGGCGATCATGCCGGAGTTGCCCGCGTCCATGAACACCCCGGCTCCGTTGGCGCCGCCTTGAAGAGTGGTGCCCGTCACGCTCAGATTGACGCTGCCGGCGGTGAGCCACAGGGCGTTGCCGTTGGCGCTATTGGCGACCAGGACGCTGCCGCCGATCGCCGTGCCCGTGGAAGCGGAAATGTAGACCGCCGTCGAACCTTGGACATAGGAGGCGATGATCGTGTTCGAGGAGGACTTCGCCGCCAGGAGGCCGGCCGACGAGACGCTGGTAATCGTGCTCAGAACGATCGCGTTGTAGTTGGAGGAATCGAAATACGCCGCGCTGTTCATGGGATTGCGCCCGAAGAAGGCCGTGAAGGTGTTCGAGGAGGCGGCTGCGAGATACAGGGCGTAGTGGGCCGAGCCACTGGCCGTGGCGACGCTGTAGGACACTCGGTTGAGCGTTCCGTCGATCAGAAGAGCGTGCGCGTTCTGAACCGTGACGCTCGAGAAGCTAACGGCGCTGTAGCTCGAGATCGCCAAGCCCGCGCGCCATATATTTCCGCCCGAGTCCACGTTCACGCTTGAGAGGCTCACATAGCCCGAGGACGCCCAGACGCCGTAGGCGACGGAATTCGTCGAGATGATCGAGACGTTTTGGATCGTGACGCTGGCGTTCTGCACGAGGAAGGCGGCCGTGGAGAAAGCGGGCGGGTTGACCACGGGTGCTGAGCTCACGAAGCTCGGATCGGAGATGATCTTGAACTGGAAGCCGTTGTTTGTGAAGCCCCGCACCGACACCTGCTCGCTGTAGGTCTGCGTGTCGCGGATGACCACGCAGGTGTCTCCCGTCAAGCTCGGACGGGCCGCCCGCAGATAATCGACCGCCGGCTGGATGGCGGTGAAGTCCCAGCCGCCCAACTTCGACACGTTGACGTTCATGACGCAACCCGCGGCCGACGGGGTATTCCAGTCGACGAGCCCGTTCACGTCGTTCTCAAAGACCAGGCCGCTCTTGACGCCCGAGTAGGCCAGCATCGTGATGCGGGAGGCCAAGGCGAGAGGAGAACCGTTGACGTCGACGGAGATATTGTTGTCGTTGAAGCCGACGGTCGTAAATGTCGACGTAAAGGTGCCGCCAGTAAAGTGTATCGCGGTGGCCCCGGCCTGGAGGCTCGAGAATGTCATGCTGGAGATCGAGATGTTGCCCACGCAGGCCCCGCAGGTCATCGTGGCGATGGACACGCCCACGCCGCCGCCGACGATAGTGTTGCTCGTCAAGGCGATGGAGCCGGAGTTGCCCGCATCCATCAAGAGGCCTGCGCCCGCCGCTCCGCCCTTCAAAGTCGAGGCGCTCAAAGCCAGGTTGACGCTGCCGCTCGAAAGCATCAAGGCGGAGCCGCCGGCGTTGCCGGCCACAAGCACCGTGCCGGAGATCACCGTGCCCGTGGAACCGGAGACGACCGCCGCCGTCGACCCCTGGACGTAGGAATTCAGGATCGTGTTGGACGAGCCGTTAAGGAAGTAAAGCCCCGCGTTCCCGGCGCCGATCATGGTGCTCAGGCTGACGGCGTTGTAATCGGAGCCGGCGCCAAAGACGGCGCCCGCTATATAGCTCTGCGTCAGGGTGTTGGTGTCCGAGCCCAGCGCGTAGAGTCCGGCGCCGGAGACGTTGCTCGCGGCGACCGAGGTCAAAGCGTTGTTCTTGCCACCGTCCAGGTAGAAGCCATAGCGCGCCGCCGAATCGTTGAGCGCCGCGCTGAAGCGGACCGTCGTCGCCATCGAGTTGTCGAGCCAGTAGCCGTGCGCGTCGCCCACGGTCACCGAGCTGTAGGCGACGACGCTGGCGGAACCCACGCGCATGCCCGCCTGAGTGATGTTGCCGCCCGCGTCCACGTTGACGCTCGACACCGTCACGTAGGCCGAGGAGGCGTACACGCCGTAGGACACGCTGTTGGTGGTGATCACCGAGACGCGCTGGATCGTGACGCTGGCGTTCTGCACGAGGAAGGCGGCCGTGGAGAAGGAGGGCGGGTTGACCACGGGAGCCGAGCTCACGAAGCTCGGGTCGGACATGATCTTGAACTGGTAGCCGTTGTTCGTGAAGCCCCGCACCGACACCTGCTCGCTGTAGGTCTGCGTGTCGCGGATGACCACGCAGGTGTCGCCGACCAAGCTGGACGCGCCCGCGCGCAGCGCGTCGATCGCCGGCTGGATGGCGGTGAAGTCCCAGCCGCCCAAGCGCGAGACGTTGACGCCCGCCGCGCAGCCCGCGGGGAGATTGCCGAACCAGTCGACGAGGTTATTGGTGTCGTTTTCATACCCCGTTCCGGTCTTGACGCCGGAGTCGCCGCGCATGGTGATGCGCGAGGCCAAGTCGAGAGGGGAACCGTTGACGTTGACGGCGATATTGCCGTCGTTGAAGGCCACGGCCGTAAAGGTCGACGTAAAGACGCCGCCCGTGAAGTGAATCGCCGTCGCCCCGGCCGACAATCCGCCCGAGAACGTCATGCTCGTGATCGAGAGGTTGCCGACACAGGCTCCGCAGGTCATCGTGGCGATCGACACGCCCCAGCGGCCGCCGGTGATCGTGTTGCTTGTCATGGAGATGAGGCCCGAGTTTCCCTGATCCATGGAAATACCCGCACCCGAAGTGCCGCCTTTAAACGTCGACGTCGTTAGAGTTAAGTTGACGCTGC
>JAYVZL010000266.1:0-3969 GCA_043783505.1 Elusimicrobiota bacterium
CGGCCAAGCGCAGGGCGACGTCGTGAGCGATCTTCGCCGCGAGTTCGGCCGCAAGGCTTTCCATATGTTGTCGCTGGTCTATCTTCTCGCGTACTGCTTGATCGGCTGGCCGGCCATCATCCCCATGATGAGCGCCTGGCTTGTCGTCGTGCTCGTCATCGAGATCTCCCGGCTCAATATCCCCGCGCTGGAGCGCGCCTTGTTCGCCTTCTTTAAAGGAATGATCCGCGAGACCGAGCGCCGGCACTTCAGCGGAATCTTCCACACCACGGCCGGCTGCGTGGCCGCGATCCTGATCGCTCGCGGCGATTGGATGATCGCGGCCGCGGCCATTCTCCAGCTCTCCCTCGGCGACGCGGCCAGCGCGCTCGTGGGAAAGGCCTTTGGGCGCGTCAAGATCCTTGGAGGAGCCAAGTCGCTCGAGGGCAGCTTGGCGGGATTCTCGGTTGGATTTTCCGCGGCCCTGGCCTGCGGCGTGCGGCCGAGCGCGGCGCTGGCGGCGGCGGCGGCGGGCGCGCTCGTGGAGCTTCTGCCCACCACACCCTGGGTCAACGATAATCTTTGGATACCCGTCGTCTCGGCCGCGGTCCTGCGGCTGGTCGGGCCCCGATGAAGGGCCGAATCGCCGTCGCAGCGCGCCGAGTTGAGGGCTTGTCGGGAGCCGCGCGCCTGATCGTCGAGCACGCTCGACGCCTGGTCGCCGCGGGCTGGGAGGTTCATATATTCGCCGAGCGCCTGGACAAAAAGGCCATCATCGAGGCGGGTGCTGTGCCCCGCTGGGTGCCGTCTTGGCCGTGGGGCTCCTGGATGAAGCGGCGCGCTTTCGCCGCCGCTGCCGGCCGTATGACGGCGGGCTTTGATCTCGTGCATGGCCACGGGGATCTTTTGGATCAGGATATCCTGAGCCTGCACAACTGCGTGCACGCCGCGCATGAGGCGGCGCGCGGCGCGCCCTTGCCGGCGGGCGACGCGGTCGGGCGCATGCATGCGATCCAACTCGCCGGCGGGCGCTTCCGAGCCCTGATTGCGAACTCGCGCCTGACCAAGAGGGACGTCATGCGCCGCTTCGGCGTGCCCGAGGAACGCGTGTCGGTGATCTATCCAGGCTTTGACTCCTGCCGCTTCAACATCGGCGCCCGTGAGGAGCTGGGCGCCGCGGCGCGGGCGGAACTCGGCGTCAAGCCTGGAGAGGTCCTGTTTGGGCTCGTCACTTCAGGCGACTTCGAAAAACGCGGCTTGCCGGCGTTCTTGAGGGCCTTCGCCGCGACGGCAAAGGAATTCCCCGCGGCGCGCGCGCTGGTCGTAGGCAAGGAGTCGCGGCCCGGCCCGTATCTCGCCTTGGCTCGCGAGTTGGGAATCGCCGAGCGCGTCTTTTTTCGTGATCCGATCGCGGAAGTGCAGCGCTACTATCATGGCCTCGACGTTTACGTCCATCCCGCCCGGTGGGAGGAGTTCGGCATGAGCGTGCTCGAGGCGCTGGCCTGCGGCCTGCCGGTGATCACGGGGACCTCGGTCGGCGCGGCCGAGCTGCTCGGCGGCGAGGGTCGGGGGTTCGTCTTAGACGACGTGTCCGCGGAGCCTTTGGCCGCTGCGATGCTCGCGTTGGCACGGGACCCCGAGCGGCGCGCGCGCTTGGGCGCCCAGGGACCGGCCGCGGCAGCGCCTTGCGTCTGGGACAAAGGCGCGGCTGAGCTCGCTTCCTTCTACGATCAGCTCATAAAGAAGTAAAATCCCCTCTATGAAGTTCATGGGCGCCGCGAAAAGGGCGTTTCGCTTGCTCTTTGCCGCGTGCCGCATCCTGCTCCGCGGCTTCGGACTGAGCTTCATCGTTTTGGTGCTGATCGCCGCGGGCTTGGCCGCGTACGCGCACCACCGTTTCGGACCTGAGGAAGTGCGACGCTTGGCCGTCGATCAGCTGGAGTCGTTCCTGCACCGGGACGTGGCCATCGAGCGCATGGTTCTGACTCCGCGCGGCCTCAAGATCAAGGGCCTGCACGTGCGGAGCAAGGGGGCCGACGGCGACCTTCTCGTCTGCGATACGGCCTTGCTGACCGTCAAGCTCCAGCCCTTGATGCGCCGCCGCCTGGAGTTCGACACGCTGCGCCTGGAGTCGCCGCAGATCTCTTTGACCCGGGAGACGGACGGAACTTGGGACTTGGCCGACCTGTTCACGAGCACCCCGACCGAACGCGCGGGCGCCCTGCCGCTGGCTTTTGCCTCGGCCGAGACCATTATCGTCGACGGCATCCTGCGCGTCGACGACCGCAAGCTCGGACGCAAAATTTCCTTCGACAAATTTTCCCTGCGCGCCGACGGCTTTGACCAGGATCACGAATTCCCCTTGGCGGTCTCGTTCGTGAATTCGATCTCGGTCGCCTCGCGCACGATCGTGACCCGCGTGTCGGCGGAGGGCTCCGTGAATCTGGCGCACCTGCAGTGGTCGAGCGCGACCGCGCGCATCGACCGCTTTTCAGGCGAGATGGACGGCGTCTTGGTCAAGGGCAGCGGTTCGGTGGCCGGATTTCTTCATCCGGTGTTGGAGATCGAGGCCGTGGCGCCCGCTCTGGGCGCCGAACGCTGGCCGGGCTGGACCGGCCATGATCTGAGGCTGTCGCTGCCCATCACGCATTGGAGCGCGCGGGTCTCCTGGCCCACGCTGCGGCTGTTCGATATCGAGCGGCTCGCCATCAAGTCTCCGGCCGGGAGCGTGAGCGTCAGCGGCGTCGTCGACTTGAGCGCGGACACGCCCACGCTTCGCGCCGTGCTGTCCACGCGCGACGCCCTGCTTGAAAAATCGGCGGAGTGGCACCCGGCCTGGACGGCGCGCTCCCCGCGCGGGAAAGCCTCGCTGCGCGCAGTGATCGAGGGGAAATGGGGGGCTCTCCAAGTCAAGGAGGCCGAGCTCTCTCTGCGCGGCTTCGACGCGACCTGGGGCAGCCGCCGCGTGGAAAACGTCGATCTTGACGCCACGGCCGCCGATGAGTTCGCCGCGCTTAAGGCCTCCGTGACGAAGGGAACGCTGAGCGCCTACGACAACATATTCGAGGACTTGGCGTTCTCTCTGTCCGTGATCAAACAGACACTTTCGGTGGAAAACTTGACCTTGCGGTGGAGCGGCTCGCGCCTGCGCCTGCGCGGCCGAGTGGACAAGCTCTCGGCTCCAAAGGAGGTCCTGATTTCGGGCAATCTCGACAAAGTCGTCTGGGAGGACGCCCAGCGCCTGGTTCTTGGCATCGCGGCCTCGATTTCCACGCGCACGGCGGCCGCGCGCGTGGAGGACAGTCGGCCCTGGGTGCGCACGTTCAAGTACGTCATTCCGCGCAGCTTTCCAGACACTGTCGGCCATCTGCGCGTGGGAGAGGTCAAGCAGGCGAATTTCTTGTGCAAGGATCTCGACCTTCTCTGGTCGCTCAAGGGAGTGACGCCCGCGCTCGACAGAGTCGACGGAGAGGCGCGCATGCGCTTCGGTCCCGGCCGGGTGGCCGATATCCCGGCCGTGCAGGACGCCAACAAGTTTCTGCGGGTGATCTTCCTGCCGTTCATCTACATGCACAAAATGAATAAATTCTCGGTGTTCAGCACGGCCACGGCTTATCCGAAGACCCTCGACTTCAATCGCATCGAAAGCGAGTACGCCTTGGCCAAGGGCGTGGCCACCACGCGCTACTTCCACGTGGATTCAAGCCAGCTCGCCGCTTTCGCGGAGGGCATGGCCGACTTCGGGCATGAGAAGGTGGATATGAACGTGCTGACGAGGCTGACGCACTACGAGGGAGTCCTGCCCGAATGGTGGGTCGACGAGGCCGGACGTCCGGCCATAGGTTTTCGGGTCTGGGGCGACTTAAACAAGCCCGAGTTGGAGCCGCGCTTTAAGAAGATCCCCGTCGACGAGATCGAGCGCAGGTTTGAAGAGGGACGCGCCGGCGGCAAGAAGCGCTTCGAGACGATCGAGAAGCTGCAGACTTTGTG
>JAYVZL010000267.1:0-9929 GCA_043783505.1 Elusimicrobiota bacterium
CGGCTTGCGCCGAGTGTCTCGTCCCGTGCTGGTCTCCGACGCCGCCGAACCCGATCTCCCGGTTTCCTCGCGCACGATCCGCGTCGGACTTTACGGAGCTCCCGATGGACGTCCGGCGGTGATGACGCGCGCTTACGTGATGACCAACAGCGCGTTCAAAGTTACCTCGCTCGCGCACGGCGTCCTGCGCGACAACGGCCGCGCCGGCGACCAATGGGAGGTCGGTTTCCGTTCCGAGAACGGCCTAGTCGAGGTCCGTGACGCCTCGCGCAACATCCTTTTTACGAGCAAGACTCCTTTCGCCTTCATGCCCGACGCCAAGCGCGGCTCCACGCTGATCAAGAGCGCGCTGATCACCGACTTGATCGGCGTCGACGCCGGCGATCGCGAGGTCCGCGGCGGCGTCGAAGTCGTCCCGAATCCTTGGGGCTTTCGTCTCGTGCAGGTGGCTCCCGTGGAGCAATACTTGATGGGAGTGGTTTCTCTCGCCATGCCCGAGGACGCCCCACCTCAAGCCTTGCGCGCCCAGGCGATCGTCGCGCGCACCGCGGCCTATTGGGGAATGGAGAACCGTCCGGAGACGCTCGAACGCAGCGACCTTCTTGATGACGACTCCGTCCAGCGCACGATCGGCGTCAGCGGCGAGATGAGAAACGCCGCTTCCGCCGTGAGTGAGACCGAGGGCCTGGTCCTTTCGTTCAAGGGCCGTCCCGCCCATGTGTTCCAGCACGTCGACAGCGGCGGGACCACCGAGGACGGCGGCGAAACGGGCGAGCCGGGGCTCGAGCACTTGGTCTCGGTCCAGGACTCCGCCAGGGTTCGAGCTCCCTGGAACACGGCCTCCGAGCTGGAACGGTTCACGCACGAGGCCCCGCCGGAAGGGTTGTTTAGCGAAGCAGCTGCCGTGGCCACTCCCGCCTCCGCGCGTTGGATGCGGATCATCGACGCGTCCGAGCTGCGGGCGCGGGTGGAGCGCCGTAAGGATCTCGGTTCGCTGCGTCAGCTGCGCGTAGCCGGCCGCACGTCCTCGGGACGGGTGCGCGCCATCGAGGTGATCGGCACGGACGGGAAGGATCTTTATACCGGCCGCAAGGAGATCGAATACCTGCTCAGCCCCGGGGCCCTGCGCTCGACGCTTTTCACTCTGCAGCCAATCTTGGACGGACGGCGCGTGACGCGCGTCGTTCTTTGGGGCGCGGGCACCGGGCACGGCCTGGGCTTTCCGCGCGCCGGCGCGATGGGCCAAGCCAGTCTAGGCATCGGCTGGCGCGAGATCCTGCGCCGTTATTTTCCGCGACTCGAGATCAAGGACATCCTCAAACCGGAGAAGACCGTCGCCAAGATCCCGGGCGGCGTTGGCCCCTACAAGCGCACGCTCGACTTCCACAAGCGGAAGAAGTAGTAGAATCAGCGCCCGATGCGGGTCAAAATCGTCCACTTGGTCACCCGCCTGGACCTCGGCGGGGCCCAACAAAATACCCTTCACACCGCGCGCAACCTCGATCCAAAGCGTTTTGAAGTCGTGCTGGCCTGCGGACCAGGGGGGCTGCTTGACGCCGAGGCGCTCAACTCGCTGGGCGTGCGCACGGCGTTCATCGATTCGCTGCGCCGCGAGATCTCGCCGTTTTACGATCTTCTAGCGCTGCTTGAGATCGCCAAGCTGCTTCTCGCGGAGAAACCCGTCTTGCTTCACACCCACAGCTCCAAAGCCGGGATATTGGGCCGCCTCGCGGCCGCGCTCGCGGGAGTTCCCGTCGTCGTTCACACCTATCATGGCTTCGGCTTTCACGATCGCCAGCGCGCCGTCGTCAAGACTTTATACGTCGCGCTCGAGCGGCTGTGCGCCCGCTTCACCGACGCGCTCGTCTTCGTCTCTCGGGCCAACATCGATTACGCCGCCGCGCACGGGCTGGTCCGTCCCCAAGACGCGGTGCTCATCCGTTCCGGGGTCTCCCTCGCCGGTTTGCCCGCGAAAGTCGACGCCGTCAAGCTCAAGACGTCCGCCGGGATCGGGATGCACAAGCCTCTAGTGCTTTCCGTGGGAAACCTGAAGCCTCAAAAAAACGCTGCCGATTTCGTCGCGGCCGCGGCGAAAGTCTTGACGGAGGTTCCCGAGGCCCGTTTCGTCTTCATAGGCGACGGACCCCAGAAAAGCGCGCTCCAAGCGCGTGCCTTCGTTCTCGGATTAGAAGGGAAGGTTCTTTTTTTGGGCTGGAGGCGCGACACCGCGCAGTGGCTGGCCGCCGCCGACGTATTCGTGATGACCTCTCTGTGGGAAGGCCTGCCGCGCGCGCTCGTGGAAGCGATGAAAAGCGGCCTGCCGTCGGTCTGCTACGCGACCGACGGAGTCGTGGACTTATTAAAGGATGGAGACAACGGCTTTCTCATCAAGCCCGGCGACCAGGACGCTTTGGCCGCCCGCTTGACGCAGCTCCTCAAAGACGAGTCTTTGCGCCGCAAGCTTGGCACCGCTGCCTCGGCCTCGATCGGCCCCGAGTTCGACATTGACGGGATGGTGCGCTCGCAGGAAGCCCTGTACGACCGCCTGATGACGGATCGCCGTCTTGTCTAAAGCCCTGCCGCGGCCGCTCGGAGTCTTTCTCTCCGGCGGCGGGGCGCTGGGCGCCTGGCAGGCCGGGGCGCTCGGAGCCTTGCTCGAGGACGGGGTCGTCTTTGATGAAGTCATGGGCTTCAGCATCGGAGCCATCAACGGAGCGGCCCTGGCCTTCGGGCTCATGGAGGACGCCATGCTTCGTTGGCGTTCGCTCGACGCCGGGGTGATGCGCCTCAGTCCTCGTCTTTTTCCGCCGTCGTTGTTTTCCGACGGACCTCTGCGGAATTTTTTGGCCGAAAATCCGACGGAGGCCTCCGCCGCCGCGGAACTAAAGATCCCTCTCACCGTGATCAGCGCCTGCCCCGCCCGCGGCCAGGCGATTTACGCACGGTTCACGCCCGGCGGCAGGGACGGCTGGGCGGGACCGTTGGCCGAACACGTGGCCGCCAGTTCGGCCGTGCCGCTGATCTTTCCGCCCGTGAACCTCTACTTCAGGGGGGAACGATTGCGCCTGATCGACGGGGGCGTGCCCCAGCCGACGCCGATGCGGTTCGACGCCTTGGCCCGCTGCGCGACGGTCCTGGTCTTGGAGATGGTGCGCGCCGACGAGGTCGGCCGACGTCCCTGGAATCCCTGGTTCGCGTTCGACCAGGCCGGACGAGAGTCCGCCCGCCGCCTGATCGACGAGGGGGTATCTTCGCTTCTGCGCGCGAAGCATCCGCCGCGCGTCCACCGGATAGCGCCCTCGCGGCGCCTTGACTCCGTCATGCTAGAATTTTCCGCGCGCTCGATCCTACCCCGTTTGCCGATGGGGGCGCGCGATGTCCGCGCCTATCTGGCGAAATCCAACGACTAAATTGCTTTAATGGCCGCGATGGCCATCTCGCGGCGTTCCTTCATCAAATGGGTGATCGCCGGCGCCGCCTCCGCATCCCCGTTCGGCTGCGCTCCCGCCGGCAAAGGTCCGGGCGGCCCTTCGATACCGGGTGCTAAGCTCGGCAGCGAGACCAACAAGGTCTGTCACGACGTCCGCGACGGCCTGATGAAGTCCCTGCCGCCGCCCTCGCGCTCCTGTGACGTGGTGGTCATCGGCGGCGGCCCCTCGGGACTGGCCGCGGCCGAACGCTGCTTCGGCTCGGATTTTCTCCTGCTCGAAAAGGAGCCGCACGTCGGCGGCAACGCCTGGTCGGAGACTTGGGAAGGACTCAACTACTGCACGGGCTCGGCCTGGCTCTCCCTTGAAACCGACGAGGTCAAGGCCCTGTTCAAACGCTGGAACATAAACCCGCCGGTCATCAAGGGCCAGGACTCCGCTCATTTCGACGGCAAATGGATCCAGAATTTTTGGACCAACGACCCAGACTCGCCGAGCTACGGCCAGCTCCCCTATCCCAAGTCCGTTCAGGACGACTTTCGCCGCTTCCTGCGCGAGACCGCCAAGATCGACCGCGTCAAGGACGCCGAAAAACTTGACGCCCGCCCCTTCTCCGACGTCTTCGCGGGCTACGACCCCCGCATCAAGTCCTATTGGGACTACTTCGGCCCCTCGAACTGGGGCGCCCAAACTCATGACACGTCCGCTTTGGTCGGCCTGACGGCCGCGCACGAGTGGGCCCCCACGGAACGCCGCACGTTCGAGGGCGGCCTGGGCATGGTCACGCGCCAACTATACGCCTCCTTTCCCGAAGATCAGAAAAAGCGCTTCATCCTGGGCGCGGCGGCCTTCGCCGTGCGCCGCGAGGGCGGGAAAGTACTGATCAGTTTCATGAAAGACGGCCGTCCTGAAACAGTCTCCGCCAAAGCTTGCATCGTGGCTTTGCCCAAGTTCATCACCCGGCATTTGATCGCCGATATTCCCGAGGATCAGAAAAAAGCCATGGCCGCGATGCGCTACGCGCCCTACCTCGTCTACAATCTCTGCTTCGATAAAGTGGTTTGGAACCTCAACTACGACAACTGGGCCATCGGGGCCAGGCACTTCACCGACTTCATCCCCGCCGACTTCATCACGCACGCCGATGGGGGGGATCTCTCGCGCAAGCAAGTGATCACGGTCTATGCGCCAAAAACCGAGGCCGCGCGCGCCGACCTCCTCGACGACGAAGAAGTCGAGGGCGAGGCGCACGCCGCCGTCGACGAGCTCATGACCATGTTCCCGAGCTGGCTCGACCACCTGCGCGAGGTGCGAGTCTACCGCCGCGGGCACCCGATGCCCATGTCCGCGCCCGGCTCCTTCACCCGCCTGCAGCCATTGACCCGGCGCGACCTCTCACCGATTTATTTTGCCCACACCGACAGTTCCGGCGCCGTCTCGGATATGTATGAAGCCGCTCTCAAGGGCATCGAGGCCGCCGGCAAAGCGCTCAAGCACGTCTAACCAGGAGAAACACATGGCCAAGTACACCGTCCCAAAATCCGGCGCGAAGATCGGCTACATCAACGGTAAACTGCAAGTGCCCGACAATCCCATCATTCCCTATTTCCCCGGGGACGGGACGGGCCTGGACCTTTGGAAAGCCACTCAGATCGTGCTCGACGGGGCAGTCGAGAAGGCCTACAAAGGCAAGAAGAAGATCGCTTGGATGGAAGTCTATGCCGGTCTCACCGCGCTCAAGAACTACGACAAGGACACCGTGCTGCCGCAGGAGACGTTAGACGCTTTCAAGGAATACCGCGTCGGGATCAAAGGCCCTTTGACCACTCCCGCCGGGTCTTTTAAATTCGTCTGTCTCGATTGCGCCGCTGAATTGATGGACCGCCCGGCGAAGTGCCCGAAGTGCTCCTCGGAATGGATCACGCCTCGCTTCCGCTCGGTGAACGTCGGCCTACGGCAAAAACTTGATCTTTATGCCTGCGTGCGCCCGGTGCGCTGGTTCACCGGCGTGCCCTGCCCGGTCAAGGCGCCGGAAAAGTTTAACATCGTGATCTTCCGAGAGAATACGGAAGACATCTACGCGGGCATCGAGTTCCAACAAGGCACGCCGGAATGCAAGAAGGTCTACGACTTCCTGACCAAGGAGATGGGGGCGAAGATCCCTTTCCCCGACTCGGGCATCGGCATCAAGCCCATGTCGATTACGGGCTCCAAGCGCCTGGTGCGCATGGCGATCAAGTACGCCATCGCGCACAAAAAGCCCTCCGTGACCATTGTTCATAAAGGGAACATTCAGAAATTCACCGAAGGCGCCTTCCGCGACTGGGGCTACGAGGTCGCCGTTGAGGAGTTCCGCGACCAGATCGTGACCGAGGCCGAGCTCTGGGACAAGCTCGAGGGCAAGATGCCCTCTGACAAGGTCCTTATTAAGGACCGCATCGCCGATCAGACCTTCCAGCAGATGCTCCTTCGCCCTGACGAGTACTCGGTCATGGCCGCGCCCAACCTCAACGGCGACTATCTCTCCGACGCCGCGGCCGCACAGGTGGGCGGCTTAGGCATCGCGCCCGGGGCTAACATCGGCGACGGTGTGGCGATCTTCGAGGCCACGCACGGCACGGCTCCGAAATACACCAACAAGGACATGGTCAACCCGGGCTCGCTCATCCTCTCCGGGGTGATGATGCTCGAGCACCTGGGTTGGCAGGAGGCCGCGGATCTGATCATCAAGGGCTTCGAGGCCACCATCGCCGCCAAGACCGTGACCTACGACCTGGAGCGCCAGATGCCCGGCGCCAAGAAGCTCAAGTGTTCCGAGTTCGGCGCGGCCATCGTCAAGAACATGGGGGGCGTGGTCGTCAGCGCCTAGCCGCTTTCCCAAGTCTTGAATTCTAGACATAAAACCGGAATAGGCTCTCTGCCCGACCCCAACTTATAATGCGCCCAATGCGATTTCGCCGGAAAAACAGTAGAATCTCCCACTGTGGCTGTTACGCCTTACCTGTCGGCGCTGATACCCGTCTATAATGAGGAAGATAACCTCGCCGCCCTGGGCGAGGAGGTCTCCGCCGCGCTCAACGCGCTGGGCAAGCCCTACGAGGTCATCCTCGTCGACGACGGCTCTCACGACCGCTCCTTCGAGGAAATCCTCAAGCTGGTCAAGAAATATCCGGCCTTCAAGTCCGTGCGCCTGGGACGCAATGCGGGCCAGACCGCCGCGATGTTGGCGGGAATACAACATGCCACGGGCGAACTCATCGTCCGTCTCGACGCCGACATGCAGAACGACGCGCGCGACGTGCCCAAGCTGATCGATAAGCTCAACGAGGGCTACGACTGCGTCAGCGGCTGGCGCAAGGACCGGCAGGACCGCTTTCTTGACCGCAAGCTGCCGTCGATGATCGCCAACGGCTTTATCTCCACGGTGACCGGCGTCAAGCTCCACGACTATGGCTGCACGCTCAAGCTGTACAAGGCGCAGTACCTCAAGCCCCTGCGCCTGTACGGGGAGATGCACCGCTTCGTGCCCGCGCTCGTCGGCTTTCTCGGCGCGCGCGTGGCCGAGGTGCCCGTCAACCATCGCGCCCGCACCCGCGGCGTGTCCAAGTATGGCATCTCGCGGACCTTCAAGGTCCTGCTCGACTTGATGACGGTGAAATTCATGGACAGCTATCTTGGCAAGCCCATTTACCTGTTCGGCGGCGGGGGAGTGGTGATGGGGATCCTCGGCGTGGGCTTCGGTCTCGACACTCTTTACAAAAAATTTTACCTCGGCATCTTCGTCAAAGATCAGCCGTTGTTTCAGATCGCCATTTTCTGCCTGCTCATCGGCTTTCAGATGGTTCTCATCGGCCTCTTGGCCGAGATCCTAGTCCGCATCTACTACGATCTGAAGGATATGCGGCCGTACTTCGTGCGCGAAACCGCCGGGTTCTGATCTCCATGAGCGAGCGCGACGCAGACGCCGAGCAGCTTCACGCGCTCGGCTACACCTCCAACTTCGACCGCAGCATGAGCTTCTGGGAGAACTTCTCCTTGGGCTTCACCTATTTGTCTCCCGTCGTCGGCGTCTACTCCGTGTTCGCCATGGCCCTGCGCGCGGGCGGGGCGCCGATGTTCTGGAACTATCTGCTGGTCGGCTTCGGCCAGTTTCTCGTTTGCCTGATCTTCGGCGAGATCGTCTCGCAGTATCCGATCGCCGGCGGACTGTATCCGTGGTCTCTGCGCCTGGTCGGCCGTCGTTGGGCGTGGATGGCGGCGTGGATTTACGGTTGGGCGCTGTTTACCACCGTCGCGGCCGTCGCCGTTGGCGGAGCTCCTTTCTTAAGCCAATTGCTCGGCATCGAGCTCGGCCCCGGGGCCTGCACCTTGATCGCGATCGCCATGATCGCGCTGACGACCGCGCTCAACGTCAGCGGCACGCGCCTGCTCGCGCGCGTGGCCATGTTCGGCTTCGTCTGCGAATTGATCGGCGCGGTGTTGGTCGGAGGCTATCTTCTCATCTGGGCTCGTCATCAACCGTTGGGGATCATCTTCGACACGGGCTCATTCGGCCACGGCCTGCACTATACGCCGGCGCTTCTCGCCTCCTCGGTCGCGGCCATGTTCTGCTACTACGGCTTCGAGGCCTGCGGCGACTTGGCTGAGGAGACGCCCAACGCCGGCGTGGCCATTCCCAAGTCGATGCGCATGACGATCTATGTCGGAGGGGGAGCGGCGACATTCGTGTGCCTGGCCCTCCTGCTCGCCCTGCCCGACCTTAGCGCCGCGATCTCCGGCGCGGACAAGGACCCCGTGGCCACCACGCTTCAAGCCGCCCTCGGCATGACCGGCTTTCGCGTGGTCATCGCCGTGGTCATGGTCTCGTTTATGTCCTGTCTTCTCAGCCTTCAGGCCGCGGCCAGCCGTCTTCTTTTTTCTTTCGCCCGCGACGGCATGATCTTCGGCAGCGAGACTCTCAAGATATTGTCACCCCGCACTCGCGTGCCCGTCGCAGCACTTTTGGCCACCGGGATCATTCCCGCGCTGATCGCCGGCCTCGGCTACTGGCTGCAGGACGCCATCAACACCATCATCAGCTCCGCGGCCATCGGCATCTACGTGTCTTTCCAGATGGTCGTCCTGGGCGCGCTGATGGCGCGCATGAAAGGCTGGACGCCCAAGGGCAGCTTCACCCTCGGCCGCTGGGGCTGGGCGATCAACGTCGCGGCGCTGGCGTACGGGACGGGCGCCGTGATCAATATGCTTTGGCCGCGCACCCCCGAGGCCGCCTGGTACGTGAACTACGCCATGCTGCTGACCACCGTCGTGGTCGCCGGCGCCGGCGGCCTCTACATGGCCTCGGGCAAGCCGCATCACGCCGTCGCCAATCCGCCGAAGCATTAAGCGCGGTTGAGGTTATCCTGCATCGGTTTGGTTTTAGCCGGAGTTCGCACTTTGCTATAAACTGACCATGCACAACATCCCATTCGTTTGCGCCCTGCTTTTCATTTCCCTGTCGGCTTCGGCCGATGTGACGGTGGTCTCCGAAGCCAGTAGCACCGGCTACCACGGCATGGGCGCGTCGAAGTCCAAAAGCACGCGCATGATCTCGGGCCTTAAAAGCCGCGAAGAGGGGGGGATGCAATTTACCGGGGCCCTTCTCAGCCATTTCGCCGGCGGCAAAGAGCGCGCGCATATCCTTCGCATCGATCTCGACAAGAGCTGGGAACTCGACGTCGCCGATAAAACTTATCACGAGTCGGCCATCGTTTTGCCCCGCGGGAAGGACGCCCCCGGCAAAAGCTCGAAATCTTCGCCCGAGCGCGAGGAAAAAAAGCCCACTCATCGCGTCAAGTCCGCGAAAGTAGAAGTCAAGAAGACAGGGGAAAGCCGAGAGATCAACGGTTTTCCGGCGACTCGTTATCAGTCCACGCTCACCGTCGAGATTGAAGAGATCGCGACTAAAAAAACGGCCGAATTCCGGATGCAGAGCGATCTCTGGACGACGCCCTGGACCAAGAGCATCCGCCAGGCGCTGGACGAGGAGTCAGGTTTTCAGAAGGCGTACCTCAAGAAACTCGGCATCGAGCTGACGCCTCACGATCGCGGCCGCTTCGGACTTGAGTCCGCGCGCATGATGATGGGCGCTTCCGGACCCGAGGTGGAGGAAGCCCTCACCAAAATGAGCCGCGAACTGAGCAAGATAGACGGATATACGATTCTTACTGAGACCTCCTGGCACGCCCCGGCGCCGCCGCCCGGCAAGAAAGCTCCCGTTCACGAGGAAGAGGAAGGATCCGCTCTCTCGGACGCTTCAGGCGCCACCAGTCTCGGCGGCGCGGCCCTCGGCTTCATGGGCGGCATGGCCAAACGCGCGGCCAAAAAGAAGGTCGCCGCGGCCGTCACGCCGAAGCCCGGAGCCGCCGAGTTCTCCGTGCGCACCGAAGTCAAGAAGATTGAAGTCAAGGATATTCCCGCCGACCGCTTTGAAATCCCCGCGGGCTACAAGAAGAAAAGCTA
>JAYVZL010000268.1:0-9919 GCA_043783505.1 Elusimicrobiota bacterium
CTGGCCGTGGTCCTGCACCGCAACACGGTGCACTCCTCTCTGTTCCTCGGCCTGTCTCTGGCGGGCGTCGCCGGCTTGTTCGCGGCGCTCGGCGCCGACTTCCTGTTCGCCGCGCAGATCATGGTGTACGTCAGCGGCATAGCGGTCCTCGTCATGTTCGTGGTCATGCTTCTGGGACGCGCCTCGGACCTGCATCTGCGCCAAGTCAACGACCGCTGGATGGCCGCGCTGCTGGTCTGCTCCGTCGCCAGCGTGGGAATGATCAAGGTCGCGCGCCTTTTCTCGGCCACCGTCGCGGCCGGCGCGACGAGGCCCGGCACTCATCAAATCGGCGCGCTTCTCTTGGGAGAATGGCTGCTGCCCTTCGAGTTGATTTCATTGGTCCTGCTGGCCGCGCTTTTCGGCGCCGTCTTCTTTACCCGCACGGAGAACGCCTCGTGACCCTCGCCCACTATATGATCGTCGGTTCGATCCTTTTTCTCATCGGGGTATTCGGCGCGCTGACGCGCCGCAACATCATCGGCATCCTGATGTCCATCGAGTTGATGTTCAACGCGGCCAACATCAATCTCGCCGCCTTCGATCGCTTCCTGCATCCGGCGGGCGTGACGGGCCAGGCTCTGGCCCTTTTCGTCATGACCGTCGCCGCCGCCGAGATCGTGGTCGGCCTCGCCCTGCTTCTAGCCATCTATCGCGGCACGAACACGGTCTACGCCGAGGACTTCAACCTGCTCAAAGGCTGACATCAATGATTGAACACGCCTATCTCATCCCGCTGATCCCTTTCGCCGCGTCGCTGATCATGCTTTTCGGCGCGAAGGAAGACCCGCATTCGCCCGCTCCGTGGATCGGCATCGGAGCCATGGCGATCTGCCTGGCGATGTCCCTCTCGATCCTGTCCGCCGCGGCTTCCGGCGCCGTGGCGCTTCCCGTCGAGAAAAACTGGGATTGGTTCTCATTCGCGGCCTCCGTCGACGGCAAGCCATTTCTTTACAACATGAAGGTGGGGACTTTCATCGACGGCCTCGCGGCGCTCCTGCTGGTCGTGGTCACGCTAGTCAGCCTGATGGTCCAGATCTATTCGATCGCCTACATGCACGACGACAAGCGCTTCAAGCGCTACTTCGCCTTCGTGTCTTTCTTCACCTCGGCCATGCTGGGCCTGGTCGTCTCGAGCAACCTGCTCGTCGGCTTCATGAGCTGGGAGCTCATGGGCTTGGCCTCCTACCTTCTTATCGGCTTCTGGTTCGAGAAGGACGGCCCTTGCGAGGCTCAAAAGAAAGCCTTCATGACCACCAAGCTCGGAGACTCCGGCCTGTATCTGGCGCTGCTTTTCCTCTTCGCCAAAGTCGGGTCGTTTCAGCTGACTCAGATCCACCAGTTCTACGACAAGGGCTACATGCCCGCCGCCGCCGCGGCCGTCATCGCGATCGGCCTGTTGTTCGGCGCGATGGGCAAGTCCGCGCAAGCGCCCCTGTTCGTCTGGCTGCCAGACGCCATGGAAGGCCCGACCCCCGGCTCCGCCCTGATCCACGCCGCCACCATGGTCGCCGCAGGCATCTTCCTCGTGGCGCGCACCTACTTCGTTTTCCAGGCCGCGCCCTCGGTGATGGAGGCCGCCGCTTGGATCGGCTGCGCGACCGCCTTTCTCGCGGCCTCGATGGCGCTGGTCAGCTACGACATCAAGCGCGTGTTGGCTTTCTCCACGATCTCCCAGCTCGGGTTTATGATGTGCGCCCTGGGCGTGGGCGGCTATACGGCGGGGCTCTTCCATCTGACCACGCACGCGTTTTTTAAAGCGTTGTTGTTCTTGGCCGCGGGCTCAGTGATCCATTCCGTCCACACCAACGACATGCGCTTGATGGGCGGCCTCTCCAAGAAGATGCCGGTCACGTTCGTGACCATGTTCCTGGCCACCTGCGCGATCGCCGGCGTGCCCTTTCTGTCCGGCTCATACTCCAAGGACATGATCTTGGCCAACGTCTGGCATAAGAATCCGGCCATGTTCTGGATCATGCTCTTCACCGCTTGCATGACGGCCTTCTACATGTTCCGCTTGATCTTTCTGACCTTCACTGGCTCCGATCGCGAACATGAGAAGCACCATCACGCCCACGAGTCTCCGTTCCTGATGACCGGGCCGCTTGTCCTCCTGGCCTTCCTGTCCGTCGTCTCTGGTTGGATGCTGCAGCGCAACGACCTCGTCTACAAGCTGCTCGCCGCGCCCGCGATCTCCGCCGTCGAGCATGCTCCTGTTGGGCATGCCCCCGCCGGGCATACTCCGAGCCAAGCCGCGGCCGTCGAGGCCGCCCCCGCCGCGGAGCATGGAGAGCATCACGAAGGCCATCTGCCGCACGCGCTTCATTACTTTTTGATCGCCGCCATCGCCGGGTCCATTCTCCTGTCCTACGTCATGTACAGGGGCCCCACGTACGCGATCGCCGACGCGATCAAGGTCCGCTTAGCGCCGATCTTCACGCTGCTCGATCGCCGCTGGTTCTTCGACGACGCCTTCAACGCCCTGGTCGTCTTCTGCGACCGGATCGCAGCACTGGCCTTCTGGATCGACAGCAACGTCGTCGACCGGGTCTTTGTCGACGGCTGGGGACTGCTGACGCGCATCTTAGCGGAGATCAGCAATCTCATCGACGCTCTGTTCGTGGACAAGACCGTCGACGGCTTTGGGGGCTTGACCTTGGACTTGGGCGTGGGCCTACGCTCGTTCGTGAAGGACGGCCAGATCCAGGAATACCTGATGTACGTCGCCATAGCCTTCAGCCTGGCCGCGACCTTGATTTTAACTCGTTAAGACCTTCTAGGAGAACGCAATGAACATGCTGAGCTTGGTCACTTTCGCGCCTCTTGCCGGCGCGCTGATCATCCTGATGATCCCCAAAGAGAAGGTGAAAGCCATCCAGATCGCGGCCTTCGTCGCCGCGGGGGTCTCGCTGGTCGCCTCGTTGACCATGCTCGCCGGCTTCGATCGCGCCACGCATGAGATGCAGTTCGTCGAACGCCTGGCCTGGATCCCATCGTTCGGCGTCCAGTATTTCATGGGCGTGGACGGCCTCTCCTACCCGCTGGTGCTCCTGACCACCTTCATGAGCGTCATAGCACTCGTCGGCTCGCTCGGCATCAAGGAACGCGTCAAGGAGTACTTCTTCTGGTTCCTGCTCCTCGAGGTCGGCATGCTCGGCGTGTTCTGCGCCCTCGACTTGATTCTCTTCTACGTCTTCTGGGAGCTTACCTTGGTGCCGATGTACTTCCTCATCGGCGTCTGGGGGGGACCGCGCAAAGAGTTCGCGGCGATCAAGTTTTTCCTGTACACGCTGTCGGGCTCGGTGTTCATGCTGCTGGCGATCCTGGCGCTGTACTTCAAGAGCCCGGCTCCGCACACTTTCGACATGCTGGAATTGGCCAAGATGACCGGACCCTGGGACCAGCGTTTCCAGATTCTCGTTTTTCTGGGACTTTACTTCGGGATGGCGATCAAGATTCCCGCCTTCCCGTTCCACACCTGGCTGCCCTTGGCCCACGTCGAGGCGCCGACGGCGATCTCCGTCATTCTGGCCGCCGTTCTCCTCAAGATGGGCGTTTACGGCCTGCTGCGCATCGCCTACAGCCTAGCTCCGCTCGGCTTCCAGTGGTTCCTGCCCTACTTGATCATCATCGCGGTGATCAACATCGTCTACGGCGCGTTGTGCGCCATGGCGCAGACCGACATGAAGAAGATGGTCGCCTATTCCTCCGTTAACCACATGGGCTACTGTCTGTTGGGCATCGCCGGGATGACCACGGCCGGGTTCACGGGCGCGGTGTTCCAGATGCTGACGCACGGCATTATCACCGGCGCGCTGTTCCTTCTCGTGGGCGTGATCTACGACCGCGCCCACACCCGAGACATCTCCGCCTTCGGCGGCCTCGCCGTGAAGCTCCCCGTTTACTCGGGCCTGATGGCGCTGACCTGCTTCGCCTCGCTCGGCCTGCCTGGCTTGGCCGGCTTCATCGGCGAGTTCCTCTGCTTCCTCGGCGCTTTCCAGACCTGGAAGGTCTACTCCGCGGTGGCGGTCTTGGGCATCATCGCCACTGCCGCCTTCTTCCTGCGCATGATGCAGAAGGTTTTCCTCGGCGCCTTCAACGAGAAATGGGCCGACCTCGAGGACATGACGACGCGCGAGCTCGTCTCGATCGTGCCGCTGGCGATCCTGACGGTCTTCTTCGGCATCTACCCCAAATGGCCTCTGGACTTAATGAACAAGACTCTCGAGCACATGCTGGGGAAGTGAGATGATCAACCTGCGGCTGCTTCTGCCCGAGACGGTCCTCGCGGGTCTCGCCTTGGCCGTGATCCTTCTCGATCTCTTCTTGCCGGCCAAGCGCGCGCGGCTGCTGTACCACTTCGCCTGGATGTCTTCCGCGTCGGTGCTCGTTTGGGTCGCCTACTCGATGGGCTCGCCCGACGCGCACGGCGTGGGCACGCTTTGGTCCGCCGATCCGTTCAGCCAGTTCTTCAAGATGACGACGCTGCTGACCACGACGCTGTGTCTGCTGCTTGGCCTTGACTACGCGCCTCTTCCGCAGCGACACGCCGGGACCTTCTGCGCTTTGGTCCTGTTCGCCGCCAGCGGGCTCATGTTCCTGGTCTCGGCCACCGATCTCCTGCTGATCTTCGTCGCCCTCGAGCTCGTCTCCATCTCCTCCTTCATTCTCACCGGCTTTGAGCGCTCCAACCCAAAGTCCAACGAAGGCGCGATGAAATACTTCCTTTTTGGCGCGTTCTCCTCGGCCGTGATGGTCTACGGCATCTCGCTGTACTACGGCGCCGTCGGCACCACCCATCTCCTCGCCACGACCCCCAGCCCGATGCTGATCTTGGCCCTGGTGCTGATCCTGCTCGGCTTCGGCTTCAAGGCGTCGCTGGCTCCCATGCACTTCTGGGTCCCCGACGCCTACGAGGGCGCGCCCACGCCTATTACGGCCTTTCTGTCCGTGGCTCCCAAGCTCGCGACGTTCGCAGCGCTCGCCCGGGTTTTCGGCGCGATCTTTCCGCTGTCCGCCTACGACCTAGGCGCGCTGTTCGCCGTCATCGCCATCCTGACGATGACCATCGGCAATTTCACGGCCATGTTCCAGACCGACGTCAAGCGCCTGCTCGCCTACTCCTCCATCGCGCAAGCGGGCTACCTGCTCATCGGTTTGGCCGTGGGCACTCCGCTGGGCCGCGAGGGCGTTCTCCTGTATTCTTTCGTCTACGTCGCCATGAACATCGGCGCCTTCGCCGTCGCTCAAGCCGTGGGCTCGGCGCGGGGCAGCTACGATCTCTCCGCCTTCGACGGCCTGTCCAAACACCGCCTGGGCCTGGCGCTGTCGATGGTCTTCTGCCTGCTGTCCTTGGGAGGAATCCCGCCGCTGGCCGGATTCATGGGCAAGTTCTACATCTTCTCCTCCGCAGTCCAGGCCGGTCAGTGGTGGCTGGCCGTCGCCGGCGTGCTCAACAGCGTCGTCTCGGTCTACTTCTACTTCCTCATCGCACACCGTATGTTCTTTCGCGCGCCGGCCGACGAGACGCCGATCCCCGTCGGCGCGTATGTTTACGGCGGCTTGGCGGCGGCGGTGGTCGGAGTGATCTTCTTCGGCATCTACCCGGAGCCATTGATCGCGGGCGTGCGCGCCTCGACGCAGATGCTGCCCTAACGCCGGCTTATCGGTTCCAGTTGAGCTTACGGTCTTTAGGCTCCGATGCATCCGGTATTTTAAGCCGGTCCGCCGCCCCCATCGCAACACCTACTCCCAGCGTGCCCAACCAACGCCAAACCCCGCCTGACGCGCTGAACGCCAGCCACCAGTCTGCGCCGCGCGACGCGACAGCCGCGCTCCACGGCTGATTCTCCGGGGCCGACCAAGTCAGAGCCGAGAGAAGCAGGCCGATCCCAGCGATGGGCGCCAGCACGCGCGCCCAGACCGCTTCGGACCTCTCTTGGCCCCATTGCCCGAGATAGACGCTGCCGAACAGAGCACAGCCGCCCAAGCCCGCAAGAATACCGGCTTCAAGCGATGGGATTTTCGCCGCGCCTCCAAGGGCAAATCGTCCCCAGCAGAAGGCCGCGGCCACTACGCTGAGCACGGCGAGGACTTTGCGCTGAACCGTCCAGCGCAGCCCTACGGTGAGTATCGCCGGCAAGACCGCGAACACGACCGCGCCCGCGGCCCAGTCCTCGAAAGAAGCCTTGCGCCATTGCCAGCCGAAGGCGAGCAGGCCGAATGCTGCGAGAAGGCCGAGAAACGAATATCTCGAGCCCAGCGTCCGAGCATTGGGTTGGGGTGGAAACAGAGGAAAGGAGGGAGGTTCAACGGGTGCTACAAAGAGCGGCACGGACAGGGGAACGGCGCGAGGAATCTGATCTTGCCTCGGCACGGAAGGCAGTATCTTAAACGGAGAACCGCTCGCGTCCGTGTCGAGCAGCATCCCCGCCGAGGAAAGCTCCAAGAGCAATGTCTTCGCGTCCGCCGGCCGATCTTCTATTTTTTTGGCCATGAGCCGGCGCAGCAGGGACGCGGCCTTTTCCGTGACCTCGGGCCGCAGGAGGCGCACCTCGGGGGGGCTCTCATCGCGATGGCGGATGAACGCATCCAACGATGACCCCGGATAGGGAAGATGTGCCGTCAGCGCGTAGTACCAGGTCGATCCCAGCGCGTACAAATCCGAGCTTGGATGCGATACTCCTCCAGAGGCCTGTTCCGGCGCCATGAAATGGAAAGAACCGACGACGACCTCTCCTTGCGCCGCGCCGGTTCCGGTGGAACACGCGATTCCAAAATCCGCGAGCTTGACGGCGCCGCGAGCGTCGATGAGGATGTTTCCCGGCTTGACGTCCCGGTGAACGAGCCCGGCCGCGTGCGCCGCAGCCAACGCCCCCGCCATCTCCTTGACGATCGCCAGCGCCTCGGCAGGAGGCAGCGGACCGCAGCGTTTGACCCGCGCCTCCAGGGATTCTCCGGCCACCCATTGCATCACGATATAGGGGATGCCGCGCTCCTCGCCCACATCGTAGATGGCCACGATGCGCGGATCCTCGAATTTGGCGGCGGTCCGAGCCTCATCTAAGACCTGCGCGCGCTGAGTCCCCGCGTCCAGCAGGCCTGAGTCGCCTTCGTCGACTATTTTAACGGCGACGCGCCGGTCGAGTGCTAGATGCCGAGCCATGTAGACGCGTCCCATGCCTCCGCGGCCGACAAGCATTTCGATCCGGCAGGGGCCCAGCATCGTTCCGATCAGCGGATCTGGATCGCTCATCTGAGACGAAGGATAACAGTCATACGCCCAGTAAGCAAGCCTCGGCGACGCGACTGACGGTACCGTCAGTCGAAAGCAACTTAATGGGCTTTGGATCAGTGCTAAAATAGACGCCATGTCGTGGCGCAGATCTTCCTTGTCGTCCTACGCGTTCCTGATTATCGGAACGATCGCCTCTTTGCGCCTGGGCCTATCCGCCGATGAACGGATGGCAATCCGTCCGGTCGACGGCCAATGGATTTTCGGCCAGGCCTCTGGAGATGCCGACCCGACCGGCGGCGTCAGCGAGGGGGGGGCCGATTCGGGCGGCGGTCCGAGGACTTATCAGCGCATTCAAAAGACCGCGGTGGCGCGCGCCGCGTCGTATGGCTTCCAAAACTTCAACAAGGACCGTCTCGAGGTTTCCTACCAGATCGCGGAGAAGGATTTTCATCCCTACAACGAGTCCTTCGGCTATACAAAAGAAGGCCTCGACGGCGTCAAAACCTGGCGCGAAGCCGCGCGTCAAAGCGCCTATAAACTTGCCGTCAAACAGGGCAAAGGCCAGGCCCAGCTCGACGCCGCGATCGCCGATGTCGACGGCCAGTACGATCAGCGGGTCAAGGATTACCTGGCCTCGCGCGGCTTTCGCATGGCGGCGAATAAAGTCGTCGCCGTGGACATGCCCGGCTTGGTCAAGAAAAACGCTTCCCTCATTAAGCCCCTATCGTTGGCATTCGAGAAGATCTCTACCACTCATCATTACCGCTCGCCCGACATCATCGGCGCAGCACTCTCTTTCGTGCAGACCGCCCTGTACTACAAGCAGCCCGATCCGGTCTTCAAGGATAAGCACACCGGCGGCGTTCTTCCTCCGATCACCGCAGTGCTCGTCGGCTGGGGGGACTGCGATACAAAGACTGGCCTGCTAGGCTCCATACTCTCCAATTGGGCGCAGATGCGCATGGTCGGCGTCTCCGTGCCCGGCCACTATCTCATGGGGGTACTGCTCATCCCGGAGAAAGGCGATCTCTTTCTAGAGTATCAAGGGCTGCAGTACGTTCTCGTCGAGCCCGCCGGACCGGCCTGGCTGCCGCCCGGGCATGTCGGCGAGGAAACCACCGAGCTTCTCAACAGCAGGGAAGGCTATAAAATCGAGCCGTTTTTCTAGGAGGCCTCATGGTCGCGACGCGCGTCATCGTCAGTCTTTTTCACTTCTTCCTGATGGTTCTGATGTCGGGGTTCGTCATCTTCTGGACTTACAGGACCTTCATCAAGGCCAACCCGGACTTCGACATGGAAAGCGAGATCAAGAAAGGAAACATTGCCGTCGGCCTTCTCGTGGCCACGATCCTTTACAGCGCCTCGCAGATCCTGATGGCGGGCACGGATTCCTCGATCTCGATGATCCGTATGCACATGCTGGCCCCGACGGAAGAAAACGCGAGCGTTCTCGAGTTGCTGGGCCGCATGGCGGGCCATCTGGCGGCCTCGATGGCCCTGGCCGTGTTCTCGATCTCGATCACCCTGCGCCTGTTCGGGCGGCTGACCAAGAAGATGGAGGAAGGTAAGGAGCTTCAGAAGGGGAATATCGCCGTCGGCATCCTGCTTTCCAGCGTGGTTCTGGTTTCGTCTATCTACATCAAAGACGGCGTGAGCTCGATCATGAAGGCCCTCACCCCGCAGCCTTCGATGGGCCGAATTCAGGTCCTGAAATAGGTAGAATCCGGATATGGCCGCTCCGTCGAAGACGACGCCCCGGCGCGACGCGTTTGCCGAACTCAAGGGACCCATGACGCGCGAGGAAGCGCGCATCGAGTCATCGCGCTGCCTCTACTGCTATGACGCGCCCTGCGTGACGGCATGTCCCACGCATATCGACGTCCCGCGCTTCATCCGCCAGATCGCGGCCGCCGATCCGCTGGGCTCCGGCGAGACGATCTTGGAAGCCAACGCGCTCGGTCACTCCTGCGCGCGGGTCTGTCCCGTGGAGGTGCTGTGCGAGGGCGCCTGCGTCTACCATGATTGGCAGGAGAAGCCGATCCAGATCGCGCGCCTTCAGCGCCACGCCACCGACGCCGTCTACGCGCAAGGCGAGCCTCCATTTTCCGCGGGCGTCGACAACGGCAAACGCGTGGCCATCGTCGGCGCGGGCCCGGCCGGAGCCTCCTGCGCCGCCTATCTACGGCGGCTCGGATTTCAAGTCACGATCTTCGAGAAGCGCAAGCTTCCCGGCGGCCTCAACGCCTACGGCGTCGCCGAGTACAAGATGGCCCAGCCCACCGCCGTCGAGGAGATGCGCTTTCTCTTCAAACTCGGCTGCGACCTCGTCTGCGGCAAGGAGATCGGCCGCGATATCCCCGCCGAGGATCTCCTGTCCAAGTTCGACGCGGTCTTTATCGGCATCGGCCTTTCGTCCACCCGCTCCTTGGGCATCCCCGGCGAGAACCTACTCGGAGTCGTCGACGCCCTGTCCTTCATCGAGAAAGTCAAGGCGCGCGGCGGGAAAGGCGTGCCTCCTAGCCTCGCCACCGTCGTCATCGGCGGTGGCAACACGGCCATCGACGCGGCCACTCAGTCCGTGCGCACGGGCGCTGCCAAAGTCACGCTCGCCTACCGCCGCGGCCGCGAGGACATGTCCGCCTA
>JAYVZL010000269.1:0-9861 GCA_043783505.1 Elusimicrobiota bacterium
TTCACCATCGAGCGCGCGAGGTCAATCTTGCCGTCGTGGATTAAACCAAGCGCGATGAAATAGGAGTCCCAGCCGTACATTTCGTTAAACCGCCCGCCGGGGACGACGAACGGTTCGCCGATCATCAAGGTCAGCAGTCCGTGCCGGCCGTCGAGGCCGCGAACGTAGTCGCCGGTGATCTTGCCGGGGAGCGGTTCCACCTTCAAACGCAGGCTCGCATCGACCTCGCCAAAATATTTCATCGCCCGCGGGTCCGTAGGCGGGACGTATAAATAATTTGATCCATCCGTCGCGGCGGCTTTGGAATCGCCCAGGATTTGATGAAGCCCTTGGGCATCGATACGGCGCGTCAACGAGTCCCAATACAGCTCGCGAATAAGCCGGCTCGTGCGGTAGACGGGGTTTTCAAAAATAGCGGCCGAAGACAGTTCAACGTCCTTTTTACCGCTGTCGCGAGCGAGAGCGAGCTCTTGGACGACGACTGAAAGCGGATAAGTCCCGGCGATCTCGTGTCCCCCGCCGCCGCGTTCTTCCAGCTTAAACCGCTTCGGCCCGGCATCTTTGATCGTCACCTTTTGATCGTGATCGGTGTCCTCGGCCGCGATCAGCTTTGAAAAGTTGGGCTCAACAGGGATAATCCAGGCGGAGGCTTGGGTCCATGGGATCAGGATCAACCCCAACGCGTTCTTAATCATGCCCGCGTTGGTTATTTATTGAGTTCCGGGACTCGGTCTTTGGCATCTTTAAGCGCGAGCACATAGGCTATCACTTTTTTTTGAATAGGTCGTAATAATGAGGAAGCCGGCAGCACCAGCATGGGACGGGGGGAAGGGGATAGTTTGTAAATCTATGTCTACAATACCAGACAATAGACGCTACCAGTACACATCCCCAAGCCGTTCGCGTTCGCGACTGGAAAACCGCCGCTTCTTGATTATCCTCGAAAGGCAGGGTATCCTTAGCCGTGGCATCGACCTTAGCCTTGTGCGTCCTTTTAATACAGCTATTCAGCGCGAGCGCGTCGGCCGTCGCGCCCAAACCGCCCATCTACGATCGAGACCAATGGGATCGGGAGGAGCCCAACGGCATCCCCGAGGACCTGCCCAAGACGCGCATCGTCGTGCACCATACCGCTTTTTTCGTCAGCGATGAGGACAAGGCGCTTACGGGCCGCGAGAGCTGGAAAGCGACGGTCGCGCACGTGCGCAAGGCCCAGTTTTTGCACAAGCATATCAAGGGCTGGAAGGAGATCGGCTACCACTTTATCATCGACTGGAACGGCCGGATCCTGGAAGGCCGCGATGTCACCCGCCTGGGCGCGCACGTCGAAAAGCACAACACCGGAAGCATCGGCGTCGTGCTTCTGGGAGATTTCTCGAAGCAGCGGCCGACCGCCAAGCAAAGCGCCAGCCTCAAACTGCTGCTGAGCTGGCTGACGGATCGATTCCAGATATCGCGCAAGGACATCACGGGACATTATCAGATGAAGTCCACGGCCTGTCCCGGAACCTACCTCAACTATATCTGGGACGAGAGCGCCAAGCCGCTCGATTTCGTCCAGATTCAGCCTCCTCGCCGGCAATAAGAACGCGCTGCGTCGCAAACTCGTGACCTCATCGACATGGACCGCCATCCGCGGAAGTCCTATCCTCGCCCTGTTCTCATCAATTCACGGCCTCAGGGGAGGGATCATGGATCGCGACATGCTTAAGGAGCTTTTGTTCCAGGCGCTCGAGACCGAAAAGGGCGGCGTACAGGTCTATGAGACCGCGCTGCGCTGCGCCGTCAACGAGGATCTTAAGGAAGAGTGGAGCAAGTATCTCGACCAGACGAAGCGGCACGTCGAGATCATCATCAACGTCCTGGGGACGTTCCAATTCGCGACGGACCAGAAGACTCCCGGCGCCGAGATCATAGAGATGAAGGGGTCCTCACTGGTCAACGCGATGGAGAAGGCGCTGGCCGGAGGCGATGCCAAGGCCGCGCAGCTAGTCGCGGCCGAGTGCGTCGTCGACGCCGAGACCAAAGATCACCTCGACTGGGAGCTTTTGGGAGAGGCGGCCAAAGAGCTGGAAGGGGAGGAAGCCGTCATCTTGAAGGAGGCCGTCGAGCAGGTGGAGGAAGAGGAAGACGAGCATCTCTACCATTCGATGGGTTGGGCCCGGGAGCTCTGGCTCGAGGCTCTCGGACTGCCGGCCGTCCTGCCTCCGCCCGAGGAGAAAAAGGAAGTGAAGACCGCGATCGGCGCCGCGAAAGCCAAGCAGCAGCGCGGGCGCATGATCCACCGCCGCCGCCCCGTTGGATCGAAACGGACGGTCAAGGCGCGCTAAGAATAAATTTACGACCTAGCGGCGACCGCGCTGATCGTACGCGGCGCGGCCGCCGCGAAGTCGGCGTTTCTCAAGACGCTCTAGATTGATCGCCGCGAGAATGGCTATCCTTAAAGGATGATGCGTCCGCGCCGGGGAACTTTTTGACTTCTCCAGGGTCATATCAGGCGGTTACCGAACAGGAATTCCTGGAAAAGCACTCGGAGCTGGTTTATAATCTCGCCCTGCGCTTGACCGGAAACCGCTCGGACGCCGAGGATCTCGCCCAGGACGCGCTGATCCGGGCTCTAAAGGCCCTTCCGCGCTTCCGCGGCGAGAGCCAGCTCTCTAGCTGGGCGTACCGGATCACGATCAACGCCTGGAAGAACCGGGTACGGGCCGAGAAAAGCCGGGGGTTCTGGAAGACGATCTCATTTGGGGCGTTCGGCGGCGATAAGGACGACGACGAGCCGGTCTTCGAGCCGGCCGGAAAGGACGGGCCGCTCGACGCGACGCTCGAACAGGAGGGGACGGCCGCCGTGGTTCAGACGGCTTTGCTTAAGCTCGAGGCGGACGACCGGGCCATCGTCGTTCTCCGTGAGATCGAGGAGCGTTCGTACGGCGAGATCGGCGAGGTCCTCGGCCTGAGCGAGGGCACCGTCAAGTCCCGCCTGTTCCGAGCGCGGGCCAAGCTCAAGACTTTGCTCGACAAGGCAATGAGATGAACGACGATATCCGCGAAAAACTGTCCGCCTATCTCGACGGCGCGCTCAGCGACGAGCAACGCCGGGCCGTCGAGGTGGAGATTTCGCGTTCCGAGGAGACGCGCCTGGAGCTCGAGGCCCTTCGCGCCGTGTCCGAGTCCGTCAAAGGCCTGGGCAAAGCGAAGCTGCCGGAAGGATTCATGGCCCGCCTGCAGGCGCGCCGCGCCTGCGAATCCGCGCCTCCGCGCGGGAGCTACCGCCCTCTGGCGCTGGCGATTTCAACGGCGGTGATCGCCCTTGTGGTCTGGGACAGAACACGTCCCCCGAGGGAACTGCTCAAGCCTCTCCCAGACTGGGACGGCGGAGGAGTTGCGCTTCAAAGCACGGCTCCCGCTTCGATCGGCGCGGCGGGAAGCCTATCGACGACAGACGCGAAAGAAAAAGCCCCCGAAGGCGGCGGCGTCGCCCCGATGCGGTTGGACGAGAGCAAGATGTCCAAGCCTTCTTCCGGGTCAGTTCCCTTATTGCGTGCCGCGTCCGAGGAAAGCCGACTCAATGGCCGCCGCCGGACCCTCAGCGCCATCCGCGGCAGCGCCGCCCGCGGTACTGCCGCCAAATTCGCCGCGCCGGCCGCGCTCGCCAAGCCAGCCGCGCCCGCTGTCAATGCTGTCGCCCTGAAAAGCGCCTCGGCTCTCCAAGCAGCCTGGACCGCCGCCGGCCTCCCCGGCAAGCCGCCCTTTGTCGACTTTTCCGCCCAAATGGCGGTCTTCCTCGCGGGGCCTCCGGGTGCCGGCATCGTCAGCGTCCAGGATCACAATACGTCTATCGTGGTCCTTTATAAAGACTCAGGATTTGCCGACGCCTTCGCGCGCGTGCGGGCCGTCACTCCCTCCCAAAAACCCCTCACGGTCAAGCGCGCCGATTAGCCGAAATCAGGTCAGTCGGGAACATTTTTGCGGGACCAGGGTCGTACTCCTCGTTACGGAGGAGCTCACATGAAACGCATCGCCCTGCCGGTTCTGCTCGTTCTCGGTCTCGTCCTTCCCGCTCGCGCCCAGCAATTGCTCGCCTGGCCGGTCGGCGCCACCAACTCCGCTCTGCGCGCCTTCCTGCCCGGGATGCCGATGCCCCTTCCCTTTCTCCCGCACCCTGGTCCTCGGCCCCTGCCCATGCCGATCCCCGGCCCGCGTCCCTCGCCGACCCTGCCGCCTGAGTCTTCGCCCGTCACGATGACCGGCTATCACGTGGAGGGAACCATCACCGATCAAGTGGCGGAGCTTTCCTATCGAATTGTCTTCCGCAATCCCACCGACCGACGCCTCGAGGGCGTGCTCATGGTGCCTCTGCCCGCCGACGCCTCGTTGTCGGGCTTCTCCATGATGATCGGTGGCAAGGAGACCAAGGGCGAGCTGCTCGAGGCCTCGCAGGCCTCCTCCATCTACCAAAGCATCGTCAGCCGCGCGATCGACCCCGGCCTGCTCGAGCTCGTCGGCGAGCGGATGTTCCGGGCCAAAGTGTTTCCGATCGAGCCGCGCGGCGAGATCGTCGCGACGCTGAAGATGACGCAGACGCTGGCCAAGAGCGGCGGACTCGTTTCGCTGTCGGTGCCCATGCGCTCGGCGCGCTTCGCCCAGGGCGAGGGGGGAAGAGCCTCGGCGCGCATCGCGCTGAAGACCACGCGCCCGCTGCGCAGCATCCTTTCCTCGAACGCCGACGTGCGCGTCATCCGGGACGGCGAGCGCGCCGCTTCGATCAGCTATGAAGAAAGCTCGACGGGTCCGCAAGACCTTGCCCTGACCTTCTCGATGCGCGAGGACCCTCTCGCCGCGGGAGTGCTTGCCTACCGCGAGAGCGGCGAGGACGGCACCTTCCTGGTGACACTGTCGCCCAAGATCGCGGCCGAAGCCAAGGCCGCGCCCAAGGCCGTCGTGTTCGTCGTCGACCGCTCCGGGTCGATGACCGAGGGCGGGAAGATGGATCAGGCGAAGAAAGCGCTGGTCTGGTGCGTCGATCGCTTAAATCCCCAGGACCGCTTCGGCGTCGTCGACTTCGCCACCGATTGGAACGCCTTGGAGGAGGGCGCCTTGCTCGCCGCCACTCCCGAGAATAAGGCACGCGCCAAGCGCTATATCGAGCGCATCGAGGCCGCCGGGGGCACGAACATCGAGGCCGGCCTGGACCAGGGCTTGAAGCTGCTCAACATGGCCGACGGACGCGCTCCGATGCTGTTCTTCATGACCGACGGCGTGCCCACGATCGGACAGACCGATCCCGGGGCCCTGCTGCGCAAAGTCGCGCAGGACAACGCCGCGCTGCGCGCCCGTGTCTTCTCCTTCGGCGTAGGCTCGGACGTGAACACCCTGCTCCTCGACAAGCTGGCCGAGGCCGGCCGCGGCGCCCGCGACTACGTCGCGCCCAACGAGGACATCGAGGCCAAGGTCTCCTCTCTCTATCAGAAGGTGTCGCACCCGGCGTTGACGGACGTCAAGCTCGAGTGGAACGGCGTCGAGGTGGACCAGGTCTATCCCAAGCCGGTGCCGGATATCTTTTATGGGGGAGACCTGGCGCTGTACGGCCGCTTCCGCGCGGGCGGCAAGGGGACGTTGGTCGTGACGGGCAAGGCCAACGGCAAGCCCGCGCGCTTCGAGTTCCCCGTGGAGCTCCCCTCGGAGACGACGCGCAACGCCTTCCTGCCGCGACTGTGGGCGTCCCAGAAGATCGGCCATGAACTTGACGTGATCCGTCTCTCCGGACGCCCGGCCGACCCGGAGGTCGTGGCCTTCATCGTCAAACTCGCCAAGAAGCACGGCATCGTCACTCCGTACACGTCGTTCCTCGTCACCGAGGAGGGCGCGAACCTCGCTGCAACGCAGGTCGTAGCGCGGCGTCGTTTCGACAGGCTCTCGATCAGCGCCATCCGCAGCGGCTTCTCGGGCGGGGCGGCCGAGGCTCAGGACGACTCGCGGGCCTTCGCGGCGATGCGCGGAGCGGCTGCGGCGGCGCCGGCATCGGTGATGGCGACGCTCGAGAAAAAGGCGCTCGATGGGAATAAAGAAAGAGGCTTCGCCTCGGTCGCGACGCGCACGATCGGCGGCAAGACCTTCTATCAGCGTGCCGGGACGTGGGTGGACGCGGATGCCGAGACGCCCGAAGCCGCTTCTCTGCGCACGATCGCCGTCAAAGCGCTCGGCGCCGAATACTTCGACCTGCTCTCCAAGGACCCCGGGCTGGCGCGCTACTTCGCGCTCGGCTCCGAGGTGACGGTGCTGCGCCGCGGGAGCATCTACAAGGTCAGCGCGAAGGGATCGTCGACTAAAAGCCTTTCCAGAGATCCGGCAGTGACAGGACCGGGAGGAGACGGGGCGTCATCGCGCCGCCGCCGGAGGCGATGGCCGGCTCATCGTCCGGCGGCTTATACCAGCAAAGCGGGCGCACGCCCGACTTGAAGCCTTGGGAGCGGGTGCAGGTCCCCGAAGCGGGGTTCTCTTCATCGAGCGGGTCCGAGACAGGCCGCGCGCACAGCGTGCCCGCGAAGTAAGTGTCGAGGCGGCACTGCGTGGCCGGGTGCTTGTCGCTGGTTTTTTCGACGACCTTGGGGTCGGGCGTGTCGTAGCGGGGAAGGACGGTTTCGTGGCGCTTCATCTGGAACAGGGTCGTGACGGACATCCCCGCTATAGCCGCGCGCACGCATAAGTCCCGATCGGCGGGCACCGAGAAAGAGCGCTCGCACGCCGCGCGCGGCTGCTCTTCGGCGATCGCGGGATGAGAGAAGGATTCCGTCCCCGGAGAGGCAAAAATAAGGCGAAGGCACTTGAGGCCCGCGAAATAATCGGCTTGCCCCTCATTGGACGCCCAGTCGATGCGCTCCCATATCCCGAATTTGGGCGCTCCGCCGAGGTGGTGACCCAACTCATGGCAGGCGACCAAGGCCATGCCGTCCTGGGTGATCGCCTCGTGCCGGGCCAGGCCGCCATACATGTTGATGATGTATTTCTTGCCGTCGCGCATGGCCATGGCGTTGACCGTGTCGTCGTCCCAGAGGCGATCGATCACGAGGGTCCCGCGGCGCGCGGCGATGATCGGTCCGTACACGGCTTGGACCCGATCGAGGACCTGATCGAACTCGCCTTTGGTGATGCCTTTATCACCGAACGAACCGACGGAGATGCGGAGATCGTTGGGGGGTAGAAAGCCCTCATCGTGGAGGACGGGCCGCGAGTGCGGCAAGGCGGCGAAGACGGCGAGAACGGCGAGAACGGCGGAAAACATGATTTTTCGGCTCATGTGTCACCTCTCTAGCCGTATCCTGGCATAACAAGACCTATTAAGGCTAGGACCTAATCCGGGCCTGTCCTAGGCCAAACTACCCACGTCAAATCGGGGGTCGTAGTGTAAACTAGAGAATATGCACTCAGGCCATTTTCAATCGAAGACGGGGGGATTTGCCGCCCCTCCTTTGACCGGAGCGTTGATCTCCGAATTGGAGCTGATGTCCGGCTTTCACGCCTCCCAGTCTCCGGAGATCCGCGACATCGCCTGCGATTGGGATGCGCAAGTCGTCAAAGGGATTTACGAGGGCAAGCGCGCCTACAAGGTGACCTCCACTAAAAACGTCCCGATAACGGCTCTAGTCGTTGAAGTGGGCCGGGCAAAAAACTGGGACGAGGCCAAGGAACTGTGCGCCTCCCTCCCCAGCCGTGGGGGCTGGCGCCTGCCCAAAGCCATCGAGATCGTCTATTTAAGCTTGTACGACACCATCAGGGCGTTCGACCTCGTCCCTGATAGCCGCTACGGCCTGCTCTGGGCCAACGCCGAGACCGCGCAGGCCAACGCAGAACTGTTCCGCGGAACATCCAACTTCATCTCGATGAATCTCCAGACTCAGACCCGGAGCACCGTCAACCTCGACGAGCAATTGCGCCGGCACGCCGATTTGCTGCAGGGACTGACGCGTCCCCATGACGCCGCCGAAATCCAGCGCGTGCAGCGCGTCTTAGGCATACTTCTAGAAGGAATCCCCGTCTATTGCGTCGCGGGAAACCTTCACCCCTATTACAGCGCTCCCAAGCCCTCCCGGCGCCTGGTCCGCCCCAAACCGACGGAAGATTAAATCCGCGCGCGTCCGCGCCCCAGCCAAAATAGCTTCACATTAGTTTTGCCCCACCATAAAATTTAATTTATACGAGTTCGCTATCCTTACGTTCTTCCCGGCGCGCCCGCCCCTCTGTCGCTCGAGTATCGGCGGCCGAGCAATGATGAGCTGTTCGGCCCGCAAAGCGACACGCTCTCCTTCGACTTCGGCCTCGCGATCCCGCTGAACACGGTCAACTTCTATCAGATCGGCGGCGGCGCGGCCAACAACGGAGACGTCGGTCCCGCTCTGGGCGTGCAGTATTTGCACAAGGTCGTCCCGCGCGCTGCCGTAGGGTTGGATTTCCATTGGTACTACCGCAGCGGGACCGATTCCCCGGATTTGCTCAGCGCTTCCAGCGCGCGCGTGCTCGGCGACACGCTGCTCCTGATGGGCGCTCTCAAGTACGAGCTGACCGATCACGGAGCGGCGCGCCCCTATCTTCAGCTCGGCGCCGGAGCGCACCGAACATCGACGACGATCTATGTCCGGCCCGATCCGGGATTCACCTGGTCGGACACGTCCACGGGCGAACGGCGCCGCATCGTCGACGACGCGTCCTGGGGCGGCGCGTTCTCGGCCAGGCTCGGAGTGGATTTTTCGATCGACGAACCCTACATATTCAGCGTCGAAGCCGGCTGGACCGGAGTGACCACCGCCAACTATCACGCCACCAAGCAGGGAGAAGCCTTGGGACTCTCTGGAGTTTCCGGACCTCTGAATTTCTTTACCCTCGCCGCGAGGATGGGCTGGCGTCTCTGAGGTGAGCTTATGATAAGGCTAATGTGGGCGATAGTAGCGGCGGCCGCGGTTCTTCTCAGTGGCGCCGAGCGTGTCACCATCGAAAGACAGCGGCCCGAGAGAGCTCAACCCTCCGCGCCCACGTCTCAAACTCAAACGATCCGCCGCCCTCAACGAGTCATCATCCAAAGACAACAGCCCGCGGGCGCCGCTCCGCTCCAGCATACCGGCATCGTGCGCAGCCCCGCCTTCATCCACGGAATACACGCCCAACAACGCGCGGAGCTCACGCCCAATCGCTACTATTGGCACCAGAGGAACGGGGTCCGGTACAGCCATTACTACGATGGCCGCGCCCATTGGTACGGTTTTTACCATGGACCGAGATTCTACTGGACGCGTTATCACGCCGATCGCTGGTGGTGGTTCGACGCCAGCTACGGCCGATGGGTGTATTGGTGGAACGGCTTCTGGTGGTGGCCCGGACCCGCCGGCGCTTCCTATGTCTACATCGACAGCAGCTATTACCCCTACGAGAGAGGCGGCGTCATGGCCAACCAGCCCTCTCCCTCCGCCGCGCCGGCCTCGTCTCCCGGCGTCAATTTCTCCAGTCCCGACGGCAAGCGCATGGTGCAGATCGCCGGATCGGACAACGCCGCTTATCTGTATGACAAAAGCACCGCCGATCCGACTTATCTGAAATTCTTGGCCAAGAGCGTGGATAAGGTGAAGTTCACTAGCGCGTCCGTTGAAACGCCCACGCGCATCCTGCTCGAGTTAAAAGATGGGGCCTTCGCGCTGTACGACGCCGACGGCAACCCGTTGAGCGCGGAGCCCGCGGCCGTGTCGCCCGGGCCGCCGCCGGACGCGCCGGAATCAATTCCGCCGCCGCCGACCTCCGCTCCCGGAAACTAAGGTTTTGCGGGGGACTTCGCGGGAGGCGCCGCGGGGGCCGTCGCCGACGTGCAGCAATACA
>JAYVZL010000270.1:0-9861 GCA_043783505.1 Elusimicrobiota bacterium
CCCACGTCCTCGACCATCCCGGCTCGCGCCTCTATCAGGAGGATCCCGTATATTACGACCGGCGCACGCTCGCTTTGATGGCCGAGTGCCTGAAGCGCCGCGCGCGTCCGCGCCTTCAACGCGAGGGACTCGTTCTTTACGAACTGTTGTAGAATCCTCGCTGGAACATGGGGAATACCGGATTGAGACGCACTCTCCGCGGACGAACAATCATCGTCACGCGTCCGCGCGTCGCGGCGCAAAGTTTGGCCGCGCGTCTACGCGCGCGGGGCGCGCGAGTGATCTTCGCTCCGCTCATCCGCACCGCCCCGCCGCGCTCCTGGCGAGCTCTCGATGCCGCGCTGAAAAACATATCCCAATTCGACGCGGTCGTCTTCACTAGCGGCAACGCCGTCGCCTTTTTCTTCGCCCGCATGAAGAAAACTTTAAAAAAGAAGCCCGCCTCTCCCAGAATACTCGCCGCCGTCGGAGCGGCCACGGCGAAGGCCGCGGCCGCTCACGGCTGGCGCTGCACCATCGTGCCCGAAGACAGTCGCGCCGCGGGCTTGGTCCGCGTCCTGCGCCTTAAGCGCGGAGCGCGCGTCCTTCTTCCGCGTGCGGAGCACGGCCTAGACGTCCTATCGGACGGGCTTCGGGCTTGCGGCGCGCATGTCACGCCGGCCGTCGCCTACCGCACACTCCTCGACGATGCGGGCCGCAAAACCTTGCGCCGCGCCCTAAGGCTAGGAGCCGACGCGGTTTGTTTCGCCTCCGGCTCAGCCGTCGTCGCGCTCGGCGCCCGAGTTCTCAAGCCCGCCGCCGTTGCCATCGGCCCGACCACGGCCGCGGCCTTGCGCGCGCGCGGCATCGTCCCGGCCGCGATCGCGAAAAAACCGGATCCGGAAGCGTTCGCGCAAGCGGTCGAACGCGCCTTGACGAGGCCGCGATGACGCGCCGCGAACTTCTGCGCTCGACGATCCTGCGCGCCGGAGCCGTGCTCAGCCGGCGCTTCGGCAAGGTCGGATATAAGCAAAAGCGCCGCGCCGACCTGCTCACCGTCGCCGATCTCGAAAGCCAGAAACTCATCCTGACCGCGATCGGCCGCGCCTTTCCAAACGACGATTATAAAGCCGAGGAGGACGCGGTCCGGCTCACGGGCGCGGAATACCTTTGGGTCATCGACCCTTTGGACGGCACGACCAATTACGCGCACGGCTATCCCGTCTCCTGCGTTTCGATAGGCGTGCTGCGAAACGGGAAGCCTTATCTCGGCGGCATCTACGATCCTTTTAGAAAGGAACTCTTTTTGGCCGAGAACGGCAAAGGAGCCTCTCTCAACGGCAAGAAATTACACGTTTCGAAAACGAAGAAAGTCGAGGCCTCTCTTCTCATTACCGGGTTCGCGTACGACCGCGCCGAGCGCCCGGACTTCTATCTCGCGCCCTTCAAGACCTTCATGACCCTCAGCCACGACGTGCGCCGATCCGGCTCGGCCGCGCTCGACATGGCTTGGATCGCCGCCGGCCGCGCCGAGGGCTTCTGGGAGTTCAAGCTGAACCCCTGGGACGTCGCGGCCGGACAGCTGCTCGTGACCGAGGCGGGGGGGAAAGTCACGGATTTCTCGGGCAAGCCCTGGACCGATTGGCGAAAGATGGGCGAACAGACTCTTGCCACCAACGGCCGAGTCCACGCCGAAATGATCGCGATCCTTTCGAAAAGCGCCCCTTAAGAAGGCGGTGCGTGGGAAACTACCAATGAGTCAGGCGAACGCGCAGAGTAAGCGCCCGGGCCACCGACACACAAGCGTCTGGGCATCTAGAAGCGAAAAGCCATCGTGATTCGGTTGACGGTTCCGAGATCGCCGAAAGGCACCCAGGCGTAGTCGAGACGCATGGCGGAGAAGTCCAGTCCGCCGCCGGCGGAGACCCCGCTGAAGCCTTCGACTCCACGAGTGCGATTCTCATCGAAGCCGGCGCGAATGCTCGCCGTCCAAGGCCTCGTGGAGCCGATCCGCGCGGCCGGCACGCGCGCCTCCACGCCGACCGAGATGAACGGGTCTTGGTCCACCGGACAGACGAAGTCGAACGCCGCGTCGAAAGTCGGCGACACGCGCCACAGCGCGCCCGCGCGGATGCGCGCCGGCAGCGGATCGGCGACCGCGCCGAGCTTGATGGGAGGACCCAGGTGCTGAAGCGCCAAGCCGAGATCGAGAGGGCCCTCGCCGATGTCGGTGACATGGCGGGCCAGGACCCCAATGTCCGCCGCGCCCGTCGTCGCGCTGCGGTCGGCGAGCGTGGAGTGGATCAACTTCAAGCCCGCGGCCAGGGAGAGAAACCCCAAGCGGCGCGCATACCATACGCCCGCCGCCACATCTGTCGGCGTGAACGCCCCCTCCGCGTCGCCCTGGGACGTATACGCGGTCTGCGCGCCTTGCGAGGCATACAAAAGTCCGGCCGCGAAAGCGCCGCTGCGCCCAAGCGGACGCGCGTAGGCGGCGGATCCGGAATACGCGGTCTCAAGCAGCGCGTCATAACCCACCGCCAATTCGCTCGGCGACTCCGGCTCGAAACGGGCGATGGCGGCTGGGTTCAGGAACACGGCGTCGGCCCCCAAACCCGCCGCCGCCGAGGTGCCGCCCATCGCCGAGGCCCGCGCGCCGCCGGGCGTCTTTAAAAATGGGGCCCCGGTCGTCCCGGAAGCTCGCGATGAGAACGCGCCTTCCGGCAGGAAGCCGGCGCGGACAGGGGACGCGACGACAGCGAGCGCCGTGAAAAGAAAAGCTAGACGGGCCAGACCGGCCCCCGCCGAGGCTTCGCTTCGGGCGCGGGAGCCTCCAGCACGGCGGGTTCCGCCGATACGACGGGCTCAGCCGACACGATGGGCTCCGCGGGCAAGGCCGGTTGAACGGGCGAGATCTCAACAGGAGCTTCCTTCTCCGCGACATGCGCGTCGACCACGGCGCTCAGCTGCACGCGCATCGTCTCATCCACGATGGGCACGGACTCAATCTTCGCCTCGAACTCGGGGTCAGGTTCGAGTTCGGCTCTCGGCGCGGGCGCCGCCTCGATCTCGATCGGGCGGGCCTGAGACTGCGCTTCAACGATCGACGCCGCGACGGGAACAGGGACGGTTTTCATGCTCTCCACCATGCGAGTCAGCTCGCCCAGCCGCTCGATGAGCGCCTCATCGCGAGTGGAGTTTCCGCCGAGACCGATGTCGACGCGCTTGGCCAAATCCCGCATCTCTTGATGCAGCTCGGCAAGCTCGCTCTTGATGTTTTGAAGGTAGACGACTGCGGGGCTGATGCCGCTGCTGGTGGTAACGGAGGGATCCTTCTCGGGAGCTTTCGCTTCGACGGCCTTGGCGGGCGAGATCGAGGCGACAGGCGCGGGGGCCGGCTCCTCATGCACGAAGACGGGGTGGACCGAGGCGACGGAGACCTCGGCTGGATCGCTCTCGGTCGCGTCCGCGGCCGCGGAAGCGGCGCGATATTGGCCGAGCAGGAAGAAAAACAGGACACCGCTGACGAGAAGCCCCGCCGAGGAGATGTAAAACCAGCCGTCCGCCCAAAGTCCGATCATATCTAAAGGAATGGTATCCGAGCTGGGGACGAGTGTCAAGCGAAAGAGCATAAGCATTCGTGTATAATCCTGGGGATGAGATCGTCGCAGGCCCGGCCGCCGTATGTCCTCGCCTTCTGCCCCCGGCTTGAGGCGGAACGCACACTGGCCCAACCCGCCGAGCTGCGCGCCCGGTTCAGCTCCAAAGAGCTCTTCGAGCTCGACGCCCTTCCCGAGCGCCGCCGGCTCGACCGCGTGAGCGGGCGCCTCGCGGCCAAGCGCGCGCTGGCCGCTCATTTTTCGGCCGAGCACGGCTGGCAGGCCGACGCGCGCGAACTGGCGGTCTTCAACGACGAATCCGGACGCCCGCTGCTGCGCCTGCCCAAGGGCGCGCCAGCACCCATCCCGTCCTTTTCGATCTCGCACTGCGCGCAGGGCGGAGCGGCCGCGGTCGCGGCTCCCGGCCGGCGCGTGGGCGTGGATATGGAGACCGTCGTCGCGCGCCCGGCAGACGTGATCGCCTTCGTTTCCGCTCCCTCGGAGCTGGCCGGGGCCTCGCCCCTCGACCCCGAGGCGCAGGCGCGGCTTTGGACGGGAAAGGAAGCCTCCCTGAAATTGTTCGGCCTGGGCCTCAACTCGGACGCGCGCGACGTTCGGCCGGGCGAAGAAGACGTGGCGCTGTACGGCGAACCCGCCGCGGTTTGGCGCGCCGCCGGCTCGCCGCGGGTGCGCGTCGCCTACGAACGCTGCGAAGGCGCGATGCTGGCCGTCGCCTACACGGGAGATTGATATGGGCAAGAACGACGACAAGGCGGGAAACGCTTTAAAAGACGCCAAAGCACCGCGGCCCGTCGCCGCCAGCGTCGTCAGGCTGCGCGCGGCGGTCGAGAAGGCGTCCGCCGGCGGCGGCGCCGAGCGCGTGGCGGCCCAGAAAGCGCGAGGCAAATTCACGGCGCGCGAGCGCATCCACTACCTTCTCGATGAAGGCACTTTCCAGGAGCTCGATCTTCTCGTCTCCACGCGCGCGACCGACTTCGGGCTGAAGGATAAGGATATCCCCGGAGACGGCGTGATCACCGGCTTCGGCCAGATCAATGGCCGCGAGGTGTGCGTCTACGCCCAGGACTTCACCGTCCTCGGCGGCTCGCTGGGGCTGGCTCACGCGAAGAAAATAGCGAAGGTGATGGATTTGGCCTACGAGAACCGCGTGCCGGTGATCGGGCTTCTCGACTCCGGCGGCGCGCGTATTCAAGAGGGAGTCGATTCGCTCGACGGCTACGCCGAGATCTTCTACCGCAACGTGAAATGCTCGGGCGTGATCCCCCAGATCTCCGTGATCCTGGGCCCCTGCGCGGGCGGCGCGGTGTATTCGCCGGCGCTGACCGACTACGTTTTCATGGTCGAAGGCATCAGCCAGATGTTCGTGACCGGCCCGGACGTGGTCAAATCTGCCACCGGCGAGGAGGTCACCTTCGACGGCCTCGGCGGCAGCGAGGCGCATTCGACCAAGTCCGGGGTATGCCATTTCGTGGCCAAGTCCGAGCCCGACTGCTTCCGGCAGGTGCGCGAGCTGCTGAGCTACCTGCCACAAAGCCGTTGGGAAAAATCGCCGCGCGTGGCCAACCCCGACCCGATCCGCCGCTCGGTTCCGCTGCTCGAGAAGATGTGCGACCTCGACCCGCGCAAGTCTTACCGCGTCCACCACATCATTTGGCAGATCGCCGACGAGCACAAGTTCTACGAGGTAGCCGCGTCCTACGCCAAGAACATGGTCACCGGCTTCTGCCGCCTGGGCGGCGAGGTCGTGGGCGTGATCGCCAACAACCCGGCGCACTTCGCCGGCGCCCTCGACATCAACGCCTCGGACAAGGCCGCGCGCTTCATTCGCTTTCTCAACGCGTTTAACATCCCGATCCTCACCTTGGTGGACGTGCCCGGCTACTGGCCGGGCATCCAGCAGGAGCACGGAGGCATCATCCGCCACGGCGCGAAGATATTGTTCGCCTACGCCGAGGCCACGGTTCCAAAGATCACCGTGATCCTGCGCAAGGCGTACGGCGGCGCCTACATCGCGATGAGCTCCAAGCACATGCGGGGGGACTTCAATTTCGCCCTGCCCTGCGCCGAGATCGCGGTCATGGGGCCGGCCGGAGCCATCGAGATCCTGTACTCGCGCGACCTCGCCGCCTGCAAGACCGACGCGCAGCGCTCCGATCTGCGCGCCAAGCTCACCGCCGAATACGCGGCCAAGTTCGCCTCGCCCTACCAGACCGCCTCGACTGGATCCATCGATGAGGTCATCGAGCCCGCGCAGATGCGGTATAAGATCGTCCGCGCCCTGCGCTTCCTCAAAGATAAGCGCGTGCCGGGGACGCATGAAAACCGAGGCAACATTCCGCTTTAAAATTGTGCTAAACTCCGCGCGATGACCAAGGCGAATATTCTCATTGTCGAAGACCAGGCTCCGACGGCAGAGCTCATCATTCAGGTGCTCGTGGGGGAGGGCTACGAAGCCCAAGCGGTGGACACTTTGGCCAAGGCCCGCGCGCGCTTGAAGAAATCTCCGCCCGACCTGATGATGCTCGACCGCAATCTTCCCGACGGAGACGGCGTGGACCTCCTGCTCGAGGTCCGAGAGGACCAAAAGCTCAGCGCCTTGCCCATCATCATCCTGACCGCGAAGAAAGACGTGGCCGACAAGGTCGCGGGTCTGCGCGTGGGTGCCGACGACTACGTGGCCAAGCCTTTCAACACCGAGGAGCTCGTCGCGCGCGTGCAGGCCATCCTGCGCCGCTTCGGCAAGGCCGAGGAGCCGCCCACCATCGAGGGCGGCGGCATCAAGCTCGACCGCGAATCCCGCAAGGCGTGGGTGTCCGATAAAGAAACGGCGCTGTCCGCCAAGGAATTCGACCTGCTTTGGTTTCTGATCTATCGCAAGAACCGGGTATTGACGCGCGATTTTCTGCTCCAGCACGTGTGGGGCTACGACTCGGGCATGGACCTGACGACGAAAGTCATCGACGTGACCCTCTCCCACCTGCGCAACAAGCTCGGCCCTCCCGCCGAAAAAATCGTCGCCGTCCGCGGCTTCGGCTACCGCTTCGACGCTTAACGGCGGCGGAATGGCCGATCTCCGCGCCGAAGTCGCGCGCCGCCGCACCTTCGCGATCATCTCGCACCCCGACGCGGGCAAGACCACGCTCACCGAAAAGCTGCTGCTGTACGGCGGCGCGCTCCAGCTCGCCGGCTCGGTCACAGCGCGCAAGAACCAAAGCGCCTCGGCCTCCGATTGGATGGAGCTCGAGCGCAAGCGCGGCATCTCGATCAGCTCGACGGTCCTTCATTTCGACTACGAGGGCCGCCGCATTAACCTGCTCGACACGCCCGGCCACAAGGACTTCTCCGAGGACACCTACCGCGTGCTCACCGCCGTCGACGCGGCGGTGATGGTCATCGACGCGGCCAAGGGCATCGAGAGCCAGACGCGCAAGCTCTTCGAGGTCTGCCGCCTGCGCGGCATCCCGATTTTGACCTTCATCAACAAGCTCGACCGCGAGACGCGCGACCTGCTCGAGCTCATCGACGAGATCGAGAGCACGCTGCAGATCCACGCTTTCGCCGTGAACTGGCCGATGGGAGTGGGGGCGCGCTTTCGCGGCGTCTACGACCGAACCACCCAAGAAGCGCACATGTACGAGCGCACCGTGCGCGGCGCGTACAAGGCCCCGGTGCATGTCGCCGGCATCGACGATCCCACGGTCAAAGACGCGCTCGACGCCGACTCCTATCACCATTTCGTCGAGCAATTGGGCATTCTCGACGCCGCAGGCGCCGGCTTCGATCGCGCGGACGCGTTGACGGGGGGCACGACGCCGGTGTTCTTCGGCAGCGCGGTCAACAACTTCGGAGTTCAGCTTCTGCTGGACGCCCTGCTCGAGCACGCCCCCGCGCCGGCGCCGCGCCGCACGAACGCCGGCCTTGTGGAGCCGGACAAAGATTCCTTTTCCGGCTTCGTCTTCAAGATCCAAGGGAACATGGATCCCAAGCACCGCGACCGCGTGGCCTTCGTGCGCGTCTGCTCGGGACGCTTCACCCGCGATCTGTCGGTGATCCATTCGCGCACCGGAAAAAGCTACCGCCTGGCCAACGCCCATAAGATCTTCGGCCGCGACCGCGAGATCATCGAAGAGGCCTACGCCGGCGACGTGATCGGCTTAGTCGGCTACTCCGATTTCGGCATCGGCGACACTCTCACGGAGGATCCGGCCGTGGTCTTCGATGAGATCCCGCGCTTCGCTCCCGAATGCTTCGCGCGCATCAGCAACCCCAACCCGGCCAAGTACAAACCGTTCGCCAAGGGCCTGGAGCAATTATTGCGCGAAGGCGTCGTGCGCGCCCTTCAGCCTCGCGACGCGGGCGACTCCAAGACCACGCTGCTCGCCGCGGTCGGTCCGCTACAGTTCGAGGTCACGCAATTTAGACTCCAGTCCGAGTATGGAGTCGAGTCGCGTCTTGAGCCGATGCCCTGGACTTTGGCGCGCTGGATCGGGCCCAAGACCCCGCCCGGAGCCCTCGACGCCGTCGGCCTGCCGATGCAGTCCGTGCGCGTGCGCGATGAGGAAGGGGGAGAGATGATCTTGTTTCCGACCCCATGGTCGCTGCAGTATCTCTCGGAAAAACATCCCGAGATCGAGCTGCTGCGCTTGCCCCCAGCAAAAGCGCCTAAGCACTGACTCAGCGAATAGGCCTTTCGGGCAATAAAAGTTACACCATTCGCCCCAGGCGGAACACCAGGTAGTCCCGCTACAATGCATGCTCAATGTCCTTGGGACACGCCCTAGCAAACCCTGACCATTGGAGCGCCTCCATGGATGATTTTTCCGCGAACTCGCAATGCCGCAAAGGCATGAGCATCGTCGAAATGGCAAAGGAGACTGATCTCATCCGAACCATGGTTCAATCGAATGCGGGGATTTACCAAGGGTCTGGTGTTCAAACCGGCGTGTACAGCGACGATGATGCTGTGAATGGATCTATATATACAAACGCCCAAGTCACACTTTTCCCCGGTGGGAGCATCTCCATGAGTGTCAGCGGTGGATGGACCGAATTTGATTTCTCCCAAAGACATGATCGTTGTCCAAAAAACTGACGCAGCAGCGCTCGTGAAGGACACCAAATTAAACAAAGACCACGTGTTGTTCGGAGTGCGCAGTCGAAAAAATCCCAAAGGCCCTGTCTACATACTCATCGGAAACCCGAATGGTCGTGCGACCGTTTACTTGTCCATCTCAACGGGCAGGCGTCTATCGGACATAACGCTCGCTAAAACAGTGTGTCCTTCCGGTAAGCGCGCCTGATTTTCGCAGCGGCGATCAGAAATGGCATGATTAGGACCTCGTGCTGAGCTTCAGCATGCACTGGATCGCCCAATGGAATCATTCAAAATAAAGCTCCCTTTTGCAGTAGCTGCCTTAATGTGCGTGGGGATTGCCTACCATGCGACCATTACCAGACACGCGCTTGAAAGCGTGGGCGTGGGTCAAGGGCTTGAGAGCCATGGGAATCTCAAGGGCGCTGTAGAGAAGTATCAGGAAGCTATCAAAATTAATCCGAGATTCCCATACGGCCTAGCCGTATTGGGGAATGCCTATCACCGTCTTGGAGAGGATGAAAAAGCCATCGACTGTTATGAAAAAGCCCTGGCGATAAGCCCGCACCATTTTGGGGTTCATTATCTCATCGGTGAGTTGTATCGGGATGATGGCCGTTACAGGGAGGCCATTGATAAATTTAACGAGCTGATCGTAATGAAGGATAATTGGTATCAGAGCAATAAGATTTGGGGCTACACCCGATATCAAAAACTAGCTTATGGCGATCTATCATTTTGTTATGACAAGATCGACGATAGGCCGCACGCGATCGAGTCCCAACGGCGATATGTGGCCTTGAATCCGGACCTGGACCCAAAGCTGATCGCGCTCGAACACCGTCTCATGCAGGGGCTTTCCAGCGTTCCTGAATTGCTCGAGGGGCTTAAAAATTCTCACGCGATGGTGAGGGCCGCGGCGGTGCAAGGGCTTAGAGTGAGAAGTCTGGAGCCAGCGGCAAAGGCAAGTGCGCCACGCCTAATCGCATTATTAAAACGGGATCCGGACGATATGGTCCGTTTGCTCGCCGCTGAGGTCCTAGGCAGCCTTCAGTCGCAAGAAGCAATACCGGCTTTAATTCTTGCATCGGGCGATGCCAATGAAGGAGTTCGTGCCGCTGCTCTCGGCGCCTTAGGAATGCTGGGGCCATCTGCCGAAAAAGCCACTCC
>JAYVZL010000271.1:0-3912 GCA_043783505.1 Elusimicrobiota bacterium
CGTCTTTGTTGAACCCGGGGACGCGGCGGGACTTGGGCACCGTGCGCACGTCCACCAATCGTTCGATGCCGAACGCTTCCAGCAGCGCCAGGAATTCCGCGAGCGTGCGGGTAGAATGGCCGACCGTATAGAGCGCCGGGTCAAGCCCTCGGGAGCGCTTCATATGTTCGGCGGCAAGCCGTAGTATTCGTCGTCCTCATTCTTGCCGCCCTCCCCTTGCCCGATGCCCTTCTCGGACTCGATGAACTCGATGCGTTCGATCCACTTGACCATCTTGTAGCCGAGCTGGTTCTCGACGCGCAGCCGCAGCGGAGCGCCGTAGATCTCCGACAGGGCCGCGCCGTTCATCTCCAAAGCAAGAATACAGTCGGGCTTCAACGCATCGTCCAAGCGCTGCGCATCGCAATACGGACCGCCGTTCAGCGACCAATGCGGATCGGCGGGATTATGTCGGAGAAATCGCGTCCACAGCGCGTAGGCCATGGGCAGCTCGTCCAAATCGCTCGCGTCGCTCATGAAGCAATCTAAGAAAAGAGAACCGGAGATTCTATGGACGCCTTGTCGCAATTCTTTTTGCATAGCCGCGACGGTGGAGCCGAGGGGCTTCAAGCCCGAGGATCGGGGCCCGACCGAGTTGCAGGGCCGACGTCTCCCCACAAAACTAGGCCAAGTTGAACTAAAGTCTGCCGCGGCCTTTTCAATGGTCAAAAGAGGGGCCCCCGTTTATTATCAGGAGTGATAACACACGGGGGCCCAATTTATGTGAAGGCATATTCTGCCCGTCGTTGGCAGTATTCGAACCTGGGCCGGAACCGGAAGTGAGTTTAAACTGCCCAAAGTGGTTGTTTTAGCCCAAAATCGACCACGAGAATAGAACACTACTCGAACCTACATCAGGGGTTATTTTGCGCGCAGAACGAACTCGTCGTTGCCATTTGAAGTTGCGGCGTCTGATCCCGGTCCCGTCAATAGTCTAATCCCACGGAATTGATACACTTTCATGAGATGGCGCCTTCTCGGCTCGTCTCTTTCGCGGTTCTCCTGACCGCTGCCTGCTTCCTGCCGGCGCCGCGGGCCTTCGCGCAGGGCGGCAGCCTTTGGCCTGATCTCTCCTCGCCGCCGAAGGCCGTCGGCGGCGGTGAAAAAGACGCGGCGGTGATCATTGGGGCGGAGAGATACGCCTTCGTCGAGCGCGTGCCCGGCGCCCGGCAGAACGCCGACGACTGGCAGGCCTACCTGACCGAGACTCTTAAGGTTCCGGTGGATCGCGTTTCCCTGCTGCAGAACGACGACGTCACTCTCGAAGAGATGCGCGACGCGGCTGAGAAGGCGGCCGCGCAGGTGGGGGCCGGCGGGACGCTATGGTTCGTCTTCATCGGGCACGGCGCGCCGTCCAAGGACGGCAAGGACGGACTGCTGATCGGCGTGGACGCCCAGCAGAAAGCGCAGAGCGTTTACGCGCGCAGTCTTTCACGCAACGAGCTGCTGCGGCTCCTGGCCAAGGGTAAGCAAGCCAAGACGGTCGTGCTCATCGACGCCTGCTTCTCGGGTCGCGCGCCGTCGGGCAAGGCGCTGGTGGCCGGGCTGCAACCCCTGGTCACGATGCGAGCCCTGCCCACGGGAGATGATTCCCGCCTGATCTTGATGACGGCGGCCCGCGCCGACCAGTTTGCCGGCCCCCTGCCCGCGGTCGCGCGCCCGGCATTCAGCTATCTGGCGCTGGGCGCCCTTCGCGGCTGGGCGGCGGATGCGAAAGGCGCGGTCACGGCCGCCGGCCTTGTCGGGTATGTCCGCAAATCCCTGAGCTTAGCGCACGATCGTGAGCAGACTCCGGAGATCTCCACGCCCGCGACGGCCGGGATGATTCTGGGGCGCGGACGAGAAGCCGGCCCCGACCTGGCCAAGATTCAGCGCGAGGCGGAATCTCCCGCCGAGCCCAAGGGCGCCCCGGCGCCCGCCGCGCCGGGACGCTCAAACTACGGCCAGCTCGACCGCTGGGAGATCTTGAACGGCCATTGGGAGCAGCGCGGCGGCGCTCTGTGCGGCAGCGGCGAAAACAGCGCGGTCGGCGGCTTCATCATGCTCAAGGAACCCTTGCGCGACTATGCCTTCGAGGCGACGGCGCAGCTCATGCGCGGTCCGACCTGGCCGGTGGTCTGTTTCGGCGTCCGCACAAGCCTCTTCCCTGGCGGGCTCAAGAGGTTCCGGTCCGGCACCTCCGACGTCGACGCTGCCTACGCGATGAATTTCAATTTCGACAAGGTCTTCAACCTGTTCACCATCAAGTCCGGGGCGAGCTACTTGACGAATCCCGATTGGAAGACTTTCCAGCAGGCTTGGTTCCTCGATCCGACACGCAACAGGATTCGCATCGAGGCGCGGGGCGACCATTTCGTGTATTTTCTCAACGGCCACAAAGTCTACGAGCAAAGCGGCGGCGTGTTCCGCGACGGGCCGCCCATCATGGGGATGCAGGAAGCGTCGCATACCATTTGCTATTCCGACATCACCATCGAGCCGCTCTGATCCGGCGGTCGCATACTCTAAGCAGGGAGTAACGACCCGCACGGCCACGCCGACATCGAGTCCCAATCTCAAGTTGTCGTCGTCATTGGCGCTCGACAAGGTCAAATAAAAAGCCCTCCATCGCTGGAGGGCTTTCAGATGAGCTCGCTCCGGAGCGAGTTCGCGGCGCGTCAAATTTGGCTGCGGGACTAGGACTCGAACCTAGAAAAGCGGATTCAGAGTCCGCTGTGATACCATTTCACCATCCCGCAATACGTCTATATTTTAACAGATTTCCGGGGATAGACAAGGCCGTCTGAGGGCCCAGGACGGATGCCCCGCTCCTCTTAGGTCCAAGGACCATTCCTCTAAAGGGGCGTTTCGCCTACACTAAGGGCGTGAGACGAGCGCTCGTTCTGATCGTGGCGGCGGCGACGGCTTTGTCCCCCGCTCCTGCGTTCGCTCAGGTGATAGGCCGCTCGGCGCCCGCGGGCATGAGCGCTCCGGTCGTCGTCCTGCCTTCGTTCCAATTCGGATCCGCACCCGGCGCGTTGACGTCTTCCAGCCTGCTCGCGGGCTCGCTCTCTTCGTTGACCGCGCCCGCCCCTTCTCCGGCGCTCACCGCGGTTCTTCAAGCGGCCCCCGCTAAAGCTGCGGCGCCCATCACGACCGTCACGCCCGCGCCCGCGCTCGCGATCTCGGCGCTCAAGGCGGCGGCCAAGCCCGACTCGCCCAAGCCCAACGAGGCCGCGGAAAACGGCCGCGAGCGCGAAGCCGCGAAGTTCGACGGGCTCGCCGAGAAGCCGAAGTCCGACGCGATCGAGGGCGGCCTCGAGTCGGCCGTCGCACCGCTCGCCGAGCCGTCGGCCGGCGTCACGGACGCTCCCAAAGAGCCTCCCGCCCCGTTCGGCAAGCGCCCCTCTTTCAAGGCGCTCACGCGCACCCACTTCCTCGGCGTGTTCAACGACACCGCGCTCAAGACCTTGTTCATGGTTTGGGTCACGGGCGCGATCGGCGGCGACGCGGCGAACTTGTGGATCGGCGTCGTGACGTCGGCCTTCATGCTGCCCTACGTCGCGTTCTCCTCGTTCGCGGGGCCGCTGTCCGACCGTCTCGAAAACGCGAAGCTGATCCGCGTGCTCAAGGCCGCCGAGATCGGGATCGTCGGAGCAGCCGCCGGCCTATTTTTGGCCGCGCAAGCCCTGGGTCCCACGGCGCCGATCCTGCTCGGCCTGACGGGAGTTTTGGGCTTGATGGGCGCGCATAGCGCGTTTTTGAGCCCTGCCAAAGAGCGGATGCTCACGCGCATCGCCTCGAACGAGGAACTGGGCGGCGCCACCGCGCGATACAACGTCTTCACGTTCACGGGCATCGTGCTCGGCATGATCGCGGACACGGCGCTCGGCA
>JAYVZL010000272.1:0-9807 GCA_043783505.1 Elusimicrobiota bacterium
CCAGGCTCTCGGGAGCGCAGGGCATCTTGGCCTCAAAATAGAACCTTGGATCGAACCACGCCGCCGCGCCGATCTCGGCGACCAAGTTTTGAATGGGGTGCAGAGTCACGTACGAGGGCGCCTCGCGAAGGAAGGCGTCGTTGAGCGCGTGAACGGCGTTTTCCTTTGTGGAGGCGTGGCGAAGAGCGTAGTGGCCGGCCGCGGCCCAGGGCTCGAGGGCGAAGGTGTTTTGGATGATCGCGCAGCCCCATTTTTTGTGGGCCGTCTCCCATAGTGCCGGCCAATCCGTCGATCCGGAGTCGCGCGCGTCGGCGGCGATGAACACCATCTGCGGCTTGAAACGGTCTAGGCCGGAATCAGGCGCGAGAATCTCTTGGCGAAAAAGACCGTACTCGCCCTCATACAGGTCGCACTCGATGCCTTCCGCGGCCAGAAAAGTCTCGAGCAGCTGCGTGAGCTGCGTGGTGGTCGGTCCTCCCAGGACGGCCAAGCGCAGCCTGTTTTTGGCCGACGTTTCAGGCGAGGCGATGATGAAACGGCGGAGCTTGAGAAGAGAGGAGTAGTCCAGGTCTGGTGAGACGGCGCGGCGGGCCCATAGGCCGGCGTCCGCTTTTCCCTTGAGCGCCTCGATGAAGGCGGGAAATAAATCCCGACGGGCGGAGGCGTCGGCCTGCTGGTAAGCCTGCAGGCTCACGCCGCGAGTCCCGACTGGATTTCGCCCTTGACGAGGACTTGGCCGGCCGCGTTCTTGACCGACACGTTCAAGATCAAGACCCGCACGGATTCGATGTATTCGGAGACGGTCACCGTGACGACGACGTCGTCGCCGATGTAGCATGGATTGTGAAAGGTCAGGGCGGATTTTTGGAGAATCCCGTCGTGTCCTGGAAGCTGCGTGCCGACGACGCTCGAGATAAGCGAGCCCAATAAGAAGCCGTGCACGACGCGGCCCTTGAATCCGCGCGCAGCGGCCTGCTGGGCGTCGACGTGGATGCGGCTGTCATCCCCGCTCAGCGCGACGAAACGATCCAGCATGCCTTCGGTGATCCGCACGGTTTTCGACGCCGTCTGTCCGCGCCATTCTTTTTTATTTATCACGGCAATTCGCCATTGTATGAGACTGCCGATAGCGGGTCAAGAAAAGACTCAAGGGCAGCGCCGCCAGCCCCAGCAGATAGGGTAGGGCGGGCACGTGATAGCGCGGGATCATGTCGAAGCTAAGATGGATATTCATGTAGAACGGCACGGCGACCAAGACGATCGCCTCGCGCCAGCGTCCCCGCAGCAGCCAAAGCGCCCCAGCCGCCAACGCCATGATCAGCGCCTGGAGAAGCATCATCACGCCGCGGAAGACGATCGGAGCCCAGCGGCCCTGACGCCGATAGTCCGCGATCGACAAGTCCACGTCGAAGGCGCTCGAGTGGCTGGTGATCCAGAAAGGGGGAATGCGCTTGAGCACGATCCAGGCGTAGGCGAAGGGATGGGCGAGGATGAGCTCCTTGCCCTCGCGGCTGGTGCGCTTGTCGAGCTCGGCTTGCGGCGAGCGGCCCTTCTCATAGGCCAGCTCCTTGTACTCGGGACGCGCCATAATAGCGTTGTAGGCGTCGGCGGCGTCGTTGTAGCTCATCCCTTCGGTCATGTGGCCCGTGACGTAAAGCCCGAAGCCCGGACCGCGGGCCTGGAGGCTGCGGAAGCCGAACAGCTCCTGGTTTCGTATCGTCCAAGGCATAAGCGATAGGTAGAACACCGCGGCATACCCCAGCCAAGGCAGCGCGCGTTTGCGCCCGTACATCAGCATCAGGCCCAAGGCCAGCCAGGGCATGAGCAGGCTTCCCGGACGCACCAAGGTGGCCAGGCCCATCACCAAGCCCGAGAGGACGGCTTCCCAGGGTTTTCCGCGGAGCAGATGCCGGATCAATAGAAGCATGGAGAGGGCTACTAAGAAGGTGAACAACGTTTCAGTCAGCAGGCGCCCGCAGTAGACGATCAGGACGGGGTGGAGCGCGGCCAGCCAGGCTCCGATCCGAGCGGCGGTCTCGTTTTCCAAGGTCTCGCGCAGCAGGAACAGGAGCAGGAGACAAGTCGCGGCTCCCAGCGCCGCTTGAAGGACGAGCACGGCGACGTGGGAATGGGCCGTAAACTTGTACGTCGCGGCCATGACCAAGGGGTAGAGCGGCGCGCGGTCGGGCGTCGGGATACCGGGATGGACGGCGAAACCCCCGCCGGCGAGAAGATTATCGGCGATGGAGGCGTAGTCGAGCTGATCGCCGGTGAGAAGCCGCTGCTCGGGCACCGTCAGCACGAAAGCCAAGCGCAGGAGAAACGCGGCCGCGAAAATCCAACGCGGGTTCAAGCGTCTAAAAAACGTTCCGGGCCTGCTTGCCCGTCTTGGAGGTCTCGGTGGCGAAAGCGTAGCGCACGGTGTCGCGGCCCATGTTGAGCAGCATCAGGAAGCCGTCCCAATATTGCGCCAGCTCTTCGAGAGTGCGCATGCGCATCAGCCGCTTGAGTATGTAGGAGGGCCGGAAGTAGAACCGGCGGAAGGCCTCGGCCTGGATTGCCTTGACCTCCTCGACGTTCTTGTAGCCGTCGGGCAGGTACACCGGGTTGGTGCGTCCCAGGTAGCGGGTGCTGAGCAGGCGTCCGGATTTAACGGCCAGATCGTAGAGCCCGGTGCCGGGCTCCGGGAAAAAAATGTTGAAGTTCGCGTAGTCCGGGTCGAGCTTGGTCGCGAACTCGATGGTCTTGCGCGCGACCTCGGGAGTCTCGTTGGGCAGGCCCACCATGAAGGACCCGCGCACGACGATGCCGGCCTCTTTCGTCCAGCGGCAGGCGTTGACCGCCTGCTCGAGGGTGGCGCGCTTGTCGAGGAAGTCGAGCATCTCCTGCGAGCCGACTTCAAAGCCGTAGAAGATGTTCCAGCAGCCGGCTTCCTTGGCCATCTTGAGCAACTCGGGATCGACGAGGTCGACGCGCGCATAGCCCGACCACGTCAGGTCGATCTTCCTCTCTTTGATCAGCCGGCAAAAAGTCTGGACCCATTTCTTGTTGATGAAGAAGATGTCGTCCCAGAACTGGATTTCCTTGATGCCGTACTTCGCCTGCAGTCTTTGGATCTCGTCGATGACTAGTTCGGGAGAGTAGCGGCGGTATTTATCGGCGAAGCGCCCGGTCTGAAAGCAGAAGTTGCAGCGGTAGGGGCAGCCGCGCGAGGTGACCATGCTGGTCATCGGGTAGCGCCGCACCTGGCCGGGCATGTTGCGGTAAAGCGAGAAGTCGAATTTTTCCCAATCGGGAAAGCCGAAATTGTCGAGGGAGCGCGAGGAGTGCGTCTCCTCGGTGTGTCGAACCGTCCCATCCTCGGCCCGGTAGTAGATGCCGTTGACTTTATCGAGCGACTCGCGCTTGTTGTCGTAGTACTCGAGCATCTCGATCAAATCGATCTCGGCCTCGCCGTAGACGGCGACGTCGGCCGGGATATCGTCGAGCGTCTTTTCCCGGAAGGTGTAGACGTGCGGGCCGCCAATGAGCAGGAGGCACTTCGACAAAGCGGGGTGTGTGCGCACGGAGTCGGCGATCTGCATCGCCTGCGTGGCGTTGGACGTGAACACCGAGAAGCCCACGATGTCGGGCTTGAAGGCCTCGATCTTGGCGAGCAGCACCGCCCCGTCGTCGGACAGCGCGCCCGCGTCGTTGACCACGACCTCGCAGCCGTACTCCTTGGCCACGCGCGCCAGCATGCCCAGGCCCAGAGGGGGGGTGTAGCCGTAAACTTTCGCCTTGGAGTTCTTCTTGCTGATCCCATAGCCCAGGCGCATGTTGTCGTAGGGCACGGTGCTCAGGAAGATGCGGATCGGCCGTTCGCGGGGCAGCGGCCACATCTTCAACGGAGTGGGCCGGAATGCCAGCTTGGTCGCGACGGGAGCCAGCGTGTCGTCGATCGTGCCGGCTTCAGGCATAGGATTGGCCATCTATCGAAGGGTAGCAGAGGCCAGCGGGGGTGTCAATAGCCGGATAGTCACGTCGACGACACGCGGATTTCGCATCGGAGGGGAAGGGGTTATCCATGCGCGAGGGGATGGGGGCCCTACAGCTCCAACAAGAAGGTCAGATCGGCGTAGTGCTCTTTATCGGAGAAAAAACGCCCATACGTCGAATGGCCGTCGAACCAGCCGGCCTGAACGCGCAGCGCGTTGATTTGGAGTCCCGCCGCGAGGCGCGAATTGGGATTGAATCCGACGCGCTCGTGAAACTGCAGGTCTTCCGCGAGATAGGCGCGCACGCCCGGCCTCGAGAAGAGGCGGAATTCCGGCGACCTGAGTTCGACGCCGGTTTGCAGCCCCCAGCGTTTAGCGGAGGGGGCTGTGTGGAAAAGAAAGCTCGTCCCGGCGTAGGCGCGAAAGGCCGTCCAGAGCTCGAGGGCGGCCAGCGCACGCAGCCCCAGCTCCGAGAAGCGCGGCCGGCCCGAGTCGGCGCCCCGGTAAAATGGCCCGGTTTTAAAAGAGACGTCGCCCCGTCTGAGCGAAAGCGGCAAAGCCGCGGACAGATCGGCGGCCTCGGTGCGCCCGTTGCGGCCGATACGCGCGCGGGCCATGCCCTCGGCCTCCCATTGTCCCAGCCAGGACAAGTCGCCGACGCGCGCGCGCAGAAGACCAAGCGATCCTCCGGCGGCCAAGTCGCTTTGATCGGCGCTGTGGAGACGATAGTAGGACGCGGACAGCCGGGGTTGATGCGGATCGGCGAGGAACGGGGCGAAGATCTCGCCGGCCCTGGGCAAGAGCTCGACTTTCGCCGCGGCGGGAACGGAGGAAAGAATAAACACGAAGACGCAAAGACACGAAGAAAAAATTGAGGGGAGGGAGCGCTTCACTAGCGCGCGAGGGCGGCTTTGACGTCGGCGGTGAGCTTGGTGATCGACTTCGAGCCGAAGTAGCGCGCTAGGATTTTTCCGTCGCGGCCGACGAGGAAGGCGCTGGGCAGGCCGGGGACGGGCCAGCCCGTGGGCGCTCGCTCGCTGCCGTTGAGGATGATCGGGTAGTTGATCTTCCGGGCTTTGACGAAGGGGGCCACGTCCGTGATTTCCTCGTCCATCGACGCGCCCAGGATGACGAAGTCCTTCGGCGTCAAGCTCTCCTGGAGCTTGATCAGGTCGGGGATCTCCTCGCGGCAGGGATCGCACCAAGTGGCCCAAAAATCGACCAGCACGACTTTCCCTTTGTAGTCGGCCAAGGATAGGACCTTGCCGTCGAGGGATTTGCCCGAGAGGGGCGCGGCGAGGTCGGCGGCCGGGCCGCAGGCGGAGGCTCCGATGAGGACGATGACGGCCAGCGCGCGAAATAAGTTTTTCATTCGAGACCGAAGGTCTTGGCCGCGTAGTTGTTGAGCCAGGTGAGCTTGTTGAAGAAGATCAGCAGGCCGACGGCGACGAGCAAAGCGCCCGCGGCGATCTCGCCTTGGCGGATATGTTTTTTATAGCGCGTGAAGAAGCGCATGAAGCCGGTGACGGCGAAGCCCGTGGCCACGAACGGCAGACCCAGGCCGAGCGAGTAGACGAAGAGCAGGCTCATGCCTTGGGCGACGGTCTCCTGCGTGGCCGCCAAGGCTAGTATGCCCGAGAGGATCGGGCCGATGCAGGGCGTCCAGCCGAAGGCGAAGGCCAGCCCCATCAAGAAGGAGCCGACATAGCCGGGCTTGAAGGCGCCGGTGTTCGCGCGCTTCTGGTAATACAGCCACTTGATGGGCAAAAGCCCAGTCATGTGCAGGCCGAAGAGCACGACCACGGACCCGGCGATCTTGCCGACGGCGGCGGCGTGCTCGGCCAGCACCCGGCCGATCGTCGTCGCGGTTGCGCCCAGGAGCGTGAAGACGAGCGAGAAACCGAAGACGAAGCACAGCGCTTCCCAGCCTGCGTGGCGAAGGCGCGTCTTCTCGTCGGCTCCGGCCGACAGCTCCTCAAGGGACATGCCGGACATAAACGAGATGTAGCCCGGCACCAGCGGCAGCACGCAGGGCGACAGGAAGGACACGAGTCCCGCCAGCAGCGCCGCCCCATAGCCGACCGAGCCATTTCTCATAATTTTGATCCTATCATTCTCAGGAGTGGTATGATGGATAAATGAGGAACTTAGCCGCGGCGGTCCTGTTTATTTTCGCGGCCATCGCTCCGGCGGCAGCCGTTTCGTCCGCGCCCAAGAAGGAGAAGACCATGAAAACCTACTCTAAGCCGTCCGATGCCGAATTGCGCAAGAACCTGACGCCGTTGCAGTACTCGGTGACTCAAAAAGAGGACACCGAGAGGCCATTCGACAACACGTACTGGGACAATCACGAGGCCGGCATCTACGTGGACGTCGTCTCGGGCGAGCCCCTGTTCTCCTCGATCGACAAGTTCGAATCCGGCACCGGCTGGCCCAGTTTCGTTCGGCCCCTGAAGACGGAGAATATCGTCGAAAAAGTCGACCGGCGCCTGTTCGGCACGCGCACCGAGGTTCGCTCCAAGCACGGCGACAGCCACTTGGGCCACGTCTTCCCCGACGGGCCCAAGCCCACGGGCCTGCGCTACTGCATGAACTCGGCCTCGATGCGCTTTATCCCCGCCGCCAAACTTGAAGCCGAGGGCTATGGCGAGTTTTTGCCGCTGTTCGTCAAGAAAGCTCCGGCCAAGACCGAGACCGTCGATTTGGCAGGCGGCTGCTTCTGGGGGATGCAGCACATCCTGCGCAAGATCCCGGGCGTGGTGCGCACCGAGGTCGGCTACGCGGGCGGCCATGTGGCCAACGCGACCTATGAGAACCACGAGGGCCACGCCGAGGCCGTGCAGGTCGTCTTCGATCCGGAGACCATTTCTTTCGAGCAGCTGCTGCGCTGGTATTTCCGCATGCATGATCCGACGACCTTAAACAGCCAGGGCAACGATCGGGGCACTTCCTATCGCTCGGAGATCTTCTATCACACCGACGCCCAGCGCAAGACCGCCGAGGCCTTCATCAAGCGCCTGGGCGAGCGCGGCAAATGGGGCAAGCCGATCGTCACGAAGATCGCTAAAGCCGACAAATTCTGGAAGGCCGAGGACTATCACCAGGACTTTCTCGAGAAAAAGCCCGACGGCTATACCTGCCACTTCTTGAGGCCCGAGTCCATTTTAGGAGACTAAAATGAACGCGGTTCTAAAAGAGCTGAAGCGCCACGGTCTTTTGTTGACGACCGACGCCAAGTTCCCGAGCGTCGTGAGGGTCATTGCCGGGAGCGGAGTCGTCGGTTCCTGGTGGGGTCATCCCAAAGGACGGGACATTTGGCGGACAACTGAAGAGCTCTCGGATCATCAAGACGCCCTCTTAGTTAAACTTCTCGATGGGAAAGCGACGTTCGTGCATCGCGATCTGTGGCCCGCGTTATACGGAGTCGTTGCCGGCAGGCAAGCGTGGCAAATGAAGGGACTATCCAAACAGGCCGCCGGCCTGCTGCGCCTCATCGACAAAGAAGGCATGGTCGACTCGAACAAGATGTCTAAGGATTTAGTCGCGGGAACGGCGGAGATCGAAGAACGTCTCCTCGTTCAAAGCGAGCAAGTTCATACCGCGAGCGGTTCTCATGCGAAGCGTATGCAGCGTTGGGACATCTGGGCAAAAGCTAAACCTTTTGCGGAGACGCGTATGGACCCAGAGGACGCTCAACGGCGATTAGAAGCCGTTGTGTCCCGCATGAACGGGAAGTGCGGAGCCCGATTGCGTCTGCCTTGGCAGATTGGGCGGGCATCCGTGTCTCGCGCCCGCAAAACCGCGGTTCTTTCCCTTCTTGCGATGCTCAGTCTTTTTCCCGCGGCCAAGGCGGAAGAAATGGTTTCAATTCCCGGCGGCACATTCATGATGGGCTGCAACGAAGCTGTTGACGCCCAGTGTGATATCAATGAAAAGGCGTACCACTCCGTGAGGTTGTCGCCCTTTCAAATCGATAAAACTGAAGTCACACAGGCAGCATATGCCGCGTGCGTCGAAGCTGGCGTCTGCACGATGCCGAAAGGAAATTTCACTCCCCAAACCAAGGGAGAATTTCCCGTAACGGATGTCGCTTGGCTTCAAGCGGCCAGTTTTTGCGCTTGGGCGCGCAAACGCCTTCCCAGCGAGGCGGAATGGGAGTTTGCCTCGCGGGGCACGGACGGCCGCATTTATCCCTGGGGAAATACAGCTCCCACATGCGATCGGATAAACATGCAGGGGTGCGGCGGCCAAGCGGCGGCCGCCGCAAGTTATTCTCTGGGCGCCAGCCCGTTCGGCGTCTTAAACATGTCCGGCAATGTTTGGGAATGGGTTAACGATTGGTTCGAGAATCAATATGATCCGGGTCCCGTTGAAAATCCGGCTGGGCCAGCCGAAAAAATACGACGTGTGGCGAGAGGCGGCGGTTTTGAGGGAGTGAGTATTCGTAGCTCATCTCGAGTTGGAGTCGATCCACCTGCCACTTACCGGGCGCTTGGAATTCGCTGCGCCAAATAATCGGCGAATTAAAAAAGGAACATCGCGCGCACGCTGCCGCCGTCTAGGCTCTGGCCCACGTGAGAGCGGGCACTTGACGGCCGGCGAATCGGAGACCATACTTGAGCATATGGCCCCTATCCTGTTGCCGCTTCTTTTGGCGGTCTGTGCGTCGGCCGCCGAGCCTTCGGTGAACCCCGCCAAACTCCGCGCCTCGCGGGAAATCATCGCCGAGACCATGATTCCGATTCATGAGCTCACCGATCAGTCTTATCAAGGCATGCAGTGGTCTCTCGTCAATGCGGCGGATTTTGGGCCGGTTTTGACGGCGGCAAGCGCGGCCGTCAAGAAGCTTCATGAGCAGTATCCCAGCGCCACCGCCGACGCTTACGGCAATGGGATGATGACGAACATCGAAGACACCGCCAGGCTGTTCGGCAATGGAAAACTGGAACGCGGCTGCATCTCCCACCAAAGTATCACGTTCGATGCCATTAAGCCGCTATTGACCAATTCGTCGCTGACGGTCAAGAAAATACGCGTCGGTCTATTGCTGCAGCACAACGCCGTCATTGTCTACCCCACAGGCAAGGCCTGGAGGCACTCCGGAGTCATCTTCGACGCCTGGCAGCGGCAGAAGTCGGACTTGCATAGGATGGTCTATACTTTCAAGAGTTGGACCACCTTCGGGGATCGCGCGCGCCTGCTGAACGACGACGAATAGGCGCCGCTTTTTATATCATCCCGTCATGACCGCCATGACCGGGAAGAGTCGCACCGAGGGTGATACGATGGGCAAGATAGAGGTCGCCGCCGACCGCTACTGGGGCGCGCAGACCGAGCGTTCCCTGCGCCACTTCCAGGCCGGGGCCGGTCGCGACACGCTCACGCGCGAGATGATCCGCGCCATGGGCGTCTTAAAGAAAGCCGCCGCGCTGGCCAACGCTGAGCTCGGGCTGCTTCCCAAGGACAAGGAGAAGCTCATCGCCGCCGCCGCCGACGAGGTCATCTCCGGGAAGCTCGACGCGCATTTCCCGCTCGTGGTTTGGCAGACGGGCTCGGGCACGCAGTCGAACATGAACGCCAACGAGGTCATCTCCAACCGGGCCATCGAGATGGCGGGCGGCGAGATGGGGTCGAAGAAGCCGGTGCATCCGAACGATCACGTCAACATGTCGCAGTCGTCGAACGACACGTTTCCTACGGCGATGCACATTGCGGCGGCGGAGCGGGTGAAGAACGCGCTGATTCCGGCGATTAAGACGGTGCGCGATGCGATCGCAGCCAAGGCGAAGGAATTTGAAGGGGTGGTGAAGATTGGCCGCACCCATCTGCA
>JAYVZL010000273.1:0-3876 GCA_043783505.1 Elusimicrobiota bacterium
CGGCTGACGGCGCAAGGCCGCGCGCGCGCGGCCGAGTTCGGCGCCTTCGTCGGGGGACCGTTGGACGCGCTGATCGATGTCGCGCATAAGGCCGAGAACCTGCCCAAGCTGATCGACGGCGCCGTACGCTACTGTCCCGAGCAGATCGAGGCGCGCCGGCACTTGGCCCGCGCGATCTACGGCACGCCGCTGTCCTTGACCGAACGCTTGACGCGCACCGTTCTTTCAAATTACTGCGGCGAGGGCGGCATCACCTGTCCGCTCGCGATGACAGAGGGACTCATCGGGCTCCTCGAGAAACGCGGGACCGACGCGCAAAAGCAGGAGCTCATCCCCCTCCTGCGCTCGGATGACCCCGCGTGGGCACTGACGGGCGGGCAGCACGTCACGGAACGTCAAGGCGGCTCCAACGTGGCCGCCAATGAGACGACAGCCGCGCTCAATTCGGACGGGACCTGGTCTTTGACCGGCCTCAAGTGGTTTTGTTCTAATCCCGGTGAGCTGTGGGTCGCCACCGCCAAGGTGCCGAACACCGGCGGCCTCGTCGCGCTGTTCCTCGTGCGGCGAAAGCTCCCCGGCTGCGCGCTCAACGGCCACCGCGTCCTGCGCTTAAAACCGGTCGGCGGCACGCGCGGCAAGGCCACCGTCGAGATCGAATATCAAGGCGCGCGCGCCGAGATGATCGGCAAGCCCCGGGAAGGCCTGGTCCTGCTCGTCAATGAGATCCTCTCCGTCTCGCGCCTGCACGTCGCGGCCGGAGCGCTCGGCTTCGCGGGGCGCGCCGTCCTCGAGGCGCGAACCTTCACCCAATGGCGGACCGCCTACGGCAAGCCGCTGACCGCCATCGCCTCGGTCGCCGCCCGGCTCGCCTCGATGGAAGCCGTTCACAAAGGCATGCTCACGGCCTTTTACCGCGGCCTCGACTCGCTCGAGGCCGCGGACGCCGACGCCGAGGCGATCGTCCCCTTGCTCAAGACCGAAATTTCGCGCCGCGGGTCAGCCCTGGTGCGCGAGGCCCAGCTGCTCATCGGCGGCCACGGCATCCTCGACGACTTCTCCCCGCTCAACCGCCTCGCCGACGATGGGCTCATCAATGAAATATGGGAAGGCACGCATCCGGTGCTCGCCGGCCACGCGGCCAAGAGCCTGCGCCGGCCGCGCGTGCTGGCCAGCTTTCTGGCGCGCGTCTCCAAGACCTCCGAGCCCGAAACTCTCGCCCGTTTTTCCTCCTTGGTCGAGGAAAGCCGGACTTGGAGCGAGGACGACCGCAGCCTGCGCGCCGAGGAGCTGTCGGCGCAGGCCTACCTTCTGCTTTCGGCGAGCTAGGTCCTACTCGGTCTTCACTTTCTGCGCCTGCCGGGCGTCGAACTCCTGACCCAGCCGCCAAGACACGTAAACCCATAGCGCCGCCAGCGGGATGCCCGTCAGCGCCACCGCCGCCGTGCTCAAGCCCAAGAAGGCCTGGCCAGTGATCAGCAGCAGGGCCAAGCCCGCCAAGCCGCGCGCGGAGCGGTAAAGAGTCATCTCAATGAAAGCCTTCACATTGTAGATGACGGACTTGTTCTCAGCCGTGTAGGTGGCTTCCTTGGCGGACTTAAACCAGGTGTAGCGCTGCAGGCCGTCCGCGCCGCTGAAGCCCACGACCACGGGCAGGATCGGGCTGATCATGAACAGGGCAAAGCCGATCAGGTTGGTCAGCGGCGCCCCCATTAAAGTCTTTCCTATGCCGAGCTTCTTTAGGACAGTCGACGTCAAGAAGAGGCTGGCGGCCAGCGCGGCCACGTTCTGCCAAAGCCCGAAGGAGGCGATGAAGGCCACGAGGTCGGCCTTGGCGGGATACGCCGCGAAGGCCGCGGCGTTGAAAATGTAATTTCCGAAATCGGGCACCAGCCGCTCCAACATGACCAAGCCGGACAGGAAAATCAGGAATTTCGACGAGGCGATGGTCTTGAGGACGTCCGTTTCCTTTCCCGTGACCTTCTCAGCCGGCGCCGCCGCGGCGGGGCCTTCCTTAACATACCCGTTGCGCTCTGCCAGGCCGAAGAACAAAAGACTGACGCCGAATATCCCGGCCGCCGCCAGGAGGAGCGGCAGCACGCCGGTGACGGACACGAGAGTGGTGGTCAGCAAAGAGCCCGCGATAGCGCCCAGGGGGCCGGCGGCGGCCAAGAAGCCGAACGTGCGCTTGGCGGCCTCGGGACCGAACCGGTCGTTCGCGTAGGTCCAGAATAAAGTCACCGCCATGATGGAGAACACGTCGCCCCAGATATAGAAAGCAAAGCCCACCCACCCGATCTGGCTGGCCGTCAAGCCGATCGCCCACCACCCCACAAGGTTCAGCGCGAGGAAAACCATGGAGCCGCCGATGAGCTTGAAGCGGGGCAGGCGGGAAAACCGGCTGTAGATCCAAACCGCCGCGCCCGTGACGGCGGCGCTAGCCATGTAGACCCAGGGAAGCATGGTGGGTCCGAAGCTGTGCATCAAAAAAGCTCCGCGCACGGGACTTATGATGTAGTAGGAGGCGATGATCAGGAAGTTCCATCCGAAAAGAAGAAAGGCCAGCTTGCGCTCACCCATCGGGCCGGAAGGAAGAATTCGCTCGATGGCGCCTAAGAATCCCGTTTTCCAGCGGGGGACGGACGCCTTGCCCAAAGGCAATGCGTCGAGCTTGGTCTTAAGGCGAGCATAGTTCGCGTCGATGTCCGGGGACCGAACAGTCACCCGCAGCACGGGGACGCCGCTGATCCGTCGCGGAAAGCCGTCTAAAATATAACCCTTCGACTGCACGTCGCTTTGAGCCAGGCGTTCCTTGATGACGGCGACGACGACGGCCGGCGCGACAAGCTCGCCGCGGTTGATGACGGCCGCCAAATCGGGATCGTTCTTCGCTTTCTCACGCAGCAACGCGCCGGCGTTGACGTGGACGACGCCGTAGTCCTTGGCAATTCTCTCGGCGTAGGTGCTCTTGCCCGAGCCGGGCGGGCTGGTGATGAGCAGCCGCAGCGGGCGGCCTAGGCGCAAGGCATGGTCGCCGGCCTGCTCCGCGCGCTCTGCCATCTTGGAACCGTTGAAGCGCGCTCCTTCCAATTCGGCGGCGGCTTCCAGAGACGTAGACGTATACCGATTGGGGGCGACCGCTGCAGCCTCCAACGACGGCCTGGCCTTCTGTACGGAAACAGACGCGACTAATTTTTCCGCAGGTGTTTTAGCGGCCTGGGCGAGAGGAGTCGACAATGGCTCCAGAGAAGAACCCGCCGCCACGGAAGGCAAAGTCGGCAATGTGGCCGATAAATTCAATGCCTGGGGCGCGTTGAGAAGAAGCACGGGAGGGGCTAGCACCGCCGGCGCGGGAAGCGCGGTCTTGGCTGACCAAACGGCCCCTCCTGCGGCATAGCAATCTAGACCGGGCGCGCTCAAGAATAGGGCCACGCTCAGGACTTGGGCGCACAGACGCTTCATGCATCGAGTGTAGCCGTCCCGCGTCAAATTCCCTGGGTCTAAAGGGCAACAAAACAGCGAAAAGACCTATACGACGGCGTGAGGCTTTCCTCTACGATCTGACCACGGACGGAGCATCGAAAGGACAATGGCTTGCGGCCGGCGTCTTCGACGTGCGCTTCGTCAAGGAAGAGGACGCACCGTCCTCCTCGCTCCGACAGATCGAGCTCAAGTTCGCGGACACGGAACGCCGCGCCGTCGTGGACATCAACGGAGAAAGACGCATCGTGGTCTCCGGGCCCGATCGGAAAGCCATGTTCTCGAGCCTCAAGGGACTGTCAGGAAGACCTCTCCAAAAAGCTCAACGCTTCGCCGGCCTTCCGGATGCTGAAGTCGGGAACGCCGAACTGGTAGAGCCGCCGCACTGAAAAAATCGCC
>JAYVZL010000274.1:0-3872 GCA_043783505.1 Elusimicrobiota bacterium
GCTGGATCAAAGCCCTAGAGCTGCCGCTCGACAAATTCCCCCTCATTCAGTCGACGAAGTCGATGATCGGACACACTTTAGGCGCGGCCGGGGCGCTCGAGTCCGTGGCCGTCGTCGATCAGATCGTCAACGGCTACGTGCATCCCTCGATTAACAGCGAGGACGTCCACCCCCAGATTCCCATCGGCGGCAGCATCCCGCACGAGATGGTCAAAAAGGAGCTCGAGTACGTCATGAAGGCCTCCTTCGGTTTCGGAGACGTTAACGGCTGTATTCTCTTCAAACGCTGGGACGGAAAATAATAGAATCAGGCTTAGGTCCAGGAGGAACACAAAAATGGCATTCATGCGCAAACAGGCCGTCATCGAGGCGATCGATCTCAGCACAATCACCCCGGAGGACGCGGAGCAGAAGATCACCGCGGGCGTCAAGAAGTACGCCACCAACGAGGCCAATTACGCCTCCGCCGACGCGAACACCCCCTATCTGGGCCACGTCGTGGGCATGGGCATCGAGTCCTCCAACTTAGCCGACATCACCATGTCCATCGAGCGCCAGTTCCTCACAAAGATGACCACCAAGGTGCCCCTGTCCGAAGGCTCCGCCGAGTTTAAGCTCGCCGCCGGCGAGCTCGGGAAGCTGCGCATCCTCGATGGCCAGGACGCGCTCGCCGCCACCCCCGGCCTGTCGGTCAAGATGCTCATGGACTTAGGGCATATGACGCCCTCGGCCTCCTACCTCGAGAAGGTCATGTCCTTTGCCTACGTGATGGCCTGCGGCGACGCCTGGAAAATGGCCGACGCCCTCAAGAAGATGACGGCCAAGGCCGAGAAGCTCGCGGGCAGCGAGCGCGCCGAAGCCGTGGCCAACCTCAAGACCCTCGCCGCCCAAGCCAAGGAGTACGACGCGACTCTTGCCGACGCGACCAAGCTCGCCGCCTCCAAGGGTAAGAGCTATCAAAACGACAAGGGCGGCTACGACGCCCTGACGGGCGAGCTGAACATTACCCTTGACCGGATCAAAGGCCTCTCCAGCGGCGGCGACGCAGCCGCCCTGGCCAAGATGCGCGGCGAGGAAGCCGAAATCAGGACGCGTCTTAAAATGAGCGCGGCCAAGCTGCGCGTCTCCCAGGAAGTCGCCGAAGCCGCCGGCAAGCGCCGCGCCGTCGAGGACAAAAAAGTCGCCGACGTCCGCGCCGCTCTGAAGGAGGCCGTCGCTCTGGCTGAGAAGCTTGCCTAAAGCATGTCGCTGACCCCGGAGGACCTCAAGGCCCTCCGCCTCCAGCGGCTGCTGAGCCGGGCGCTGGTCGTGCCCGTGTCGCTTCTCGTCGCCCTGATCGCGCGGCTGTATTTCGGTTACCGGCTGGACGGGGACATCTCCCGCATCCGCGCCGGGATATGGGCGAAGCTCGATGGGCACGACGGCCCGGTGATCTGGGCCGCCAATCACCTCACCCTCATCGACAGCTTCCTGGTGTATTGGGCGATCTTTCCCGTCAGCCGCCTGCTCGAGGATCGCCGTATCCCCTGGTCGACGCCCGAGTACACCAACTATTATAAGCTCGGCGGCCCCCTCCAAAGCGCGGCGATCCGCGGACTGCTGTATTTGTGCCGTTGCATCCCCTTCCTTCGCGGCGGCGAGGATGCCGACAGCGAGGCCTGGCGGCAGAAAGCCTTCGACAAGTGCGTCTGGGCCCTGCGCGAGGGCGGCAGCGTCTTCGTCTATCCTGAAGCAGGACGATCCCGCTCCGGCTGGCTCGAACCGCGGCGTCCCAAGGACTTCCTGGGCAAGCTCGCCCTCGAGGCTCCCGCGTCCAAGTTCCTGTGCGTGTACCTGCGCGCCGAGCGGCAGATCGCCACGACCGCCTATCCGCCCAAGGGCGACCGACTGCGCCTCGTCGTAGATCTTATCGACGGCGCGCTTCCGGGCGAGAGCAATCCGCGCGAGATCAGCCAACGACTCTTCGACCGCTTAGCGCAGTTGCAGCAGGAGTGGTGGAAGGGATCGGACATGTCCCGCAATTGCGCGGGCAACGACGTCGTCGACCTCAAAGGCGTCCTACTGCGCGAGAACTTCTCCGACGATCTCTCCGAGGCCGACCCGGAATGGCTTGAGCGCCATCTCACCAAGCGCGAGCTCGCCTCTCTCGCCGAACAAGGCCCCAACGGGCTGTTCCGCGGTTTCTGGCGCTACTTCTGCGCCAAGGAAGCCTGCCACAAGGCCCTGGGCAGGGCGATCATCGTCGTGCCCAACGGCGCCTTTCACGAGATCGAGATCGACCTATTTCGCCGCAAGGCGACCCATCTGACGACGGGCCTGCAGCTCGACATCCGCTTCACCGACGACGACGAGGACAAGCTGCACTGCGTGGCGGTCCTGCGCGGCGGCTACATCGGAGACGCCGAGTCCGAAGGCGACGCTCTGTGGAACGTGGCCGAGGTTCCGGCGGGAACGTCTCCGGGCGCGTTCGCGCGCGAGATGGCCCTCGACTTCATCGCCTCCACCAACGACGAGATCGGCTCATCCTCACGACTGGCCCTCTCCGAGCAGGGCGGCCTGCCCGCCGTGCTTTGGCGCGGCCAGCCTCAGGATTGGAGCCTGTCGCTGTCACACTCGGGGCGCTACGCGGCCTGCTCGCTGATGATCTCATGATGAATCAAACCGTTTGCGCTCTCTTCGCCGGACAGTCGGTCCAGGAAACCGGCATGGGCATCGAGCTGCTAAAGATTCCCGCCGCGCGCGCCGTCGTCGAACGCCTGAAGCCGTTTCTCGGCGCCGATCTCGAGACTCTGCTGACGACGATGCCGGAGGAAACGCTGGCGCTCACCTTCAACGCACAACGCGCCATCCACGCCTCGCACGTCGCGCATTGGCTCGCCTACAAGGCCGCGCATCCGGGCCTGCGCCTCAACGGCGCAATCGGCCACTCCATGGGCGTGGTCGCAGCACTTGTGGCCGCCGAGGCTTTGACTCTCGAGGACTCCGGCCGCTTCATCGCCGCGCGCGCGCAAGCTTTCTCGGATTGCTGCAAAGGATTTTCCGAGCCCATGGGGCTAGCCGCCGTCTCCGCGGAGGACTTCAATGACGTCGTCGAATCCGCCGGCGAAGTGCCTGGGGTCTCCGTCGCCCTGTGGAACACGGTCGGTCGCGGCACGCTTGGCGGGACCATGGCCGCCCTCGAGGCCTACGCGGCCAAGGCGCGCGCCGAGGATTGGCCGGTCAAGGTCAAATTGCTCAAGGTCGAGGGGCCTTATCATACCGCCGCCTTCGAGCCAGCCAAGGCGCTTCTGCGCGAGACGCTGAAGTCCATCGAGCTCAAGAAGCCGGCGGTTGCGGTGTTCATGGGCACTTCCGGCGCGGCCGAAACGGATCCGGGGCGCATCAAGGACCTTCTTGCCGAACAGACGACGTCCTGCGAAAAGCACCTGGACGCCGTGCGCGCCGCTTACGCGGAGGGATGCCGGAGCTTTCTGGAAATTTCCTTCAAGCCTCAGCCGATCAATTGGCTTGGCGAACAGCTAGTCGACATCGATTGCGTTAAGCTTGCCGGTGTCGACTCATGCGCTGTGCCGACGGCGGACATTTTCTCTAACCTAAAATGACCGACAACAATAATGGGCTTCGCAGTCGTGCCAATTGGAGCAATCCCTTTGCTGTTGGCCCGCCATATAGTATCCAGGCAAGCAAATAATGCCGCCGCCGAGGTTCCAATCGTACCAAGGCGTCCAATAACAAGTATTTTGCGTCAGCGCGCCGCCGCCGCCCATTGGCTTCCAAGGCGACACACCGTCGCATATTTCGACGACACCCAAATGATATCTCTGCGTCCCCGCTTTGGGTAATGTGCAGTTAGCGGCGTCATCTCCTATTTG
>JAYVZL010000275.1:0-3871 GCA_043783505.1 Elusimicrobiota bacterium
GGAGCTCGCCGTCTTCGGCTACGGGCTCGGAGCTTTCTCGAAGCCCTTCTTCGCCGTGGCCGCGACGGTCCACGGGGTCCTTGCGGCCCGCTTCATGGATCGTATCGGCAAAGGGATGCGCGGAGCGCCGCGAGACGCCTTGGTCGCCGACCTGACTCCCGAGCCGATCCTCGGCGCGGCCTATGGTCTGCGCCAATCTTTGGATACGGTCGGCGCGTTCGTCGGTCCTCTGCTCTCCATGCTCCTCATGCTCGCCTGGGCCGGGGACTTCAGGAAGGTCTTCTGGTTCGCCGCGATACCCGGCGCGCTCTCCGTTCTCCTGCTGTTGGTCGGAGTCCGCGAGCCCGAAGTCTCGAAAGCGGCCGGGCAGCCTAAGAGCCCGGTCAACTGGTCGACGCTCAAGAGGCTCGGCAAGACCTACTGGTGGGTCGTCGCGGTCGGAGCGGTGTTCACGCTCGCGCGCTTCAGCGAGGCGTTCTTGATACTGCGCGCGCGAGAGGCGGGCCTTCCCGACGAGCTCGCGCCGGCCGTCCTTGTCTTGATGAACGTCGTGTATGCCGCTTCGGCCTATCCCGCAGGCCGGCTCGCGGATCGGGTGGACAGGCGTTTCCTGCTCGCCTTCGGCCTCCTGCTGCTGCTCGCCGCGGACCTGGCGCTTGCTCAGGATCGCGGGCTCGCGTTCGTCGCCGCCGGAGTAGCGCTGTGGGGGCTGCACATGGGCTTGACCCAGGGACTGATGGCGACGATGGTCGCCGCCGCCGCGCCGGCGGACCTGCGCGGAACGGCCTTCGGGTTCTTCAACCTGGCCAGCGGCGCGGCCGTACTCGCGGCCAGCGGTTTGGCGGGGCTTCTTTGGAGCCGACTGGGCGCTTCGGCCACGTTCTACGGCGGCGCGCTCTTTTCTTGCGCCGCCCTTGCTCTCCTGGCGCTTCGCAGAGACAGCTTCGCGCAAGTTCTCCGGCCATGACCGACCGAGGATTGCTGCTGTTGACGACTTCACAAAAGACTCATGAGCTGATTCAGGCGCGCGGTCGTGATATTGAGCTGCCGGGCCAGAGCCTTCCGTGTCAACGCCGGATAGGCGGCGAGCCTGTCGCGGCACTCTTTGGCGAGCCTCAGGCGTTCATCGGCCGACCAGTTTCGGGTCCGCTCAACTCTGACACCGGCGGCGGCTTTGAAGGCCTCGGCGGGCAGGAGTCGCTTTTCTCCCTTCGTTGCATTTAACTGGCCGAAAGAAAACTCGAATAAGAGGCCATTTCCGTTTTGAAGAGCGTCGGCTTCGGGCAGCCAATCTGATCAATAGAAAGAACTGAACGTGTTGGGCCGCCTGCCGTCGGGCGGCCCATCGCTTTTTGTATCCACGGCGGCATCTTGTAGTAGACGGTCCCGCCGCGCTTGGTGTCCACCTCGATGCGCGACAGCCAGCCGCGAATGCGGGACTTGCGCTCAAGCGTCGTGCCGTCGCTCAGCAACTCGCGCAGGTCCTCCACGGAACGGCGCACCTGCGGCCCGCTGAACTTGAGCGGGGCCGTCTCCTCGTCCGCTATCTGACGCTTGCGCGCCTCTGCGACCTCGATCTGCGCGCGAAGGGCCTTAATGCGCGGCCCCAGGTCCGCCATGTCCACATGGCCCGTCTCCAAGGCCACGTAGAGCTTATCCAGGCGGCCGTTGAGGGCCTTGAGCTGCGCGTCCGTCTCGGTCAAGCGCTTGGCCGACGTTCCCCGATTTAGGTTGGCCTCCTCGTTGATGAGGTGGACCAGCTCGATCAGGTTCGCGTCGGTCAGCACGTCGTCCTTAAGGGTGTCGATCACCGCGCCCTCCAACCGCTCTCGCCCGACGAGCCCCGCCGCGCACACCTGGCGGCCCTTCTTAAGGTAGTTCTGGCAGCCGTAGTAGGTGAACTGGCCGCTCTTGGCCGTCGTGCCGATCATCTTGGCGTCGCATATCCCGCAGTAGAGCAAGCCGCTCAACAGGTACTCGCTTGCCACGGCACGAGGATGGGTGATGGTGAAGCCGCGCTCTTTGAGGACCTGACGGGCCTGCTCGAACTGCTCCCGCGTGACCAGCGCCTCATGCGTGCCCTCGACGCGGATCGCCTTCTGTTCCTTGCCGGCCTTCGAGTCCCAATAGCGGTAGCCGTTGAAGATCGTCACGCCGGTGTAGGTCTCATTGGTCAGCATGTAATAGAGGACCGTATTGGTCCACTCGTGGCCCGCGCGCGTCTTGTAGCCCTCGGCGTTGAGCTTCTTGATGATCTCCTTGACGCCCATTCCGTCAATGCACATCCGGAACGCGCGCTTGACCAGCGGCGCGTGTTCTGGCACGGCTTCAAGTTTGGCTTTCTCGATCTCTCCGACCTTGACCTTAATGCGGCGGTAGCCGTATGGCGCGCGCCCGCCGTTGAGGAAGCCGCGCGAGGCGTTCTCGTTCATGCCCCGGATCGTGTCCGAGGAAAGATTGGCCGAGTAGAACTCATCGACCACCTCGATCATCCCTTCGAGCATCCGTCCGGACGGCGAGTCCTCGATGTGCTCGTTGATCGAAACCACCTGGACGCCGTGCTTGCGGAGCATGGCCTTGTAGAGAATCGAGTCCTCGCGGTTGCGCGCGAAGCGCGAGAGCTTCCACACGAGGATGACGGTGAAGGGGGGCTCCTTCTGCTTGGAGAGCCCCATCATCCGCTGGAACTCCGGGCGGTCGGCCGTGCGGGCGCTTTCGGCCTCGTCGATGAACTGCTCGACGACCTTCCAGCCGTGCTTGTCCGCATACTGGCGCAGGGCCTTGAGCTGGGCCGGGATCGACAGATCCCGCTCCGCTTGCCGGTCGGACGAGACGCGCGCATAGAGCGCCGCCCTTACTTCGCCTTGGATTTCAAGCCGCTTGTTCATGCCGTCACCTCCCGCCGCCGTTGGTCCATAGTTTGGCTGACCTTTTCGCGTTCCGCCAGTCCTTCCGCCAGAAGTCGCCGCGCGATGATCCGCGCCAGCGGGCGAAGGACCACCTCTCTTGTCTGCGCGTGCGCGAGCCGCCAGTCCACGCGGAGCATTTGAATCTCCCAGTTATCGCTCATCGTGCCGCCTCCTGCCCCGCGTCCAGTGGGGCCGTGGGCGTCTCTTTGGTCGGCAGGAAGTACGGCGTCCTCGGGTAGTAGGACGGCGCGAACTCACAGCGTCCCAGCTTCGCCCGGAAGTCGGAGAGCTGCGCCGCTTGGACGGCCGACACCTCGAACTTGTGCCCTAGGCGCATGAGGTGTCCCACCCCTCCCGGCCAGCCCACGAGGTAGAGTATTTTAGACGTACGATGATCCGGAAGACGGCGCTGATGCGAGCTGAATATCTCGGCATAGCGCCGTCGGGACTTGGGCGTAAGCTCGACCTCGACGATATGTTCCACGCTGCCGTTCGCCTTCCCGATAAGAAAGTCGGGCATGGTCAGGCGCGCCTCTTGGCTACGCCTGCCGTATTTCTTGCCCATCCAGTCCCAGGTCTCGCGGGCCGTGTTGACCCCGAGGCCGAGTATTTCGGTCAGGACTAACCCGACGCCGACGGTTGCTATCTCGTGGCGGACGAGCCGTTCGCTGATCCCTTGGCTCGGTGTCTCATACCGTGTCTTTCCTCGCCGCCGCAGCAACTCGAACCCCCGCGCCGTCAGCAGGTACACCGGCCATGTGTAATCGCTTCGCTGAATTCGCACGAGCCCCAGCTTTTCCAGGCCGCTCAGCCGCTTGTAAGCCCGGCCCCAGTAGTCCTCACGCCGTATGTCGTTGAAGAATAACCTCCCTCGCTCCTCGCCCGAAACCTCCTTGTGAAACAGCAGCCCGTCCACTTGCCCCAGCCCCATAACTCCCCATCGCTCCAATGCCGCCAGCACC
>JAYVZL010000276.1:0-3859 GCA_043783505.1 Elusimicrobiota bacterium
ACCGCCGATTTTCGACGGACCGAGGGATGCTGTTCTATCGAACGATTCAGCAGACTATCATTCATGATTAGATTCGGTTGTGCCAAAGGGATATGCAGAGTCCGAACCAAGTCTGGGGATAACTCCCGCGGCGAGCGCGCTCAAGAGCACGCGCAAAGGGTGGCGCGCGACTTAAACGCCTTGGTCCGCGGCGAGCAGCCGGAGGCCGCGCCGCCGGAGGCCACTCCGCCGGAGGCCACTCCCCCCAGCGTCGGTCAGGGCCATTACGCGGTCCTCGGCGTCGCGCAAAACGCCACCGCCGAGCAGATCGAAAACGCGTACCACGCGAAGGCCAAGAAATATGGGCCTGAGCGGAATCCCGGCTCCGAGTTGTTTGCCGACGCGTATAAAAAGGCGACGGAAGCCTATGCCGTGCTCAAAGATCCAATCCAACGCCAAGTCCACGACAGCTACCTCGTCGCTCTCTCCAGAGACGGTCCCAAAGAAATCTCGGATTACGCCGGCTTCTTAAAAAAGAGCTTTCCTGCGCTGTTTCCCAAAGACGCCGACTTATCGCGGCTGGCCGACGACCAGCGCGTGCGACAGGCGCTGCTCGACGATCCCGATGCCTTAGTCGAGGTTCTGCTGTTGAACTACCGTTCCGAGCCGGCCGAGAATATCTCCCGGCCGGCGATCAATGAGATGGCCCAAATACACAAGCAGCTTAGCGACTTCATCGGCGCGACTTTAAAAGACAAGGCGCCGCGGGCGCCGGCCGTGCGCAAAGCGCTCGAGACAAGATTCCTATACGAGTTCACTCATCGGGATTTCGGGCGCACGCGGCAGGCGCTTAACCTCTTCTCGCTGTTGGAACCCGTCTCGGACGAGCTTCTCATCGCGGTGTTCGACGTGGCCATCCGCGATGCCTTCGATATGGATGGGGAGAATACGTTTGAGTCGGCGGAGAACGCTATCCGATCGCTTTGGGACGAAAAACTAACCAAGAGCCTGGGTTTCTACCGGACCTTTTTCGAACGCTACCTGACGCTCGAGCGCGCGGGACGTCTCGAGTATTACGATTGGATCATGTCCATCGATCTAGGCAGAGAGATGAAGATGTTTATCCGCTCTCTCTTTGAGAAGGACGCACGCGGCATCGAACCTCTGCTTGTGGAATTCGTCCCTCAAATTAAAGATCCGGAGATGAAGGCCATCTCGCTCATACATCTGTCCCGATCCGAGGATGCGCAGAAAAGGGCGCTCGCCGTTCCGCCGCTGCGCGCTATGGCGGCTGATCCCGCGCTCGATTATAATTCCGTCCGCGAGCCGGCGGCGCTGGCGCTGCTTCATGTGGACTCCGGCGACAAGGCCGGGATCGCGTTCCTTCATGCGGCCTTGGTCGGCAGCGAGAATAACGTTTATGGCAAGGCGAGCCTGGCCGCCGAGCTGTTGAAAGGCAATCCCTCCGACCGCGCCGCGATGCGCTTCCTACTTGGAGGCGAGGCGCGCGAAAACACCAAGGCTATGGTGGTGGCTGCCGCGTTCTTCCCGCAAAACAAGGGAGCCATCGAGCGGCTCATCGCCGAGATTGGTCGAAAGGCCGCCAAGCCGAGCACTCTGTCCGAGCTAGGCTATCAACTCAATCAATACCAGGCGGCCGAAAGCGTCGTCGATGAGTTTGTGCGGCACCGAGATGCTGTGCCCGAGGACGACCGCGAGCATTTCGATCAGAAAGTCGCCGCGCTTCGCGCCCGGCAGATCCCGACCGCGCGCTAGGCCAGGTATTAGTCCGCGCTGCGGCGCGGAGTGGAGTAGCCCGTCGTCTTGACCAGCGCCTCGCGCTGAGCGATCGCCAAGTCCTCGCGCGCCATCTCGCGCACGAGTTCGTCAAAGCTGACGGACGGCTTCCAGCCCAGTTCCTTGCGGGCTTTCGTCGCGTCGCCCAGGAGCGAGTCGACTTCCGTCGGGCGGAGGTAGCGGGGATCTAAGGCCACGAGGAGCTTGCCGGTGCGGCGGTCGACGCCGCGCTCGGCGCGGCCTTTTCCCTTCCAGACGATGTCGAAATCCAGTTCCGAGCACGCGGCCTCGACGAACTGGCGCACAGAGTTCTGACGGCCCGTGGCGGCGACATAGTCGCGCGGCTGCGCCTTCTGCAGCATCATCCACATCATTTCCACGAAGTCGCGGGCGTGGCCCCAGTCGCGCTTGGCGTCGAGGTTACCAAGCCAGATCGTCTTGTCGAGGCCGAGCTTGATGCGCGCCAAGCCGCGGGTGATCTTGCGCGTGACGAAGGTTTCCCCCCGCCGCGGCGACTCGTGGTTGAAGAGGATCCCGTTGCAGGCGTACAGGCCGTAGGCTTCGCGGTAGTTGACCGTGATCCAGTACGCGTAGAGCTTGGCCACGCCGTAGGGCGAGCGCGGGTAGAAGGGCGTGGTCTCTTTCTGTGGCGTCTCTTGGACTTTGCCGAAGAGTTCGGAAGTCGAGGCCTGATAAAAGCGTGTCTTCTTGGCCATGCCCAACGTGCGGATGGCCTCGAGCAGGCGCAAAGTCCCCAGCGCGTCGGCGTTGGCGGTGTACTCGGGCTCCTGAAAGCTGACGGCGACGTGGCTTTGGGCGGCGAGATTGTACACCTCATCGGGCTTGACCAGTTGGAGAACCCGCACCAGGCTCGAGGAGTCGGTCATGTCCCCGTAATGGAGGTAAAAGGGCACGCGCTGCTCGTGCAGGTTCTGGAACAGATGGTCGATGCGGTCGGTGTTGAACAGGGAAGCCCGGCGCTTGATGCCGTGCACCTCGTAGCCCTTCTTAAGGAGGAACTCGGCGAGGTAGGAGCCGTCCTGCCCGGTGATGCCCGTGATCAGCGCCTTTTTCATGACGGCTATTTAAGCAAAACAATTGACGATGCTGTTGAGCTTGAAGACCGCCTCGACGCGGTGCCAAGCGTTCTTGTAAAAAGCGCCGGCGCCGTTTTGGAAGTAAACCGACGGCGCCCGCATTTCCTTGCCGTTGTAATAGAGGCCATTGGCCGGATCCATGACGTAGCAGTTCCCCGCGCCCATGGGGAAAGTATAGGTCGCGCATCGACAAAAATCCAATATTTAACGGTAATTTGTCGGTAAAAAACGGCGTCGCCCCTAGCGGGGCAGGAGGAATGGAGAGCCCGGCGTGAGCGCCATCGGCGCGGCGCTGGACACCGAAACCGTGACCAAACCGGCGGACACGTCGATGGACGTCGCGGTTGTGGAGACGACGAAGCGGAAGACGGAGCCTTCCGCGGCGGAGATTTTTGTTTTGCCGTTCGTGAAATCGGCCGAGCCGTTGATGATCGTCACCTCTGAGTCGGAGGGCACGGGCGGCTTTGGCGTGTCGGTTGTCGCGCGCACGGTTCCGCTCCAGCCGCGCATTTCCATGGCGCCGTCAAGGCGCGCGACGCAGAGGGTGCGCGTGCAGGGCTTGGGCCCGGCGCAGGCGGAAAGAAGCAGGACCGCGGCGAGAGCTTTTCTCATCTCAGTACATCGATCCGCTCGAGGCGATCGTCCGAGAATAGACCGGCAGATCGAGCTCGGCGCCCGAGGGGCGGCGCAGGTCGGTGACCTTGGAGCCGTAGAAGTGGACGACCTTGCGCACGTAAGAGCGGGTGGTGGGGTGCAGGTCGAGGCGGGTCAGGAACTTGGGTCCGGCGTGGTAGGCGGCGATGACGCGCTGGACCACCCAGAGCGGGGCATCGGTGTAGCGCACGCCCTTGAGGTGAAATATTTTCCAGGCGGCCTGGAACAGCACTTGGAGGTAGGCGGCGCCGGCTTTCACGCCCGAGGCCGGCTTGTTGAGCTTTGCGGCGGTGACGCCCACCCCTTGGGCGGTGTCGGGCATCACCTGCATC
>JAYVZL010000277.1:0-9699 GCA_043783505.1 Elusimicrobiota bacterium
CCGTTCGAATCGTTTATCACCATAGACTTTATACAGCCGCTCCAGAATCCTCCTTGTTGCCGGTCCAGACATTCGTCCATGCGCGTTGTCGGTCTGGGCCAGCAGTTCATGGTCGCGCAGCGTGTATTTCGCCGCGAAGCGGTTGCTCCCGCCCCAAGACGGTTTGATCGTGCCTTCACAGAATTTCTTCGACACCAGGCGCGTCATCTGGGCGCGAGAAACGCCGCTCATGCGCTCAAGGTAGATTTTCACCAGACCCTTCGCCTTCTTGTCCAAAGAAAAATAGTCAAAACGAACCAAGACTTCTTCTACCCAGCCGTACCGTTCTTTTCGGGTTGTTCCCTTGAACGCAAGATCCTTGGAGGATTTCAAAACTAACCGAATTTGTTCCAGCGTCTTTATCTGAGCGTCGTCCATGGTGATCGTCATGGATCCAGGTTACCACGCCTTCCTGTTGCTGTTTCAGAACGCCCCTTTCAGGCTCATGTTGCGTTAGAAACGACCGTTTTTCAGGCTCATGTTGCATTGGAAAAGACTGCCCCTGGCGCGGCCCCAATCCTCCAGCTATAATGGACCCGTGGCGCGGATTTTAATCGTCGATGACGTCGACTCCATCCAGCAGCTCATCAGAGAGGTGCTTCTCGACTACGGTCACGAGTTCGATCTGGCGGCCAACGGCGCCGAAGCCGTCAAGATCCTCAACGCGAAGAAGATCGACCTCGCCATCATCGACTGCAATCTGCCGGGAATGAGCGGCCTCGAGATCGTCCGGCTCATCCGCCAGAATCCGAAGACGAAGGAAATCAAGATCCTGATGTGCACGGGCTCCATGGTGACCAAGGAGGTCGACGAGGCCTTGGCCGCCGGCGCCGACGACTATATCGGCAAGCCCCTCGACTTCACCGCCCTCGTCAGCAAGGTCGACAAGGCCCTCGCTTTGATCCACCGATGAGCCGAGCGACCGTCCTGGTCCTCTGCGGAGGGCGCTCGGCCGAACGGCTGGTCTCGCTGGTGTCCGCGCGCTGCGTGCTCGCTCATCTCGATGCCCGCCGCTTTCGAGCCCGCCTTATCCACATCGGCGGCGACGGCTCTTGGGTGGAAGTGCCCGCCGCGCGCCTTCTAGCCGCCCAGCCCGAGGACCTGCATCGCGGAGGCGCGGCCGTGCGCCGCCTGCGTGCGGGCGCGCGCTCCGTTGATCCGTGGAAGCTTTTATCCTCGCTCAAGGGCCGCGACTGCGTATTTCCCGTCCTGCACGGTCCGATGGGCGAGGACGGAACGATGCAGGGCATGCTCGAGCTGGCCGGCTGCCCCTACGTCGGCAGCGGCGTCCTGGGCTCGGCCGCGGGCATGGATAAGGAGGTCACCAAGCGCGTCGCCGAGCAGGCCGGCCTGCCCCAAGTGCCGTGGGCCGTCGTCCGCACGGCGAGCGAGGCCGCCGCCGCCGCTCGCCGTTTCGGCTACCCGGTGTTTCTTAAGCCCGCGCGCATGGGCTCATCGGTCGGGGTCGTGAAGGTGGCGGGGCCCTCCGGCGTCTCCGCGGCCCTGCGCGAAGCCCTGCGCTACGACGACAAAGCTCTCCTTGAAAAGGGCGTACCGGCGCGCGAGATCGAGATCGCCGTGCTGGGCGATCCCTGGGCTCAAAAAGGCGGCCGTTTCGCCCTGCGGACTTCCATCTGCGCCGAGATCGTGCCGAACGCGGAATTCTACGATTACAACGCCAAGTACCTCGATCCCGACGGGGCCCGCGTCCTGATGCCGGCACCCATCCCCGCGCGCACGGCCGCGCGCGTACGCGAGATAGCTTTGGCCGCTTTTCGCGCCCTCGATTTGTACGGTCTGGCACGCGTGGATTTCTTCGTGCACAAGAAAACCGGCGCCGTCTACTTCAACGAGCCCAACACACTGCCGGGCTTCACCCCGATCAGCATGTACCCGCGCTTATGGCGCGAGTCGGGCGTTTCCACCAAGCGTCTGGTCGAAACCTTGATCTTCTTAGCCCTGCGCCGCGCAGCCTCCCGAAGACGGATCAGCGTCGAGCCTGGGTCCTAAAATGCGCGCGAACCTTTCGCCCCCTCGTACGTAATAACAGGTGAGGAAGATGCAATCCCAAGCGTTCGCCGACCTACTTCGGCAGGCGGGCGACAAGGCATACAACTTCGCCTATCGGCTGGCCGGCAACGAGCAAGACGCGAGGGATTTGGTCCAGGAGGCGTTCGCTCGGGCTTTGGAGCACATCGACTCCTATGATCCGAAGCGCTCGTTCGACTCCTGGTTGATGCGCATCCTGCACAACGTTTTTTTGGACGGGGTCAGGCGCCTCTCGCACCGGTACACGGTGTCGCTGGACGCCCCGGCTCCGGTCGAGGATTCAAGCTGGGAGGAGATCCTCCCGGCGATGGAAAGATCGGCCGCGGACGAGCTGATCCGACGCGACAGCATCGATCTCGTGCAGAAGGCGCTGGACCTTTTGCCGCCGCATTACAAAGCGGCGGTCATATTGTGCGACGTGGAAGGAATGCCTTACGAAGACATCGCCAGGATCATGGATGTGCCGGTGGGGACGATCCGTTCGCGGATCCATCAGGGGCGCGTTCTCGCCCGCAAGGCTTACGAAGAGCTGGAACGAAGCGGAGGAAGACGACAATGAACGGCCATGAGGAAGGTCCCTCGATCTCGGCGTACATGGACGGCGCTTTAGCTCCCGACGAGCGCGAGCGCGTGGACGGACACCTCTCTTCCTGCTCGGATTGCCGGGCAGAGCTTGAGTCCTTGCGCCATCTTAAGATGACCTTCTTCTCAGCCTCGCGAAAGACTCTGCCTCCCGATCTGGCCCTCTCCCTAGAAAAGCGCTTCGCCGCCGAGCCCTGGCACGCCGCGTTGACGCGGCCGCTCATCTGGGCTCCCGTGGGCGCGGTCGGACTAGCCGCGCTGGTCGTCTCGCTGTGGCTTCGCTCCACCGCCGCGCTCGAGGAATTGCCTCTCGAGCCTTTGCTCGCGGCGCACGCCCGCTACAGCGCCGAGGCCCTGATGCCTGAAGACAACCTCGTGGCCTCCAACTACTCGGATCAAATGACGGATTCCGATGCGCCGGACACCGAGCTCGAATAACGCGACGGCGGCTCTGGCCGCCGTTCTCTGGGCGTCTTCGGCCTGGGCTCTGCCCGCGCCCGAGGAGCTCCTACGCTCGGCTCTCGCCGACCCCGCCATCCCTTATCAAGGACGCGTCATGGTCACCCAGTGGTACGGCAAGCAGACGCACGCCGAGGAAATGCGCGTGCATTTCGCGCCCCCGTCCTCGGTCCGACGGGAGTTCCTTAAGCCGGACGGCGCGGTCGAGCGCGTGTCGGTCAGCGACGGCGACACCGAGCGCGTGGCCCGCGGCGGCAAGATCGTCTTCGGCGACGCGGTGCGCAGCTACGAGAAGGTCATGCCGCCCGATCGCGAGCGGGCGATTCTTCTCGCCAACTACGAGCTCCTGTCCAGCACCGCCGACAAGATCGCCGGCCGACCCGTCTGGCTGTTGATTCTTCGGCCGAAGATAGAGGGAAAGGCCTGGCAGTCCATGACTTTCGACCAGGAAACGCGCGTGGTGCTGCGCGTCAAGCGCTACTTGCCCCAGCGCCCTTTCGCCAGCCAAGCGTCCTTCACCACCTTCGAACCGGGAAAAGCCCAGGACCAGGCTCTGTTCCGCCTCGACGACTCGACGGCGGCCGTGGTCGCCGCGCACGGCATGGAGCCTGACTTCCTGACCCTCGATCAGCTCGCTCAAAAGACCGGCCGGGCATCGCGCCTGCCAGCCGAGCTGCCCGGCGGCTTCGTCTTTGAGAGCGCCGACTCCTTCAAAGTGGGCAAAGGAAACGTCGCCCATGCGCGCTACACCGACGGCCTCACTGTTCTCTCCATCTTTGAGACGGAGCGGCCGGTGCGCCTGCCGAAATCCGGCTCTCTCGGCGTTTCATCCGCATTCCATGGCGCCCTACGCGCCTCTCGCGCCGGCAAGGTCCTCAATTGGCGCGGGGGCGATCGCCATTACACGCTGATGGCCGATCTTTCGCGCGAGCTTCTCGCCGAGATCGCCCGCGCCCTGAAGTAGCCTACAATACCCGTATGATCGACGGGTTCATCGTCGCGGCCTTCTTGGCCGCGTGCCTCTGGCTGGGCGCGCGCGAGAAGCGCGAGGAGTCGACGACGGGCTGGATTCTGGCGGGGCGCGCCCTCACGCTGCCGCTGTTCGTTGCCTCCTTGGTGCCAACCTTTTACGGCGGTGTATTAGGCATCGGCGAGTACTCGTGGACCTCGGGCCTTTCGAATTGGACCGTGATGGCCTTTCCCTATTATGTCTTCGCCGCGCTTTATGCTTTGTTTCTTGCCGAGCGCGTGCGGTTGGCCCCCGGGCTGACCATTCCCGACCATTTGGAGTCGGCCTACGGGCGTCCGACGGCGCTTATGGGCGCTTTTCTCATCTTCGTGCTGGCTAGTCCTGCGGATGAACTGCTGATGGCGGGAACTTTGCTCGGACATATAACGGGACTGTCCGCCGGGACCGCCGCGGCCGGGGCGGGGCTCTTGACCTTGCTCCTGATTTGGCGCGGCGGACTGCGTTCCGACGCCTCGGCCAATCGCCTGCAATTGATCGTCATGTTCGCGGGTTTCGCTCTGATCTTGCCTTTCGCCTGGCGCGCGATCGGAAGCCCGGCGCTTCTGTCCGCGAAGCTTCCGAGTGGGCATCTCTCGTGGACCGGCGGGCTCGGCTGGGGAAAGCTGCTCGGCTGGTGGATGATCGCCGTGTGGACCATCGTCGACCCTTCTTTTCATCAGCGCTGCGCCGCGGCCGAAAGCCCTCAGGTCGCGCGGCGAGGAATCCTGATCTCGATCGGCTTCTGGGCGGCGTTCGACCTGATGACGACGACGGCCGGTTTATACGCGCGCGCGGCCCTGCCCGCGCTCGACTCGCCGATCCTCGCCTTCCCGCGCCTGGCCGACGCGGTCATGCCGCCCATTGCGCGGGGATTTTTTTTCGCCGGGATCGCCTCATCGCTGTTCGCCGCTCTTCAGGGCACGGCCATGATCGCCGCCGCGTGTCTGGGCAAAAGGCGTCTGCGGCTCGGCTTAGTCTTGACCATGCTTTTCTCTTACGGGCTCTCGCGCCTGCTGCCCTCAGTCGTCGGGCTTTGGTACGCGGTGGGAAGCGCGACTATCCCCGGTCTGCTGGCGCCGATGCTCGGCGTTTATCTCCCGCGCTGGCGCGTTTCGGGATCTTGGGCTTTGGCGTCGTCGGCCTCGGGCTGCGCCGTTTCGCTCGCCTGGGTCGTCGCGGGCCAGCTTCGCGGCACGCCGCCGCTAGGGCTTGAGCCTATGCTTCCAGGCCTATTTATTTCTGCCGCTCTATGGGCTATCGCCCATTTCTCGCTTAGAGTTCGTCGAACTCAGCCTTCGATTCCTTCACCAGAGTAACAATAAGGGAGAAGCAATCAAGAGTGATGCAGCAAGAAACACCAACACGATCGTGAGTCCAACTGCAATAAGCGCACCACCGACCTTGTTGAGCACTGGGCCCGAATTCCATGCCTCCGTGGCCGGACGATACCACATATTCATCCTGTCCATAAATGGATCGCTGTAGGGAGCATATTTGAATGAAGTCATTGGCGGCAATTTCGCGGCCTTCAAGCCGTAGGAGACGGAAGCTGAATTTCCAGCGGAGACCGTCCGGCTTTGCGTTCCATTTTTGCCGTTGTCGTAGACTCCGGAAAACGGGTCTTTTTGGCCGGCCTCCACGACGACTTGGGCAGCGCCGTTGAGTTCCTCTAGAGCAGAGGCACGGCATACGTCCGCACCCGATATTCCCGCCATCACAGCCAAACCGACACCGAAAAATGACATCCGCATGATTGCAGTCTCCCTAGTAAAATCCAATCTAATTTTACTAAGGACCGTCGAAGTCCATATGGGACCTTGGTCCTAATATTCCCTCGACATTGGGCCTAGATCTATTTCTCGTCGGCGCGTACGGCCCAAGCCGCGCCCAACAGCACGCCCCAGGCGCCGCAGTAGGCCCAGGCCAAGGTGGCCAGCGCGGAGCTCATCGCTCCGCTGAACAGGCTGACGTGCCATACCTTAGGCAGTATGTAGGCGAACATCAGCGACATGCCCGACCATATGGCCGTGGCCAACGCCGCGCCCTGAGCCCCCGCGCGCCAGGATGGGCGCTTTTTCGGCACGAAGACATAGGTCGATATGAACGCGGCAAAAAGGACGCCCAATGCCGTCGGGTAGCGCACCACCGAGGCGAACGCTCGGGGCAGCAGGCGCCCCATCCCCAGACGCTTGAGTTCTCCTTGCGCCATGGGCAGAAGGACGAAGGCGACGGCGCCCGCCGCGATTGCCGCGGCCCATATCGCCAGCACGCCGAACGCTTTCAGTCTTCGCTCCCAGCCGCCCGGGTGAGGCCGCTCGGGCTCGGAAAAAAGAAAATGAATCGCGCGAGTCATCTCATTGAGGCCGCTTGACGCGGTCCACACCGCGGTCACGGTGCTCGCAACGGCCAGTCCGCCGTGGGGCCGGGCGACCGCCGCCCCGAGCGAGTCTAGGCGCAGACGGCTTTCCGGCGGAAGGACGTCGCGCAAGAAAGAGAGAAGTTCGGGCGTCAGATTGGTCGAAAAAAGCCCCGCGACCACGCGAGAGACCACGACCAAGAAAGGGACCAAGGAGACTAAAAAATAAAATGCCATCGCCGCCGCGAAGCTGGGCAGCATCGTGAACTTTCCCTGAAGGCGACGCCCGAGGATCGAGGGCATGGCGGTGAGAATATCAAATCATCGCGTCTCGGACGCTTGACCGTCGAGCCGGATTTGGCGAGAATGCCCGATGCCCTTGGGCCCCGGCGCCACGATGTTTCTGGCCGCGTGCGTGTTCTTCGCCGGCGTGGTGGACGCTTTGGCCGGCGGCGGCGGGCTGATCACCTTGCCCGCCTACTTGGCGGTGGGCTTAAACCCGGCGCTGATCCTCGGCACCAATAAGCTCGTCTCCTCGATCGGCACGGTGGTCTCGACCGTGCGCTATCAACGCGCGCTTAAATTTTCGATCGCGCCTTTTCTTCCCGTGATCGCGGCCTCCATGATCGGCTCCTGGCTCGGCGCGCGCGTAGCACTGCTGGTGGCCCCTTCTTGGATTCGTCCTCTCTTATTGGCCGCGCTTCCTTTGGTGGCCTGGCTGGTCTGGTCGCACAAGGATTTCGGCGCGGTCGACGAGAGCGACCGCCTCTCCGCCGCCGAGCGCACGCGCCGCGGCGTCCTGGCCGCCGTCCCGATCGGCGCCTACGACGGCTTCTTCGGACCCGGCACCGGAACCTTCTTCGCGCTGGCGTTCTCTCGCTGGGGCAGGTACGATCTCCTGGGCGCGACGGCCCGCGCCAAGATCCTCAACCTCGTGTCCAACCTCGCCGCACTCGTAACTTTTCTCTGGGCCGGACGAGTCGATTGGCGCGTGGGCCTGTCGATGAGCCTGCTCTCCATCGCCGGGCACTGGGCCGGCTCGCACCTGGGGGTGCGCCAAGGCGCGCGCGTCATCCGCCCAACGGTCGTGCTGGTCTGCGCCGGGCTGTTCGCTAAAATCCTCTTCGACGCCCTACATGGTTGATATAATCTTCCCTTGAGCGAACGCCTCGTCGCCGTCTACGAAGTCCCGGGCCCGGCCGCGGAAGCCGAAAAAACCGCGCGGGCCATTGCCTACGAAGAAACCGTCGAGGTTCCTTTCGATTTCCCGCTGCCGCCCCGCATCCGCGAAGAGATCGTCGGCCGCGTCGGTCCGATTTCGTCCGCCGCCAGCGGACGCTTTCGAGTCGAGATCGATTTCCCCGCCGCGCTCGCCGGCGGACGCATCGGAGCCCTGCTCAACCTCGTCTTCGGCAACGCCTCGATATGGCCGGGCGTGCGTTTGGTGGATATTCGCTTCCCCGATTCATTTATATCGTCGTTCTCCGGCCCGAACTTCGGCGTCGCCGGACTACGTTCATTGCTCGGCGTCCAGGGCCGGCCTCTATTGGCCACCGCCCTCAAACCCATGGGCTCGACGGAGATTGAACTCGCCGCGGCCGCCGCCGCTTTCGCCCGCGGCGGCGGGGATATCGTCAAGGACGATCAAAACATCGTTGACGTTTCTTTCGCTTCCTTCCGTTCCCGGGTTTCCCGCATCGCCGAGGCCGTCGCTCGGGAGAAGACGCCGTGCCTCTACTTTCCCCACTTGAGCGGTCCTCAAGAAGAACTCTCCGATCGTCTCCGTTTTGTTCTAGGCCTTGGACTCAAAGGCGTCTTGATCTGCCCCGCCATCGTCGGTCTCGACGAGACGCGTCGCCTGGCCGCCACACGCCGCGCCGTGTTCATGGCCCACCCCGCCTACTCCGGCGTCTTCTACGCCGAACGCTCCCACGGCATCGAGCACTCGCTCTATCTCGGCACGCTGATGCGCCTGGCCGGAGCCGACATCACCGTCTTCCCCAACGCCGGCGGCCGCTTCGCCTTCACCCCGGACGAGTGCCGGGCCATCGCGGCGCGGGGACGCGCGCAATGGGGGAGACTGGCTCCGATCTGGCCCGCTCCCGGCGGCGGCATGAACCTAGACAACACCGCCTCCATGACCGCGGATTTCGGCGTCGACGCCGTCTGGTTGGTCGGCGGACGGCTGTTGATGCATCCCGGGGGCCCCGAGGCGGGGGCCCGTGCCTTCCGCGAAAAAATGTCCTAGGCAGCGTGATTCAGGAGCAGTTCGTTGATCAAAGTTTGGTAGCCGATACCGCGATGTTTGGCCTGCGCACGCACCCAGCTCAGCGCTTTTGGATGAAGCCGAATGTGAACATCCCGATATTTATCCTGACCCTTCGGAGGGCGTCCCCGTAAAGGACGCTGCACATGAAAAGTTTCCTCGATGGCCTTTCGAAAGGTCGCCGTCTCCTGAGGCGTCACTCGACGCGCTTTAGAGAAATCAAACTTCTTTTCTTGCTTCATATATTCCCCTTTCGCGGCGATTCGCTCGGCGCGCACTGACGATCCTTATGGTTCCAACGAGCAAACGCATGGTAAAGACAATGACCAAAACATTCTCGCCGGAGTCGCCGATCAGCCATTGCCTGCGTTCATGAACGGAATGCTTTTCATCCTCCATCACAAAAGCGTAGGGATCGTCGAAAGCGAACGCCGCCATCTTGAAGCTGACGCCGTGCTTGATGGCGTTGCGTTCCGCCTTTCCATCATTCCATTCAAACGTCTTATTTATAGTGTACACTGTAAATAGAGGTTCGTCAATAGCCCCCCTATTCAGACGGTTGACCCCCCGAAAAAGTTCCCTAATCGGATTGACGGTTCCGTCGGGAAATTGCTACCATTAATGTTCTGCAGTCTCTCGAAAGACAAAGGAGCATCAAGCCCGATCAATAATTACAACGGAAAGTTCAAGGACACCCGGGATCACACCCGCATCAACAATTTAATCCGGGCCCCCATGGTCCGGCTTATCGACGCGGACGGCACGCAGGTAGGGGTCAAACCGATCGCCGAAGCGCTGGCCCTGGCTCGGACAAGAGGATTGGACCTCGTCGAAGTCGCCGCGAGCGCCACCCCCCCGGTCTGCAAAGTCCTACCCTATTCGAAGTACAAATACGAGCAGGACAAGAAGGAAAGGGAGTCCCGCAAGAAGCAGAAGGCG
>JAYVZL010000278.1:0-9689 GCA_043783505.1 Elusimicrobiota bacterium
AGCGCGGAGCGCGGGCGAGCTTGCGGTAGCCGTTGCGGACCTTGAGGCGGAAAGCGGCGTTCTCTTTTTCCAAACGGTCCAATTCGCGGCCCTTGTCGCGTGTATCAAACTCGCTAACTGGGATGTCGAGGACGATCGTCAGATCGGGCGTGAGGCCACCCGTGGCGATTTTATTGAGCACGGTCGTGGTCGCAAGGCCCAGGCCGCGGGCGACGCCCTGGTAGGCGTCGGTAGACATGGTGAAGCGCTCGGAGACGACGATCTGACCGCTCTTTAGCGCGGGGCGTATTTTTTCGTTCGTGTGCTGGGCGCGCGAGGCCTCGTACAAGAAAAGCTCGGCCATCGGATCGATAGTCAAGGCGGGGTCGAGCAGGACGCGGCGAACGCCCTCGGCGACGGAAGTGCCGCCGGGTTCGCGAGTGTGCAGGACCTCGAGCCCCCGGGTCTTGAGCGCCTGCACCAGCAGGCGCGCCTGGGTGGACTTTCCAGATTTATCGGGACCCTCGAGGACGATGAACAGGCCCGGGAGTCGTCTCATAAGCGCATTCTAACAAATCCCGCGCTTCGGGCCGATCATCTGCCGGTCACGGGGCCGCGCATAGGCGCCGTCGAGTTCGCGCTTACGCGGAGCTTCCTTGTATGATGAGCCCTAGCCACCCGCGGGTAATAATAGAGCGCGAGCCCTAATATCCATGCGGCGATCAGGGCGGCGGCCACTGCCCATCGGGCTTGTCGCGCCTGCGGGCTTAAATTAGGCGCCGTGGCGGGCGTTGCGATTAGTGCCAGCGCGGCTAAGGCCTCTTCGCGTTCGCGCTCGCGGCGCGCGCGCAGCTTGGCGAAGATCGCGCCGCAGGAGGGACACTCCTCGGCCGCGTCAGGCCCATCCTTCGAGCATAGCGGGCATTTCATGAGTGTTCAGTGGATGTCCCTGGCGGTCGCCACCACGACATGTTGATTGGCGATGCTGCCCTTAAAGGCGCCTTCCGCCGTTAAGACCAGGCGTATCAAGACTTGCCGCGAGGAGCTTGAGCCGACGGCGACGATTTCAAATCCCGAGGGAAATTTTCCCCCGGCCGTGCCGAACTGGGGAACAGGATAGGGGATATTAAACGACGCTCCCGTGTTCGGCGCCACGCCATAGCGATAATTGGCGCCCAACGTCCCGGTGAGGAGTTTGATCATGGGCGCCGCTGATTTTTGGCTCAGAACGGGCGCGGTGCCCAGCGCGGAAATTGCGCCGGCCGCAGTCAGCGAGTAGAAGGCGGTGTTCACCGTGTCCTGGGTGGAATCCCAGGCGTAAGTGTACCCAGCGGCAAACAGCGCCTTCACCAGATTCGTCCGGAGCGTGGCGTCCGTCCAGGACATTATCTGGCTGTAGTCCGCGACGCTGATGCTGTGCCATTCCCAGAGCATGATCTGCCCGTCTCCCGCGACCGATTGGGCCATGCTTTGACTGAGGTAGTAGTAGTTGAAATGAGAACTATCGACGCGGATGGTGTGAAGGGAAGCCGCAGAATCGGCGATGGCCGGCACGGCTATGAACGGCAGGTCAAGGCTGGCGAAAAACAGGCTGTTGCCGACCGCCGAGGCGACGAAAGTCCCGACGTTCGGCGACATGGAGGCTCCGGCGTTGATCTGCGGCAATTTTGATCCCGCGAGGGCGGCCGGGGCCGGCGCGGAAAGTTGAGCCAACGCGAGATAGGCATTGTCGCCGGCGGTGTCCTGGAAAAGGCGTTTGGCGGCGGTGAGATTAATCGAGATCCTGTTGATAGCCGTTTGGGCGCCAGTCTTGATCCCGATCCGGGCGTCTTCGACGCTGTAGTTTCGCTGTATTTTCGCCAAGAAGGTCGCCATGCCGGCTGAAATGATGCCTAAGATGGTGACGGCTATCATCAACTCGAGGAGGGTGAATCCCTTTGAGGCCTGAAGCGCGGCCTTTGTCGTCTTCATAGTCAGCGTGAGATGTAAACCGGCCTTGAATGATAGGAGTAATGCTGCTTGAAGTCGGAGCGATATTGCTCCACGCGCACGATGTAGTTGCCCATCGGAAATTGCGCGGCGTTGGAGACATCCCAAGTGTAGGCCGTGGTCGTATTGGGAATCGCATGCGCCACCCCGGTGTCGAGAACGGCGATGGCGGCCGGGGCGTTGTCTTGGATGAAAAACCAGGTCTTGCCGTCATCTTTCGAGTATTTGAGATTGTAAGTCGATGTGATCGCTTCGGTGAAGCCGGCGGGATAAGTGGTGGTATAGGCCTGGCCGTCCCATCTCATCCAGGCGCTGTTCCAAATGAGGTCGATCGAAGCGGGTTGGGTGAATTGATCCGTCGTTGAGGGCGACAGGATCGTGGTCAGCGGAAGTTGCGTGATGCGGGCGACGGGATTGTTGACGGGGTCGCCCGCTTGAAGATAGTTATACACCATAGATGTCAGCGCGAACGAACCGAGCTCCGCCGTGCCGAAGTTCCCCTGAGGGGCGAGGCCGCTGATGACGAAATACGCCGCCTGGGGGTCCGCCGCAATCGTCGTTGTGATCTTCACGAGGCCGCTGGTGGCCCAGGCGGTTCCGTCAGTGGACTGGTAGGTGACGCCCACCGGCGCTGCGACCGTGTTAAGGAAGCTGCTGAGACTTCTCTGGGACTTGTAGACCGGGTTGTTCCATTCTGGAGGCGCCGGGGTCGACGTGTTGTTGAGCTGAAACGGACGCGTGGCGGTGAGAGTCGCCGGAACGGGGTAATTGAGCGCGGAAGTCTGCGTGATGCCAAGCTGGGTGATTGGATTGTTGTTGAAATTTCCCTGGTCATGCATGAACCACTTATTCGAGCCGGCGGAAGGTTCGGCGTTTAAGAACGAGGCGCAGCCGGCGCTGGCGGTTCTCTTGTTGTGCGTGCCGACCGCGAAGGAGAAAGTGTTCGCCGAGCCGTAGACGGACGTGGGCAGGTCTCGAAAAAAATGCTCGGCGTCGGCCGCCGCGCCCGCCGTCGGCAGATTTCCGACCTGGCTCCAATTGGGGGTATATTGGCTGTCCGGGTAAAGCTCGCCGATCCAAGGCAGGCTGATCCAGGTCCGGTCGGTTGAGGCGATGAGGGGAGTGTAGGCGTAGCTGTAGCATCCGGACGCATGGTTGGTGATCTCGTTGACCGTGCAGTGTCCCCCGCAAGTCGCGGCGCAGGCGGCGCCGCTCGTTCTAGTCCACGGGCGCTGGTGGACTTCCAAACCGTAGGTGAAATTGTTGGCGCGGTCAAAGCCCATCTCTCCGCCGAGGCCGATGTAATAGTAAGACCAGCCGTTCATCGTCGTCCAGAGCGCGTTTGAGCTTAAAAGCCCATGGCGAATCACCTGATAAAACCTCGGCAGATCGACGTTGAGAACGTCGCCCGCCTGGGTGGGCCAGCCATTGGCGAGATTGCTATAGCCGCCGTAGCCCCCATTCCCGTTGTTGTTGTTTCCGGGCGCGCCGCCGAAATACCAATTGTAGCCTCCATTGGCCTTGATGTCGGCGTAGGGCATGTGGGCGGGATCGCCCATGAACTGAAACCGTTCGGTCGCCGGAGGCTGATTGGCGGCGCCGTTGCCAAGCCAGGTGTAAGTTCGGGACAGATTGGGAGGATTATTGGAGCACCAGTTGGAGCCCGTGACCGGGATCGCGAACGGGCAGCCGGTGGTCGTGTCGGCCCCGATGCGGGTCTCAAAGGTTGTCTGCCCGTCGGCGAGGGTGCCCGCCTTGAACGTGAGAACCCATCCGGCCGTGTTCTTGGGCCCCGTTCCGGCGCTGGTCATGTCGCCCGTGCCTTCCACGAACTGCGCTCCGAGTGGAGGGGCGGGCGTGTATTCGCGGCCGTAGAGAAGGCTGTTGGCGTGCAAGCCGGAATGGAATGCGCCGCCGACTCGATAGGGATGGGTCAGCGGGCTGCCGTAAAGTGTGATGAGGGTGCTGTTGGGCGTGGGATTGGTGATGCTGTATTGGCCGGGGCTGCTGGTGGCCGAACAGTTGACGCCCGGAGTGCAGGGCGTCGGCGTGGTCCACTGGCATTCGAAGAGTGTCGCTCCCCCGCAGGTCACGCTTCCAGGATCGGGTTGGCCGCGAATGGCGCGGATGGTGATGTCGTTGTTTGGAATAACGCTGAGCGCGACGTTGGGAAGAAGGACGGTGACCGTGCTGGCCATGGCGGAGGCCGAGACCCCCTGAGTGCTGGCCGAGAAAGTGTAGACGCGCAGCTTGACCGCGGCGCCTGAATTGTAATGGAGGTTCTCCGGGTGCGAGACGGCTCGCATATGGGGGTTGGCGACGGGATCCTTGGCGGGGTCGGAGTAGTTGCGCATGGGAGGCAGCGGCAAAAGCTCTCCGTGCGCGTTGACGACGATTGCGTTTTTCATCGACACGCCGCCCACATTGAGCTGTTCGATGAGCATTCGAAGGCTGATCTCGGGTTGAGGCAATCCGGAGGCCTGTGCCGCGGCGATCGCGGCGTCGTAAAGAGCGACCTCCTCGGGATATCGGACGGCGTGGTTGTATTGATCGGCTAAGCTGTAGCCGTTGGGCAAGACGGGAGTGGGTGTTGTCGGCGCTCCGTTGGGAAATGAGGCGCCGTCTAGATTGTAGCGTCCCAAGAGAGTGTTAGGCTCGTAGTAGTTGACGTTGGTCCCGTTGTCGTTGGGACCGACAAGTCCGGGGTAAAAATAAACATACGGAGACGGTGCGGCGCTCGCCAAGGAGGCCTGATTGATGAATGGGGTGTAGAAAGGGTCGCGGCCATAGGCCAGCCTCGTGATGTAGTGAATGCGCAGTTCCAATCCCGGATTGCGGTTCTGAAGGTCTTGAATGACGTTGTCTAAGGTCGGCCGCAAAGTCGACAACGACGTCCACCATCCCGGGACGTTCTCAAGTTCCAAGAGATAGACGTCGTAGACTTGGGTCGGGAAATAGTCTTTAACCGACGTGCGCATGAGGCTTGCGCCCTCGGCGAGGGCGCCTCCGGAGGCATCGTAGACGCGGACGTAGACCATGCGCGACAGGGAATCGTTGGTGTGGAGGATGGTGACCTTCCGCTTGAACTTGAGTGCGCCGTTTCCGCTGGTGGCATCGGCCGGGCTGGTCACATCCTTGTGGGTCGTGAGCACGAAGTTGAACGTGCTGCCGTCATCGTAATTGTCGAGGTTGGCGAGACTTTGAAGGCCGCTGCCGGACGCGGTAGCGACGCTGCGCAGTTCCGCCAGCATTTGCATGACCTTTTCCGCCGCGAAAGTCCTGTTGCGCACGCTCTGGCTTTGGCGGGCCAGCGTGGTGATCCCCTGCACGATCGCCAGGACGACGATGGAGAACACCAGCATGGCGATGACGACCTCTATCAACGAAAACCCCGGCGGGACTTTCTTTTTCATTTGAGCGCTGAAAACGTGTAATAAGCGGCTTTATTCTCTCGGTAGTTGGCCAGAGAGCTGCGGATGGAATTAAGGACGTTGTTGTCGTAGGCGACCTGCGCGGCGCCGCTGCCGCCGTCGATATGCACAAAAGGCGCGATGGACACCACTCCATTGCCGCCGTTGCATTGGCCCACACCCGCGCCGGCGACGCAGGCGCCGGAGACGACGGCTCCGGAGATATCGGCCGATCCATTGATGGTGATCTTGCCCGTGGCGAAGATCAGGCCGTTGAAAAAGGCGTTGTTGGTAGACTGAATGGTCAGGGCGCCGTTGACATAAAGTATGCCGCTGCCGACCAATCGGGGGCTGGCTCCAAAGACCGCGTTTCCATCGATATAGACGAGGGACAGCGTGGGGTAGCTGGCGGGAAGGGCCGCGACGCTGGGCACGACGTAGTCCGCCAGGAGCTTCACGCTCTGCCTGTTCATGCCGAAGATCCCCACATCGCTGACGTAAGTATTCGTGGCGGTCCCCACGGACAGCTTATTGGGATTTCCGGTGTAGTAGGAATCGCCTGAAGTATTGCTCGCGGTTTGGCCACCGACGGTGGGGTTGGTGGCGCCCGTGAAATAACCGATGCCTGTCCCGACGTTGCCGCCGATGGCGCGGCCGTTGTTGCTGAGAGTGATTTTGCTCTGATCGTTGACGATGAGAGCGGCGTTGCTCGGCAGGACCAGCGCCAGGCGGCGCAGCTCGGTCGCGGCCGAGGCGTTGCCGACGATGCTGTTGGGCGCGACGTTGAACGCCGCAGTTGGGCTGCGCTTCCGGTAGACATAGCCTTTGCTTTCAATGTACCAGGCCAATCCGGCTCCGACCACGCCGCTGGGAGGGGGGACGCGTTGGTCGGTGACGTCGTGCACGGCATGCGGATCGGCGGCGCCGGCGGACTGCATGCGAACTTCGTAGCGCGCCCACAGCGACAGACCGGGATCTAAGGCGAAGTCCCTGACGATGCCTATCGCGCATGGTCCGGGAGTGCAGGTCGAATCCTGCGTGTCGTTGGGATACTGGGGGTTGAAGGCCGCGTCCGGATAGGCATAGCCGGCCGAGCACGATTGCCGGACCGGCTGGCATTGCTGACGCTGGAACCATGATATCGCGTCCTGCAGCCCCGCGAGCGCTGCGTTGTCGGCCTCGACCGACTGGTGAATCTGCGCGAGCGTGTCTTTAGCGGTGGTTTTAAGCATCTGCATTGCGATCGGTATCAGGGACAGCAGCATCAAGAGAACGATCGCGATGACCAGGACGGAGCCGCATTCACGGCATTGCGGTTTAGACAAGGTTCCGCCGCGGGAGTTTGTGTTCATGCCGGTGTCTAAATCCAGTATAGGCCGTTTTCTCCGGCCTTTCAATGGCCGTCCACCTTAGAGACCGGCGGGCCAGCCGCGGACCTCGTCCTGCCAGGAAGCGCGGGTCAGGCTCACGTTCGTGGTGACGATATTGCTGGTCGCGCCGCCGTTGTAGTAAAAGTCGATGGGCGAGGCCGCCGAGAGCGTGGAAGTTCCGATGGCGTAGAGCACGCCATAGATGTCGCTGTTGCCGCCGCCGCCGCCGCCGTTGTTGAAGTTGCCGCCCACGTACATAAAGCCGTTGACCGCGACCTTGGAGGAAAATTTCGTGATCAAGCTGGAGGAGGTATAGGTGGAGTTTAGGCCGGGGTAATTCGCGGGCGCGGGTGGGGAGGGGTCAAAGTTCAGATAGGCGGCCCAGTCGTTGCAGTACTGCTTCCAGGCCTTATTGGGCATGCTCATCGTGACGTTGCCGGTGCCCCAGACGCCGTTGGGAAGATTGATGTTGCCCATAACGACTATTGTACCGGTGTGGAACATGCCGTTCGACTTGACGGTGAGGTCGCCTTCGATGAAAATGGTCTTGCTCGCGGTCGTGTCGTTCCAATTCGTGACGGCGCCGGGGTAGTAGCAGCTGCCCGGCGACAGTGTTCCATCCCGCAGCGCTCCGTGAGCGCCCACGTGGTCTGGACAGCCGGTCGTCGCCGCGGCGGAGGTGCGGTAGAAATCGAAATCGAGGTCCGGCGGCGTGGGGAGGTTTGCCTGAAAGGAGTGCCACTGGCACCCATCGGAGTTGGGGGGGTTGGCGCTGGTGTCCTTGCCGATGATTTGGCTCGCCGACCAATACTGGGGGTGGGCGCGGCCGGTCGCGATGATGTTGTTGGGGCTCATGACCGCGCCCCATTCCACGTTGGTGCCGCCGCCGATCTGCACGCCTCCTCCGGAGTAGATCGCGGTGTCGCCTAGGATCGCGTTGGTGTAGACGACGCGCAGGGCGCGCGTTTCGGTGTTGCGCCTGTCGCGGCCGACGGTGATGATGGTCACCTGCTGGGTTCCCGGACCGCTGGTGATGCTAATCGCGTAGGTGCCGCCCTCGATGTCGGTGTAGGCCTTGTCAAATCTGTAGTTGGCCTGCGAGGTGCCCGCCTGAATGGCGTTCCAGGTGATCGTCGACAGCGAGACGTAGAGGTAGCCTTTCTCCACTCCCGCCTCGGCCAAGTGGAAGGCGGAGGTGTTTTGGGACTGCTTCATGGAGTAGACGGCCTCGCGCTGGGTCCACAGCACCATGGCCGGCACCATGACCGCGAGAATGACCAGTATGGCGATGGCGCCCGGAAGGATCTGTCCGCTTCGTCCAGCAGAGATGTTTTTGTTCATATCAGTTCATGACCCGGACTTTCTGAATGGTCAACTCCAGCACCTTGCGGCGGCCGAGTTGGATGGCCTTGCCCATCGTAATTGAGACACTGATGATGGAAACGTCGTCGCTGTGCGGGTAGGTGAAGGCGATATAGACGAGGTTTTTACTGACGACCGTTTGGGCGTTGCCGATGACTTGAATGAGAGTGTTGCCGCTTTGACAGAATTCCATGTAGCGGCCGTCGACGCTCTTGAAGCGGATGCGCGAGAAGGGGCCCTGTCCGGTGGGCGTGTCGAGAATGACCGTCGTGGCGACCGCCTGGCGCAGGTATCGGTTGACCGTGTCGAGCGTCGTGCGCGCGTCGCGCTGGATCTCGTAGCGTGCGGTGGTCATAAGAAAGAAGTTCTGCATGCTGACGAGCATTGTCGGGCCCACCATGGCCAGTATCCCGACGATGGCGACGACCATCAACAACTCGACGAGAGTGTAGCCGCGCCGGTTTGTTTTCATCATGGGATCGTCACGTCCTTGGTCGTCGTTGCACTCGGGCTGACGACGATCCCGCTGTAGGTCTTTGTCGTGATCGAAACGGCGCCCGCCCCGGAGATGATCGGCACGTAGACGGAGACGTAGTAGGTGTCGGCGCCGCCGCGCACGGGCAGCAGGTAGCTGCCGTCGGCCTTGCTCGAGGCCATGTAGATCGGCACCTGCGCCGGCGCCGAGGAGCCCACGATGGCCGCGGGGTTGCTGGCGATGACATTCGTCGAGGCCAGAACCAGCGCGCCCGAGGTTACCAGGCCGGCGGCGTCGCTGACCGTGCCCGCGATGTTGCCGAACGCGCCATTGACGGTGAAGGTGCCCACGAACACGCTTCCCGTCGCGGTCAGGGTCACGCTTAAGGTGTTGGGAAAGACGTCCTGGCCGGATTCGAGGACAGGGAATACCGTGTAGGTCCCCGTGGAGATGTTGCGTATCGTGAAGTTTCCAGCGGCATCGGTGACCCCGGAACCGGCTTGGCTGCCGATTCCGGTGATGACCGCGATCGGCTGATAGGCCAAGGGAGTCGTGCCCGTGGTGACATAGCCCGTGATCCTTCCTCCGGGGGCCAGCGCGAAGTCCTGCGTCGTCACCGCGCCTTGCGTTACGAGCGGAGTCTCGATGTCCTGCACGTAGCCCGCGTTCGCGTTATTGGGGTTGGCGATGAGTGTTACGGTGCCGCTGGACATGGCCATGAAGTAAACGCCGTTGGAGCCGGTCACCTTTGAAGATCCCCCTCCCTGTATAATGATGTTGGCTAAGGGCTGGTTGGAGTTGCCGGTGACCACGCCTTTGATGAAGCCGGAGACGGTCGTGCTGCTCAACTGCATGTGATAGCGTCCGGTTCCCGACCATGTGGGAGTCGTGCCTGCGTTGGGAATTCCGATGTGCGCGTTCTGGGTGACCGTCACCGTGTCGATGAAGGCGGCATAGGCGCCGTAGGCGGCGGCGATGTTCCACGTGCCTGTGGAGACTCCCGCCAGCACGAATTTGGAGTAGGGGAGGCTTAAGGTACCGCTTGTGACGTAGTCGGTGAAGGTGATCGTCGATCCGGAGTTGGGGTCGTCGGCGGAGACATAG
>JAYVZL010000279.1:0-9655 GCA_043783505.1 Elusimicrobiota bacterium
CTCCGTCCGGCGGATCCTGTGCACGATGCTCAACCACTTCCATCACGGGGCGGACGTCGAGCATCACCTCAATGCGGCGACACTCGAGGAGAAGAATGAGCTCGAGCGGGGGCTGCTGGTCCTCGGCACCCTCGGGAGCAGCGCGCCGTTCATCGGCTTATTCGGCACCGTGCTCGGCGTCATCAAGGCGTTCCACGACTTGTCTCAATCCGCCGCGGGGCCGGAGGTCGTCATGCGGGGACTCTCCGAGGCGCTCATCGCCACCGCAGTCGGGCTGTTTGTCGCCATACCCTCGGTGATCGCCTACAATTATTTTCAGATGAGGGTGAAGCGCCTGCTGTCCGGAAGCCAAGCGCTGGGACGAGTCCTCGTCTCCCAGGCGCGCATGGCCGGCGCCAAGGCGGATTAGGCCATGGCTCCAGCGAACGCCCACGACGGGGAGCCCATCACGGAGATCAACGTGACGCCGCTCGTCGACGTGATCCTCGTCGTCCTGATCATCTTCATGGCGACCGCCCCCATGCTGCAGCGCCGCGCGATGCACGTCGACGTTCCCAAGGCCGAGCACCATGAGCGCGCCGCGGTGGAGGCGATCTCGGTCCTTTTCGGCGCGGATGGGCGCGTGCTCGTCGGCGGCATGGCGATGTCGCAAGACGAGATGGCTCGCAAGCTTGCCCGGGCCGCGGCGCTGAGGCCGGACGTTCAAGTCTATTTCGCGGCCGAACGGGAGCTGCCCTACAAGGCCGTCGTCGCCGTTCTCGACGCGATCCGGGGCGCGGGCGTGCGCAAGATCGGACTGGAAGTCACGCGCTGATGATCGCTTCTCGGGTCGCTCTGTTTACGTCTCTCGGCCTGCACGCGGGCGTTCTCATTTTCGGATCATTAGTCCAAGCTCCCGCGTCTCCCGCGCCGCCCATTACGGTCGACCTGACGCTAGCTGGTCCCTTCCCGGGAACCGGGGCGGCGAAGCTGGGCGCGCGTGCGAGGGCCGCGCCGCGCGCGGCTCCGCTCCACGTGCCGCCATCGGCCGTCGATCCGTCCGTGAAGGTGGAGCCTAAAGCCGCGGGGGTCGATGCCGGTGAAGCCGAGGGGACGGCTCAAGTTTCGGGGGGCGCCGGCAGCGGAGCGAACATGGGCTCGCCCCACGCTACCGGCGACGGCGGCGCGCCGGTCGAGCCTCCCAAGCTGCTCAACCACTCTGAGATTCTCCGCAACCTGCGGCGTTTCTACCCCGACTCAGAGCGGCGCGCCCGCCGCGAAGGCCGCGTGCTCCTGGCCATTGAAGTCGGCGTCGACGGACGCGTCGCGGGAGTGGAGATTCTCGATTCCGGAGGCGCCGTCTTCGACGCGGCCGCGGAAAACGTCGCCCGCTTGATGCGTTTTATACCCGGACGAGGCGCTTCCGGGGCCGTCGCGGTGAAAGTCGCGCAACAATTTATCTTTCAAATGGAATAAGGCACGAGACGGCGGGACGATCAGCGTCGGGCCGTCCCGCGCCCATTCTACCGTCCTTTGATCGTTGAAGCGTCGGGATCGCCCGTCCGCGAGGCTCCCAGTATGCTCTCGGTTCAGACTCCCGATGCGATCCGCGACGCCGAGGCCAAGCGGCTCAAGCGCCTGACGCACGGCATCCAGCCCACATCTGATGAGATCGAGTACGGCCCCGAGGGGACGGCGTTTGCCGTCCCGGTGACGCTCACCTTGACCTACGATCCTCTGGCCGCCGCTCAGGCGGGCATGAAGGAGGAACAGCTCAAGGTCTACTACTGGAACCCGATTACGCGCGACTGGGAGGCGTATAACTCAATGGTGGACGTCGTTGCCAAGACCGTGAGTGCCGTGACCACGCACTTCTCGTTCTATCAAGTGATGGGCGCGGGAGTGGGGGGAATCACAACGGCGGCGGCCGACGCGAGCTTCGGCTTCAAGGCGGCGTATGCCTTCCCCAACCCGGCGCGCGGCACGAATCTGGTCACTATCCGTGTCCAGCCCGGTCTGGCGGACAGCATCGAGGTCCACGTATACGATCTCGCGGGCCGCAAGATTCATGGATCATCGAGTTTCAATAACCGCGGGGCCTTCGACGACGGCAACGGCATGGGGCCGCAGTTCACCTATGACCATGTTTGGGACGTATCGGGCGTGGCCTCGGGCGTGTACACCTATGTCATCACCGTTAAGAAGGCGGGGCAGTCGGACATCCGGAGAAGCGGAAAATAGGCGTCGTGAAATAGATGAGAGCGCTTCAACTCGCCGTCATGCTTGTTCTCGCCTCCCAGGCCGCCTGGGCGGCGGAGACGGCGTCATTCCTCAATATCGGCGTCGGCGCGCGGGCTTTGGGCATGGGCGGGGCCTATACGGCGCTGGCAGACGACGCCAACGCCCTTTATTGGAACGCGGCCGGGCTGTCACGGTTGGAGAAGCGAGAGTTCACGGCCAGTCACGCAGAAATGTATGAAAGTACGCGCCTTGATTACCTGGCCTACGCCCACCCCACGAGCCAGGGCACGTTCGCGGCCGCTTTGACGTACCTCACTCAAGGCACGATCGATGGACGCGACAGTCTGGGCCGGACCACGGCCGGGCTACGACGCTTCGGACGCGGCGGTGAGCTTTGGCTGCGCGCGTAAACTGGACCTCGTCGACATGGGCGCTACGGTCAAGTATGTCCGCAGTCACATCGGCTCGGCTGAGGCCCAGGGTGCGGCCATGGATGTGGGTGCCAAACGCGTTTTCGAACGTGCGAGTGTGGGCGCGACGCTGCGCAATCTGGGACCGGGCCTCAAGTTCGACAACCAGCGCAACGATCTGCCGCTACGGCTGGCCCTGGGCGCGGGCTACAAGTTTGAGGGTGGCCACACGCTCGCCGCCGAGGCCGTCAACGGCCCGCGCGGTGCGGGCACAGATGCCTCATTCGGCGGGGAATGCCAAGCGGTCAAGAATCTCTTTCTGCGGGCTGGCTACACGACGCAGACGGCGGTTACGGGCGGAACCAGTTTTGATGCGGCGCGTGGCATGACGTTTGGCCTCGGTTTGCGCAATGAGAGGTGGAGTCTCGACTACGCCGTGCTTCCTACGGGGGAGTTGGGACGCTCACATCGGTTCAGTTTCGGTGCCCGCTTCTGATCTTGACCACCGCTGTCGCTATCTCCCCTTCACGCCGAGATTTTTAGCGCCCCGCAGTTTGCGGGAGCCTACAGTCAGAAGTGTCAAATAGGCCAAGAAGATAGGAAGACGCAAGAGAGTTTGTGCAAAGGGTGTGGAGATCATTTCGCTCATCGTTTCCAATCTTGGGGTGACTACCATGCGTAGGAGAAAGGCACCAAGTCCAATTGACATGCCATACTCGTAGAGATAGGTGAGAGCGACGATGACCCACAGGCCCCGCAAAAGTCGTCTCCAGAATGAATCTGTATCGACGACGTAGCTGGCCGTCAAGAGAGGTATAAACCAGCCAATGTATTGCGGGCCGTAACCTGGACCCAAGGTCGGAATCGCGATCATAAGAAGGGCCGTCGTCAAAAGGGTGTCTCCTGTTCGCCCCGTGCCGGTTAAAGCCTGTCGTCCCGCTAAAGCTGCAGCGCCCGCAAGAAGCACTGGCGAAAGTTTTATATAGAGAGGGGTCAGCGGACCCAGTAAACCGGTAAAGCCGAACCAGCCCGCTTGGGAACGATACGCTAGTACGTTCTCGGCGATCTCCACCGGATTCCGGAGATATAAAACGCCCACTCCCAAGGCGGCGGGCCCCAGGACCAGGATAAGGCCAGATAGACATCGACGGGAGTCAAGCCGCAGCAGTCCTGGTAATAAGAGCGGGGTAAGGATGAGGGGAACGGTTTTAGTTAAAACTCCAAGCCCCAGGAATAGGCAGGCTTTGTGCCAGTCCGCGTGTCGACGCCCTTGCTCGTATGTGGTCAGATAAAAGGCGAACAGCAGGACGAAGAGAGCCACCAGAGCGTCGAAGCTTCCATGCTGGCAGGTGAGAAGGATCGAGGCCGGATTGAGGGCCAGTCCCAGCAGAAGTGGGAAGCCGAGGGCGGCTGCTGGAAAGAGCCGTTTGAGTCCACGATAGAGAACCATCATGACCAGGCAGTCCGTCGTAATCAAGAATATTTGGATCGTGCGGAAAAAGGGAATATGAATCCAGGCGTGCACCTTAAGCAAAGTCCATAAAATTCCGCACCAGAGAGGCGGCCAATTGAGGTACGGCGTCTCGACATAGGGATTGCCGCCCGCCTTCAAGACGAGGCCGACGTCGAGCCAATGGCGGAAGTCAACCGAAAGGGCAAGCTTCGGCACGACAGCGAGAAAAGTCAACCGAGCCAGTAGGGTCGCGCACAGAAGAAACCAAAGCTCTCGCTCAGTATTTTTCAACCGATGACTGAATTCCCGCATGGCTAAAAATACTGTATCACAATCGCATAGCTCGTTTATGTGCATGCATCGACCGACTAGCCCCGCCGATTCGTCAGCTCTGACGCAACAATGGATGCGCAGATTTCTCCGCCCCTGCCGGGGCGCGCGGATCGGCCGCGGACGCTCCTCCCTGCCAGGATCGGCGGCAGGGACCCGAGAACTCCACCTCCGCAGCATGGCAGCTGAAATATTTCGGCTTGTTCTTTATGCACCCCTTCCGGTCCACTCCTCCTAAATATCCTCCGGGCTTTTTTTTCATAACCACCTCGCGCTCAGACGGCCAGGAGTGAGCGCCGCCGCGGCTGCGGCATAAACGGTCACCCTCTCGTAGAAACCGAGAAATGGCCTAGCCTTGCTAGCTCCACTTTCTCGGTCAGCCCGACGCGCCGGGGCCGCCAGCTCGGCTGCGCCGAGGGCGGTTCTTTGGGGGGACCCCCATTTATTCCTCGCCGCTTCAGCGCTCCTCGGCCATCTTCGACCCTCCGGGCGGTCGAGAGGTGGTTATGAAAAACAAGACCTGCGTGAATGTCGGAGAGGACGGGAAGGCGGTGACAGCACTTGTAGCCAACGAATCCACGGCGGCTTTGATGGTGAAACGATCGCGCGTACCGCTCTACAGAGTCGTGCTGGACCGGACGGGGTCGCTGGTGAAGGAAGGATCGGCGGTAGTGACCCAAGGCTCGGAGGCCGCGAAGTTAATCAGGCAGTTCCTTGGCGACGTGCCCGAGGAGCATTTCGTGCTGATGGTGCTGGATAGCCGCAGACGGGTGATCGGTATCAGTGAGGTGAGTGTCGGCACGTTGTCGGCCGCTGGTCCACCCGCGCGAGGTGTTCCGGGCGGCGATCCTCTTAAATGGGGCGGCGGTGATCGTGTCCCATAATCATCCGAGTGGGGACCCGTCGCCGTCGTCCGAGGACCGGGAGGCAACGCGGCGTCTGCAACGCGCTGACGGGTGCCCGCCCGTCAGAGGCCTTGCTTTTCGGCAAGGATAACATCGATCGGGAAAGCGGCGAGATTTGGTTGCAGACTCTTAAGAAGCGCGGTAATAAAATCCACAAACGCTATTTCCAAATTAAAAGCCTCGGCGCGCGCTTCGAAACTCTGCTGAACCGCCTCAAGCCGCATCCCATCTCGGGCCGCTATTTTTGCAAACCCAACGGCCAACCCTTCGGCGTGGCTTGGATTGACCGAATCTTCTCCAGAATCCGCAGCGCGGCGGACCTTCCGAACGTCAAGCCTTACGATCTGCGCGGCACCTTCGCCATGCACCGCGCGATGGTCGTCAACAACTTCCGTCAACTCCAAACCGAAATGGGCCACTCCAGCCCCATGTCTATCCAGAGCTATCTGGATGAGGCGTCCAGATTCAAACCGGATGAATCGATTTTCTTTGAAGCTCGTCCCACGGACCGCCCCGGTCGAAACCGCTGAAGCGCGTAACGTTTCGGCCGCCGCAATAGCGGCCGCGCGAACCAAATTTCTCGCAGCAGAATTGCATGGGGGAAATTTGTGCTAGAATCCTTTCCAGTGTCCGGGCATTAGAATTTCGTTCGATCAAATTTTCAAAACCGCACACTTTCCGCACACTAATGTCCGAAAACTGTTTTTGAGTCGATCGTGCTGATGGGAGAATAATCGTTTAAAATAAACGATTATCACGATTTTGGAGAGGTGGGTGAGCGGCTGAAACCGACGGTTTGCTAATACAAGTCCGCTTTTTTCGTCCTTCCTCGAAGCGCTTCAAATTCTCCCTCGGACGATCGGTTTCTCGACGAGAAACCGCATTAAGTCTATCCCGCCAACTCTTGCGAAGCGTTGTCAGGCTTTGCCCGGTTTTGCCGAAAAGTGGTCACTTTTCTGGTCACTTCTTCGACACGAATCCGGTTCGAGCCTTTGTTGAGTTTTGAACGCCGTCCAACTCACGTCCGGAAGATTCAGCGCTGGTACGTCGACACTTTATGAACGTTTCCAGCGTCTAAAACTTCGAGCCACAAATGGAACCGACACGATCCGATGATGAGGCCGCGAGCGTAAGCCCACATCGTCAAAGATTTGTAAAATCGCACATGCAATCGCGTCAACTCCTCGCCAAAGTCCCGGAAGTGACCCTCGTTTTCTGGGTCATCAAGATCGCAGCGACGACCTTGGGGGAAACTGGGGGAGATGCTGTCTCGATGTCGATGAAGTAAGGCTACCTCATCGGCACCGCGATTTTCGCGGCGATTTTTTTGATTGCCGTGATGATTCAAATCAAGGCGCCTCGCTTCCACCCAATTATTTATTGGACCACGATCATCGCGACGACGACGGTTGGAACCACGATGGCCGACTTCGCCGATCGCTCTCTTGGCATGGGTTACGCTGGCGGCTCGTCGCTGCTTTTCGTTCTGCTACTGGGGTCCTTGGCGATTTGGTATCGGACTCTCGGCTCTATTTCCGTAAATACGGTCAGCAGTCCCAAAGCGGAGATGTTTTATTGGCTGACCATTATGTTTTCGCAAACGTTGGGAACGGCCCTGGGCGATTGGACCGCGGATTCCGCGCGCTTTGGATATGGAGGGAGCGCGATGATTTTCGGCCTTTTATTGGCTGTGGTCGGCGGACTCTATTTTTGGACCAAAATCTCGCGAACGATCCTTTTCTGGGCGGCATTTATCTTGACCAGGCCCTTAGGAGCGGTCGTGGGTGATTTTCTAGATAAGCCGCTCGCCTCAGGGGGCTTGGCCTTAAGCCGCTATTCCGCGTCAGGCGCATTGTTCGCGTTTATGCTGCTCTGTATTTTCATCTTCCCGCACAGGGCGGCCGAGCGAGCCCACTGATTTGGCTGCTAAGATAGTCTTTTCTCTTCAAGCGGAACCCGCAGGGGCCCGGATGATCCATCAACTGGCGATAAAAACTATGATAGGCGCTCAGTGATGGAAGCGTCATGAAAATGTTTTCTTTAGCCTCGCTCAAGATGCCTGTAGCGATTCTGGCTTTTTGCATGATGGCCGTGCCTGTGGCCCTCATGGCGCAGGAGGCGTCCACCGCAGCGGCGCGCGGCATAACTTTGGAAGAGGCCTATCGCCTCGCGCTCATCAAGAGCGAAACCCTCGCGCAAAGCGCGGAAGGCGTCAAAGTGCTTGAGGCGGCCGAACACCAGATCAGGTCGCTGTTCATGCCGTCGCTCACCGGAATCGCCTCGGAGACCTCAGCCGAAAGATCCACAGACAAGGGGCAGGCCGGGATAAACTTGAGCTACGCCCTCTTCAGCGGCATGCGCGATTATATCGCGGCCCGCTCGTCCGACCTCAAGACCGGCGCTGCGAAGCTCGCGCTGATCCGCGCCAAGCAGGCGCTGTACCTGGACGTGGCGCAGGCCTATATCAATCTGACCAATGTGCGCCAGGAGATCGTGGTTCGCCAAGACCAGTTGGCGGTTTCCGACAAACGGATCAAAGACCTGCAGGAGCGCGAATCCGTAGGCCGCTCCCGCAAGGGCGAAGTCGTGGCCGCGCAGGCCCAGTTCGCGCAGGACGACTCTTCCCTTCAGGATGCCATGGGAAGGGAGGATTTCGCCCAGGTCCAGCTGGGCTTTCTGACCGGACTGGATGAGGATCTCGCGCCGGAGCTCCTTCCCGTGCCTGAACACAAACCCCGAGAGACCTATCTCCTCAGGGCGCAGAATCGTTTTGACGTGCAAGCGGCGCGCAAGACGCTTGAGGCAGCTCAACTCGACACCGATGAGGCAAGGCACCTTCGTTGGCCTTCCGTGATCGTCGGGGCCGACTATCTCCCGATACGTTCCGTCCCGAATCAAAATATCAACTGGGACGCAGGGCTGTCGTTCAGCGTCCCGCTTTTCACCGGAGGCTTCATCGGCGCATCCGTGGATCAGGGGAAGGCGCGCGCCAGGACCGCCGAACTGGCCCTGGCTCTGGTAGCCCGCCAGGCCGCCAGCGACGTCAAGGGAGCCGCCTCCATCCTGCATCATTCAGTAGCCACCATGAATTCCCTCATAAAAGCGGTCGCTCTCTCCGAGGAAAACTTCAAGCTGCAGAGCCGGGATTACACCAAGACTCTCGTGACTAACCTCGACGTTTTGAACGCCCAGAACACGCTGCTTCAGACTAAGCTCAACTTGGAACAAGCGCGCGCGCGGGCCTGCTTGGCCGGCGTTCAGCTGGAATTCGCCGCCGGCGGCCCGGAATCGGCCTCGGAGGCCAAATGACGCTTTCCGAAACGTCCATCAAGAACCCGGTATTCGCCTGGATGCTCATGTCCGGGCTTATCATCTTCGGAGCCATTTCTTTCTCGCGCATGGGGATCAGCCAGCTTCCCGACGTGGACTATCCGGTGGTCTCGGTCAATATCCGCCTGGAAGGCGCGGCTCCCGCTGTCATCGAGACCTCGATCGTCGATATCGTCGAGAGCGCGGTAATGAGCATCCAGAGCATCCGCAGCGTCACGTCCGAGTCCGAGAACAGCGAAGGGACCGTGACGATCGAATTCGAGCTCAACCGCAACATCGATCTCGCGGTCTCGGACGTGCAGGCCAAGGTCAGCTCCATCCTTCAGAAGCTGCCCAAGCAGATCACCGCGCCGACGATCCGTAAATCGAACCCTGAGGACCAGCCGATCATGTCGCTGACGCTGGAGAGCGAAAAATATCCGCTCAAGGACCTGATGTCCTACACGAACGACCGCATCAAGGACCAGTTCTCGACGGTGGCGGGCGTCGGCGACATCACCTTGGGCGGCTACCGCGATCCCAACCTGCGCGTCTGGGTGGACGAGAAGGCGCTTAACAAATACGTTCTGTCGGTCAACGACGTCGTCAGCACGATCCAGAACGAGCATCTGGAATCCCCCGCGGGCCAACTGTCCGAGGGCAAGCGGCAATTGAACGTCCGCACCTTGGGCGAAGCCAAGACCATCGAGGATTTCGGCGACCTGGCCATCAACGGGCGCGGCGGCCAGCCGAACTACAAGCTGATCCATCTGAATCAGGTCGCGCGCATCGAGGAGGGCTTGGCCGACGCCTTGGGCATGAGCCGCGCCAACGGGACGCCCGGCGTCGCGCTGAACATCCTCAAGCAGCGCGGAAGCAACGCCGTCTCGGTGGCGAAAGCCGTGCGGGCCCGAGTCATCGAGATTCAGAAGGGCCTGCCCGAGGGCATGAAGCTGAGCGTGAACTTCGACAGCACCCGTTACATCGAACAGGCGGTCGGGGAGCTGGAGCTGACCCTCGTGCTTTCG
>JAYVZL010000280.1:0-3837 GCA_043783505.1 Elusimicrobiota bacterium
AACACCGCGTGCTCCTCCTTCGCGCGCCACATGATGTACCTGGGCGACTTGAGCGACCGCGCCTGGCCCGAGTTCGTGCTCACCGTCCAGACCGCCTGCTACACGACGCGCACCGACTACTCGCCCGATAATTACGACGGCTATATCTGGGGCGACGGCGCGGCCGCTCAAATCTGCTCGCTGAAGCACAAGGGCCGCATCAAGGTCGAGCCGATCATGTTCGCGACGGATCCCCAGAGCTGCGACGACGTGAAAGTGGACGCCACGCGTCACTTCTGGCAGGACGGGGCCAAGGTGCGGGAGTTCTAGGTCCGAAGGACCGTTGAAATGTTCGAGCAGGTCGCGGCGGCGAAGAAGCTCTTCGCCGAGGACGTCTACACCGTGACGCATCAGGCGAACTTCGTGATGCAAGAATCAATCATCGGGCATCTTAATCTGCCTAAGGAGCATCACATCAGCAACGTCCAATTCCAGGGCAACATCGCGAGCGGCGGCATGCCTTCCGCAATCGCGCAGCGATTGGATACGTTGAAGAAAGGCGACCAGATCATCTACGCCGTCTTAGGCGCCGGGTTGGCCTGGGGCGCGGGCTATATGGAGGTCCAATAACATGTCCGACATCGCGGTCGTCACGGGCGCATCGGGCGGTATTGGAGCCGCGATAGCGAAAATGATTTCCGTTAAAGCCGAAGGCCAGCTCCAGGTTTGCATACACTACAACGGCAACAAGGCCGCGGCGGATGCGCTCGTCAACGAGATCCCCAATTCGTTCGCCGTTCAGGCGAATTTATCCACGGCCGAAGGCCGTAAAACTTTGTTGGACGCCGTTCTTGCGAAAGGCAACCCTTTTTGTCTGGTCAACAACGCCGGCATCGACCGTCCCCACGAGCCCGCCCTCATGGTCACCGAAGAAGCGTTCGACAAGATCATGGACACCAACCTGAAGGCGCCGTTATTTCTCATGCGCGACTTCGCGAAGGAGATGGCCCGCAACGAGTCGGGAGTGATCGTGAACATCTCGTCGGTGTTAGCCCGCAAAGCCGTCGTCGGCTCCGCCATCTATCGCGCGAGCAAGGCGGCGGTTGAAGCGTTGACCCAGCAATTCGCCTCCGAGCTCGGCCCTAAAGGCGTCCGCGTCGTCGCGATCGCTCCGGGCTTCATCGAAACCAATATGACCGCATCTATCCCGGAGGATCAACGTGCCGGCATCAAATCCGGAGTGGCGCTCGGAACGTTCGGGAACCCGGACGCCATCGCCGAGACCGTCTGGCACGCGATCGAGAACCAGTACCTGACCGGCGCGGTCATCGCCGTCGACGGCGGGATGGCCCTTTGAAGGAGACCGCGAAGCAGCACGAGGCGGAGATCGCCCTGCTCAAGCTCGTCGTCGGGCTCGTCGCCTTCGTGGCCGTCGTCTTCTACGCCTTCAGCAAGCTGGACCTGACGCGAGGCATGCAATGAGCGACTTGACCGCGGCCGAGGTGCTCAAGCTCGTCCCGCAGCGCCCCCCCATGCGCTTCATCGATGTGATCCTCGAGATCGACAAGGAGCACGTGCTGTCGAAATACACGTGGAAGGACGTCGACTGCGAAGGGCATTTTCCCGGGAATCCCGTCGTTCCCGGCGTCAAGATGGTGGAGATGGCCGTGCAGACGTCCGTCGTCGCCTGGGCGATCTACCTGATGGGCGCGAAGGCCGGCGCGGAGCGTTTGGCCGAGATGGTGAACCTTTTCACGCACGTCGACCGGGGCTCGTTCAAGAAAATGGTGCGGCCGGGCGACACGCTCGCGTGCCGCGCCCAGTTCGGCAAGGACGGATTTTTTCGAGACGGGAAGCTCGTGGCGGAAGCCGAGATCAAGTTCCTCGGCGGGCCCAAGGACGGCGAGGCCGCGTTTTCCGGCGTCGTGTCCGGGCTGTGGATCTCAAAGGACTCGGAGAAACTGAAATGAATTTCCCTAAGCGCGTCGTCATCACCGGAATCGGCGCCGTCGCCCCGAACGGGCTCGGCATCAAGGACTATCGCGCCGCGCTGATGGCCGGAAAATCCGGAATCTCCCACCATGAGGACTTAGCCTTGCTTAAATTCGCCTGCCAGATCGGAGGCAAGCCGCCCGTCGGCCCCGACGAGGCCGAGGCCCTGCTCTCCGGCCCCGACTTGGCCAAGCTCAACGAGGCCATGGTCTACGCGACGATGGCCGCCGTCGAGGCCGCCGTCATGTCGGGCGAGAAGATCGATCTCAAGAAGGGCTACAGCCACACGCCGGTCGACTGGAACACGGGAGCGATCATCGGCTGCGGCATCGGCGGCATGGACACGATGTGCGACGAGCTCGGGCCCGTGCTCGCGGCGGCGGGCGAGCAGGAGCCCGGCATGGGCGTGCGTCCCATGGGCACGGACATCGTGCCGAAGATCATGGAGAGCTCGGTCTCGGTCGCCGTCGGCAAGTTCCTGGGGCTCGGCGGACAGACCACCACGAACTCAAGCGCCTGCAACACGGGCACGGAAGCCATCTTCGAGGCCTTCAAGCACATCCAGATGGGCTATGCCGAGTCCATGTACGCGGGCGGCGCCGAAGGCACGCACCCCGGAACGTGGTCCGGCTTCGACGCGATGCGCGACGTCCTCTGCTCGAAGTTCAACGACCGGCCCGAGAAGGGCTCCCAGCCCATGGGCGCGGGCGCCTGCGGCTTCGTGCCCTCGGGCGGCGCGGGCGTCTTGCGCCTCGAGACGCTCGAGAGCGCGCAGAAGCGCGGCGCGACCATCCTGTGTGAAGTCGTCGCGGCCTACGCCAATTCCGGCGGCCAGCGCGACGGCGGGACGATGACCTTTCCCAATCCCGACGGCGTGATGCGCTGCATCCGGAGAGTGATAAAGGACGGGGAGCTCGATCCAAAGCGCATTTCCTTGATCAACGGACACTTAACGTCCACGGGCGCCGATCCGCGAGAGGTTGGGAGCTGGATCAAGGCCCTCGAGCTCCCGCTGGAGAAATTCCCCCTCATCCAATCCACGAAATCGATGATCGGGCATTCGCTCGGAGCGGCCGGAGCCCTCGAGTGCGTGGCCGTGGTTGATCAGATCGTCAATGGCTACGTGCATCCTTCGATCAACAGCGAGGACGTTCACCCCCAAATCCCGATCGGAAACAGCATCCCGCACCAGATGGTCAAGAAGGAGCTGGAATACGTCATCAAGGCGTCCTTCGGATTCGGAGACGTCAACGGATGTGTTCTCTTCAAACGCTGGGACGGAAAATAATAGAATTAGCAGGTAATCTCGGAGGAACGAAGAACATGGCATTCATGCGAAAACAGGCGGTTGTCGAGGCGGTCGATCTCAACACGATCACGCCGGAGGACGCGGAGAAGCGCATCACGGCGGGCGTCAAGAAGTACGCCACCAACGAGGCCAACTACGCGGCGGCCGACGCGAACACCCCCTATCTCGGGCATATCGTGGGCATGGGCATCGAGTCCTCGAACCTCGCCGACATCACGATGTCGATCGAGCGCCAGTTCCTCACGAAGATGACCACGAAAACGCCCCTCTCCGAGGGCTCCGCCGAGTACAAGCTCTCCGCGGGCGAGCTCGGCCAGCTGCGCATCCTCGACGGCCAGGACGCGCTCGCCGCGACCCCGGGCCTCTCGGTCAAGATGCTCATGGACCTCGGGCATATGGCCAAGAACGACGGCTACCTCGAGAACGTGATGTCCTTCGCCTACGTGATGGCGACGGGCGACGGCTGGAAGATGGCCGACGCGCTCAAGAAGATGGCCGGCAAGGCCGAGAAGCTCGCGGGCGCGGAGCGCTCCGAGGCCCTCGCGAACCTCAAGACG
>JAYVZL010000281.1:0-9647 GCA_043783505.1 Elusimicrobiota bacterium
GCGCTATAAAAAAGAGAAGGTGGAGCTGCCGCCCGGCTTGGAGAAGTTCCGCGAGGAGCGCTATGGCGACACCGACGTGGAGTTCCTGCGCCGCGCCGCGCCGTAGCGTGGAGATATCCTACACCCGCTATAGGATTTACAGGGAATGTCCCTGGAAGTACAAGCTTCTCTTCGTCGAGGGCCGGCGCATCCCGCTCAACGCCAAGTCATCCTTCGGATTGTCGGTGCATCGCGCGCTGGAGACTTGGCTGCGAGGCGGGGAGAGGACGATCGATTCCATCCATGAGGCCCTGCGCGCGCGATGGATGTCCCAGGGCTACCCCGATGAGGCCACCGAGGCGCGCTGGTACTCCAAGGCCGAGCGCATCCTGTCGCGCTTTCACTCGGAGGAGGAGTCCCGCCGCACGCGCACGATAGGAATCGAAAAGGAGTTTTTCTGGACCTTGGGCGAGCACGAGGCGCGCGGCATGATCGACCGCATCGATCAAGGCCCCGACGGGGCCTATGAGATCATCGACTATAAAACGGGTCCCGGCGTTCCGACGGCGGCGCAGGTGACAGCCGACCCGCAAATGCGCTTTTACGCCCTTGGAGCCAAGCTCGGCCTGGGACTAACGGCGGCGACGCTGACCATGGACTGCGTGGCCGCCGGCGAGCGCGTTTCGGTGCCTTATGACGGGGCGGGCGAGGACGCCCTGGCCGCCGATATCCGCGCCGCGGCCTCCGGCATCGCTGCTCTGGCGTTTACTCCCGACACGGCCTACTGTCCGCGCTGCGACTTCCGAAAGGAGTGCGAGTACTCCGTCGCCAAGTAGCGCATGTCCCTACGCGCTATTTACGCGAGTTCAGGTACTCATGCAGTGCGACGCAAGTCTATCCACCATCTTGCCGCAAAAGCCGCAGCCGCGCCATCGATGGCGCAAAGGCTTGCAAAGAGGGAGTCTTGATTTGACCCGATCGCTGGCAGGGATAGGCTAGCTCCGGCAACGAAGCCAATCACGACTAAAGGGATCGCTCCTGCCCGATCAAATCGGGCCAGAAGTAAGTAGGCGGGAACGCCAATGAGCACTACTCCAAAGAGACTGACCACCCCAGCCATCGCCGCTAATAACGACACGCCCAACAGATAATCCTGCAATGTGCCGTTGGCTGATACTCCAAACAATATGACGGCGGCGGTCAATGTCCCGGAGACTATGGAACCTATTAAAATCGCACCCAGCAGCGTCCGTAGCCCGGTATAGGAGCCTCTCCAGAGCCAGTGGATTTTAGAAAACGGAGCAAGTTGTCGGGGCGGATCCAGCGTGGCCCAGTTTTGAAATACGTACCGATGGACTTGCTTCATTCCTATCCAGAGTCCCGGCGCTCGAATCCAAGCCAACGGCCCGTGCAAGCGCAGTTCCGATGTGCGGATGACCAAAGTAGACTCAGGCCCAAGCGGCCGGAGCTCGAAGGTGTCGACGAGCGTGTCGACATGTCGTCGGAAGTCTAGATCAGTCGAGACCATCTCGAACTTCAACCGGGCGGGCGGTACCCATTCTAAAATTCGTTGTTGTATCGTTCCGTGATCCGAGACGCATTCCCGCGTGGCCCCGACCTCTCCATGTTCTGACGGCAGTCGGCATTCAACCGGCTTAGGAATTCCGAAGCGGAACAGGCAAGGACGCCGTGTGTCCATCGTTGCGTGGCACAGCCGAGGCCAGATTCGTTCAGGATCGTTCCGAAATAGAAACTCAGTGCGAACGATCATGACGTGCTCCGGCAGCATCGCAGATCGCGCAGGCTGAAGCCGCCTGCGGACGGTAGCCCGCGCCGAATCTGTTGCGAAGAAAAAGGGATCGTCGGAGCAATGTCTTCGGGAAGCGGTTCCGCTGGGGGAGATGATTCCACCAAGCCCTCGGAGAGAATGCGGATTTGTGCCACGGCGACGAGGGGAACTTTCATGATGCCCTCGCACACCGAAGCGAACGCGTAGTGCATCCAGACGGGCATGCGAAAGAACCAGGGAACTTTTCCAACGACGATGGCGACGCGTTTGACAGCAATCCTCAACGTCAGTTCCTCCGGTCCTGTCACGGCGACGGTTTTGTTCGACAAACGCAAATCGTGAATCGACGCGACGAGCACCCGGGCCATGTCCTCTACGGCAGTCGGCCTTATTAGGCGATCTTTCAGCCCTACGAGACCGAAGAGAGGAAATGTATAGAAGGCGTGGCTTAGATGATCGAGCATATGATCGCCGCGGCCATAGACGACCCCGGCTTTGATGACGGTGTAATCTAATCCTGAGCGCCGGATCAGCTCTTCAGCAGCCCATTTCGACTCGTGGTAACCCGATCCACAGGCAGGACGGGCGCGAAGAAAGCTCATAAAGACGATCTTGCGAACTCCAGCCTGTTGCGCGGCGGTGATAACGTTGCGCGTCCCATCAACATGGACGGCTGCGAAAGTTTGATCGCCAATCTCGCGGTTAATGCCCGCGCAGTGCAGCACGGCCTCGCAGCCTTGGAATGCTGCCTGCAAGCCAGCGACGTCGTCTAAGCCGACGCCGGTGCGGCGTGAGAGGGGTATAGGCTCATGCCCGTTCTTTTCGAGTAACTGCGCTGCATTGCGACCGACAAAGCCTGATCCTCCGGTGATCGCTACCTTCACGATCTTGTCCCCTTGCTCCGCTGTTGATCCATGCGACGCCTCTTCACGATCTGGGTGGGGCAGATCGCGCTCATGAACTCATTAAGCGATTGAACCAAGGCGTCCGCCTCGAGGCGGTAGTAGATTCGATTCCCATCGCGTCGAGAAACGACTAAGCCGGCCCCCATTAGAATGGACAGATGTCGGGAGACTGAGGGCGCGGTTATTTCGAAGAGTGCGGTGATCTCACCCGCTGAATGCTCTTTGCTGCGAAGTTCCTGTAGAATTTGACGTCGGGTCGGGTCGGCGAGAGCGCGGAAGATGAGTGCCGTTGACATGATAGCAGTTTAGCTAAATAGCTATCCTTTGTCAAGAGTGCGATTCAAGGGCTGGTCCTCGAAAGGATTGAGTCTAAGGTAGCTCAGGTTTTCGCGTCGGCCTGGCGGCGGTGGGGGACGTTTTGCAGGGAGCAGCGGTCGCGCACGCAGTTCTTCCCGTCGTGTTTGGCTTGATACAGGTTCATGTCCGCGCGGTGCAGGAAGCCCACCGGCGTCTCCTTGCCGCTGCCGTCGAGGGTCGCGACGCCGACGCTGATCGTGGCGAGATAGCCGTTCTTGGCGATACCGTTGCGCGCGCGGCCGGCGATATGGGCGGCGGTCGCGGCGTCGGCGCCGGGCATGATGACCACGAACTCGTCGCCACCGTAGCGGCCGACGATATCGTCGGAGCGCACGTTGGCGGAGATGGTCTCGGCCGTTTCCTTGATGACGCGGTCGCCGAACAGGTGGCCGTGGCTGTCGTTGATGCGCTTGAAGTCGTCGATGTCGATGATCATCAGCGACAGCGGAGTCTTCTGGGTCAGCGTGCGCTGGATCTCTAGCTCGAGGATCTCGTGCAGATAGCCGTGGGTGAAGGTGCCCGTGAGCCCGTCGGTGACCGATTTAATGTGGAGCTCGTCTATCCGCGCCGACAGGATGCGGTTGGTGACGCGCTGCCGCTCGGAGCGCAGCCCGATGACGTAGCCGAAGCTCATAAACGACACGATCGTGCCGATGCCCATGTAGGCGTAAAAAAGAAAGTTGTAGTCGAGCTCATGGAGCACCCAGACATTCTTGAGGACGGGGTCGGCCAGCCAGTAGCGCAGGATGAAGGCGCCCAGCGGCGAGGCCAATCCTAAGACGAAGCCGGCCGCGGGATAGAGGTAATAATGCGGGATCGACCGGAAAGTCGAGCCGATGTCGTCGTGATCGCGGAGGCGGCGGCGAGGGGAGCTCATAGATCCTCCGGGCTCAGCGACCACAGGACCCGAGCCGGGCTGGAGAGCTCAAGAGCGACGATCGTGCCGGGAGGCAGCTCGAATACGACCTTGCTCAGCAGCGTGGCGACCTCGCCGATCTGCGGCTGATGGCCGATGGCGAGGACCTCGGAAAACTTGCCCGCGCGCTCGGTGAGCTCGGCGACGACTTCCTCCGCAGGGCGCAGATTATCAAGGGAAAAAAAAGCCTCGGTGCCCGAGGCGGGACGCAGAACGGCGGCGGCCTCGGCCGCGGTCTGGACGGCGCGTGTCAGGGGCGAGTGCAGGATCAAAGCCGGCGCGCCGCCGCGGCGCGCGAGCTCGGCGGCCATGCCCCGCGCGTCGGCGCGGCCCTTCTCGGAGAGGGGGCGAAGGGCGTCCTTGGGCACGCCGGCTTGCGAGGTGGTCAGGGCATGAGCGTGCCGCATCAAGTAAAGCTTCATGAACGACCAGGTTACCAAATTAGAAGAAGTAGTCGAAGGAAGACCAGAACTTCTCAAGCAGGCGCTCCATCCACGGCCGGCGGCGCCAGTCGACGAGCGTGATCTCGCGCGCGCCGGCCACGCCGAGCTCGAAGCGGGACTTGAGCTCGGCGGCGAAGTCCGCGTCGCAGGTCTGCAGGTTGACCTCGAGGTTGTGGCGCAGGGAGCGGTGATCGAGATTGTACGAGCCGACCGCGCACCAGAGGCCGTCGACCACCACGGCCTTGGCGTGCATCATCGGCCCCTGCCATTCGAAGACGCGCACGCCGCGCGTCAGCAACGAGTCGTAGTGGGCGCGCATCGAATGCCAGACCGAGCGGATGTCGGAGCGTCCCGGCACGAGCACGCGCACGCTCACGCCGCGGCGCACCGCCTGGGCCAGGGAGCGGCGGATGCGCCAGTCCGGGATGTAGTAGGAATTGGCGATGGCGACGTCGGTTTTGGCGGCGCGCAGGGCGTTGACGTAGGTCTCGCGGATGACGAAGCGCCGAAGAAGCTCGTGGTTGCCCACGATCTTGACCGCGGCGGCCCCGCGCGTGAGCTCGGGATGCCCGGCGGAATCGAACCAGCGTCCGGTTTCGCCGTGCCAGACGGCGCGGAAGAGGCGGTCGAGATCGTAGGCGGCCGGACCCTCGACGCGCGCGTGGGCGTCGGGCCAATCATGCCCGCCCGCGGACAGGGGTGCGTGGTCGTCGCAGAGGTTCATGCCTCCGACGAATCCGATCTTGCCGTCGCAGATCAGGATCTTCCGGTGCGCGCGCTTGTTCCAGGACCAGCGTGGACGCCAGGGCGCCACGGGATGGTACTCGAGGATCTGCACGCCCGCGTTGCGCATCAGCGTCTCGGTCTCGGGGGTCAGGTCGAGCGACCCGACCGAGTCGTAGATCAGGCGGGTGCGCACGCCGCGCTTGGAGGCGCGCATGAGCAGCTCGGCGAAGGCGAGGCCGGTTTTGTCGCCGCCGAAGATATAGGTCTCGAGATTGACCGATTCTTTGGCCGCTTCGATGGCCTCTGCCATGGCCGCGTAGAGGTCCTCGCCGCGGAAAAAGAGCGTGAGCTTATTGCCCGGGACGTATTCCTCGAGGTCCCAGGTGAAGTCGCCTGAGCCCGGCTTGGGCCGGCGCAGGAGCTTTTGGACGGCGGGCAGGCGGGGGAGCGCCACGGGGCGATGGTACCAAGATCAGAGCAACCGGAGGAGCACTTCGATGGGAAAATCAGGTTAGACCGCGAGATACTGTCCGGTGAGTTCCAGTTTCGGGCGAACGTTGAGGGCTTTAAATACTCGAAATAGGCTATTCCATTCCGGATTGCCCCGCTTGGACAACATACGATGGAGGCTTTCTCTTTTGAGGTCGGAATCTTTGGCTATGCGCGTTATGCCGCGAGCCTTGGCCACCGTCGCAAGGGCAGTCAGCACGAGTTCGGGATCGTTTTCTTCGAATGCCACCTGGATGCAGGAATTCAGGTAGTCCATGGCTCGATTGGGATATTTTTTGAATTCCTGAATCTGAGCCGCTTCATGCGAAACATAGGGAGCCTTTTTTTTCATCTCCGCCTCCAGTAGAACGCCGCAAACTTATGCGCTTGTCGAATGTCTTTCCGTTGAGATCCTTTGTCTCCGCCGCACAGAAGCACAACTACCGTGTTGCCATCGCGGATGTAGTAGGCCCGGTATCCGGGACCGAAATTCATCTTGAGTTCCGAGACGTCATGCCCGACAGGTCGTGAATCTCCAAAATTGCCGGATTTCATGCGGTCCACGTAGGCCGACACTCGTCCGGCTGTCGGGCTATCCAAACTTGCATGCCACTCCGAATAGGGGACATGTCCATTGGGCTCACGGTAGCGGCGAAGCTCCATTATGAAGCCCTCCTATACTGTAACGTATAAGTCACTATCTGTCAAGAGCAAGATTTCTTGCGCGCGGCGTCTATGTCATACGATTAAACCCCCGAAAAAGTTCCGTCGGTGTAACTGCTAAGATGATCCTGTGGCGGGCAAGGAACACTTCGAAAAGCTGCAAACCCTCATCGACCTCGAGCGCGAGGCCGAGAAGGCGGAGAACCTGCGCGAGCTGCGCAAGTTCCCGGTGTCCCAGCGTGAGGCGCGGGGCAAGACGGTCAGCGGGCTGATCGCCGACGGCGTCGAGGGCGGCATGGGCGGGATGACGATGATCACGCTTTCGCGCGCGCCCAAGGGCGAGGAGCTCGTGCCCTTTCACGCGATGAACGCGGGCGACAACGTTCTGCTCACTTTCCCGCCCAAGACCGAGCCGCTGTCGGTCGAGGGCACGCTGTACAAAGTCGACGAGTATCGCGTAACCGTCGCTATCAACTCCGCCGGCCCCGAAGAGATCCGCGGCGCCTGCCAGATCGATCTGCTCGGCTCCGACGCCACCTACCAGCGCATGCGCAAGGCGCTGGTCACCGTGGCCGAGTCCAAGCGCACGCGCCTGTCGACCTTGCGCGAGATCTTTCTCGGCGAGGAAGTTCCAGAAAGGGTCAAGGTCCCCAAGGTCCTCTGGTTCAATAAGGCCTTGAACGAGTTTCAACAGAGCGCGGTCAAGAGCGCGCTGGCCGCCCAGGACGTGGCGCTCGTGCACGGCCCCCCCGGCACAGGCAAGACGACGGTGCTCGTCGAGATCATCCGACAGCACGTCGCGCGCGGCGAGCGGGTGCTCGCCACCGCGCCCTCCAACATCGCCGTCGACAATATCCTCGAGAAGCTCATCGGCATAGGACTTCGCGTCGTGCGCTTGGGCCACCCGGCGCGCACGCTCGAAAGCCTGCGCCACGGGAACTTGGCCGCGCAGATCGAGGAAGACCCCGCGTATGAAGAGGTCAAGGAGCTCGACGCCTACCGCGAGCGCATGATCATCCGCAAGTCGCGCTTCGGGCGAGCGATCTCGCAGCTCGGGCATGAGGAGCGGCAGCTGCGCGAGCGCGAGGTGGGCCGTCTTTGGCGCCAGGCGCGCGACCTCGAGGCCGACATCGCGCGCGGCATCGTGGCCGGCGCGCACGTCGTGCTCGCCACGCACGCGGGGATGTCCAAGCGCTACGTGAAGGGCGTCTTCGACCTGGTCGTGCTCGATGAGGCCTCGCAGGCCAGCGAGCCGCTGTCGTGGGTGCCGCTGACCTTGGCGCGCAAGGCTATCTTCGCGGGCGACGCCAATCAATTGCCGCCGACGATCTACTCCAAGGAGGCCGCCGCGGGCGGCCTGGCCGTGACTTTGTTCGATCGCCTCAAGGACATCCTGCCCGCCTCCGCGCAGACGCTGCTGCGCGTGCAGTACCGCATGCACGAGGACATCATGCGCTTTCCCTCGGAGGAATTCTACGAGGGAAAGCTCATCGCCGACGATTCCGTGGCCAAGCACGTCGCCGCGGAGATCCCGGATGTGGCACCCTCCGATTTGACCAGCCGCCCGGTCACTTATGTGGACACGGCCGGCGCCGGATTCGATGAAGTCTGGAACGAGATGCTCGAGAGCCGCGAGAACAAGGGCGAGGCCGAGTTGGCGGTGAAGCTGATGCGGCAGCTGCTTGAGGCGGGCATGAAGCCCAAGGACGTGGCCATTCTCACTCCTTATGTCGCGCAGGCGAAGCTCTTGAAGACGATGGTGTCCGAGAAAGGCCTTGAGATCGGCTCCGTCGACGGCTTTCAAGGCCGCGAGAAAGAGGCGATCATCCTCAGCCTCGTCCGCTCCAATGAAGCCGGAACGATCGGTTTTCTCTCCGACATGCGCCGCCTCAACGTCGCCATCACGCGCGCCCGCCGCTGCCTCATCGTCATCGGCGACTCGGCGACCATCGCCCGCCACTCCGTCTACGCGCGCTTCGTCGCGCACTCCGACAAGCTCGACAGCCACCGCTCAGCCTATGAGTGGATCGGCGCTTAATCGTCGAAGCCAGCTCCTAAAACCTTGAAAACCGGCGCTGAGTTCGGGAACTTTTTCGACCCCATAATCGTCTGATAGGTAGAGGCCGCCGGGACCGGTGGCCCAAGGGGGAGAAAATGGAAAACCTGCCGAAGCTGGACGCGCGCGTGAGACCGTACCAGGACGCGTCGGATCGTCCCACGAAGTTGATGGCCTTCGCCGAGCTGATGATCGCCGACTCGTTTGTGATCAAGGGCATCCGGGTGCTGAAGAAAGCCGAGCCTGGAAACGACGAGCCCTTCGTCGTCTTCCCGGCGGAGAAGGGCCGGGGGACCTCGTCGGACCGCTGGTTCGACCTGGCCCATCCCGTAACCGCCGAGGCTCGAACCGCGGCGATCGGACTCATCATGGAGAAGTATCACCAGGTCATGGCCGGAGGCGGAGTTCCGGCGCGGGTCTAATAAAGAAGCGTCAGTTATGGTACCTGCGAGAATATAAATGGAGGCAGGGGGGCTTGATGCGCATTGGAATACACACTATACTAATGGTGTGAAATATCAACGAATGAACATCACCTTGCCTCAGCCGGTCGTCAAGAAATTGGCGAAGATCTCGAACAAAAGCGAGTTCATCGCCATCGCCCTCACCGAACGCTTTAAGGCGCTCGAGAAGGACGTGTTTCGTCGCCGCCTGATCGAAGGCTACAAAGAGGCGGCGCGGGATCGGGACGATGAGAAGGACGCGGGAGCGGATTGGTGATCAGACGCGGCGAAGTATACTGGGTGGATTTCCGAGGCGCCGTCGGCGCGGAAATACGCAAGGTGCGTCCGGCCGTCGTGGTGTCCGATGACGGGCATAATGAGCATATGGCCACAGTCACCGTCGCACCGCTGTCGTCTTCCACGGCGTCTCTTAAGCCGCACGAGGCGGCCGTCCCCGAGGGCCTGATCGGGGACGGCCGCCGAGCGCGCGTGAAGACGCATCAGCTGCGCGCGATGGACAAAAGTCGTTTTGGGAAGAAAGTCGGCGTGCTACCGGTGGGGGCGATGGAGGCGGTAGACGCTTCTTTACGGATTCACTTAGGCTTGTGAACGCTCGGTTTTGGATGCCCGCTTCTTAAGCCAGGTCATCGCCGCGTAGGCCGCGGCGAACAGAACGACGGCCAGGACGACCAAGTGCATCTTGGCCTTGAGGGCGTGGGCGAGTTCCGCGGGAGAATCGAGCAGTTGGGGGGAATCGCCGATGACTTTCATCCCGAACCAGGACAGCACCGTGCACCAGAGGAACGCCCCGGCGGTGGTCGCCGCGGAAAACGCGCCCACGGGCATCTTAAGGATGCCGGCGGGAATCGAGATCAGGTGGC